>NZ_FTPR01000001.1:1905717-2258576 GCF_900156505.1 Yoonia rosea | reverse complement strand
ACTGCAACACGGTAGCGCGGGATGGAGCAGCCCGGTAGCTCGTCAGGCTCATAACCTGAAGGTCGTAGGTTCAAATCCTACTCCCGCAACCAACAAACCCCACCCAGAACAACACGATAACAGCCACTATCAGGTGGCCGGTGGCGTGCCGAAAGATGCACTGGGAGCACTCCGGAAGCAATAACGACAAAATCGGCAGCGTAGCAACACGGCACAATCCCCAAACGTGGTCCAACAATACAAACGGCATCAAGACGTCAGCAATCTTGACGTGCAACCCTCTGCAAAAGCCTCCACGCGATGCTCACAGCTGCCGTCCACCGCAACGCGCTATCGCTACACTTCATCTTTTGGCTTTGGGGGTGTTTTCAACAGGTTCGTATCGACTTCAATACCGATATTCTCACCCAGCTTTTTAAGCGCAGGGAGCGAAACAGCCATGTCCATGATCGCATCCACTGTTTGATTGATTGGCGAGGTTGAACCTTCGCTACCTGTCCGTCCGAGACCGCTCATCTGGTTGATCGATATCCCGGTTATCTTTTCTGCCGGTTTCACCATTTCAGAAAGGATCTTGGGCAGCGCCTGAAGGCGCGCCAGCTCGAGCTCCATAGCCACCTGCGCTTCGGAGCGCGCGTTTTCAGCGTTGATCTGCGCCAGGTTGGCCTCTGTTTCGGCAAGTTTCATCGCCTTGAGTGCTTCTGCCTCTTCGCGCTTGGCCGCGGTTTTGTCTGCGGCAGTTGCTTTATCGCTGGCAGCGGCAATCTTGGCGCGGGCGGCGGCAGCTTCTGCCTGCTCCTGCGCTGCGATCAATGCCAAGGCCTTGCGCCGCTCGGCCTCGGCCATCTGGCGCGCGGTCTGGACGGCTTCTGCCGCTTTCACGGCCTCAATGCGAGCGGTGTCAGCGCTCGCATGCGCGCGGCTCTCTTCTTGTGATTTTGCGGCAAGGGAGATTGCGCGGTCTTGCTCAGCCGCTTCAAGCGCCAGCGCTTGCGCAATTTCGGCTGTCCGCAGTGCCTGCTCTTTCGCGATGTCAGCTGACGCAATATCCTTTTCCATCTGGATGCGGGATTGCGCAACTGCACGTTCGCTATCGGCCTTGCGTGCCGCGATTTCCGAAAGCTGCGCAGCCATCAGTGTTTCGATCTCTTGTGTCTGGGCAATTTCCGCGCGACGCTGTTCGAGGTTGATTTCGAGTTTGCGGCGCTCAGATTCCATCGCGGCACGGGCAACGCTGACCTGACTGTCCCCTTCAATCTCGGCACGTTCTTTCTTGGATTGCGCGATGACTTCCGCCAGCTTGCGCATCCCGACCGCGTTGAAGGCGTTATTCTCGTCCAATGCTGCAAAAGGTGTTTGGTCGAGCGCCGTCAGCGATACGGAATCAAGCTGCAAACCGTAATTCGCCAAGGTGTCTGTCAAAGCCTCACGCACCTGCTTCACAAAGACCGCGCGGTTCTCATGGAGCTCGTCCATCGTCATTTGCGCAGCGACAGAGCGGAGGGCATCAATCATCATCCCGTCGATCAGGCTTTTGAGCTGATCGGGTTGAAAGACCCGCTTGCCGAGTGTCTGTGCCGCGCGGGTGACGGCATCATCATTCGGCGTCACGCTGGCGTAAAACTCGGCACCGACATCGACGCGGAGCCTGTCCTTGGTAATCAAGGACGACTCGCCCGCGCGCGCGACATCCATGCGCAAGGTTTGCATATTGACCCGATTGATCTCGTGAAAGAAGGGGATCGCGAGCGTTCCGCCGTCTATCACAACCCGCCGGCCACCAAGACCAGTCCTGACAAGCGCCACTTCATTTGTGGCGCGTTGATAGAAGGATGCAGCCAAAGCGATGATGATCGCGGCAATGATGAGAACGATAATGATCCAAGCCAGAGCAGACATGAGTTGGCCTCCTTTATGATGACAGCCCGTGCATCTCGCACAGGATGTTTGATGACATGCCGCCGTCAGCGGGAATATTGGTGCCGCGGATCCATGCTGTCATATCCGACAACAAGAACGCGATAATCGGTGCAAGGTCTTGTGGTGTGCCCGGGCGGTCCATGACACGGGCATCCTCTTCGGCGCGCGCACCGAGCGTTTCCAGAAAATCACCCAGAATGGGCGTATCGACAGGGCCCGGGCTTACGGTGTTCATGCGAATGCCGCGATCGCGCCACGTCCAGCGGTTTTGCATGGTCCATGCAATCAAGGCTTCTTTTGAAAAGAAATAGCTCCGCCCGCCTTCATTCGTGATTTGATGCTCGGCTGCAAAACGTGCCGTGTCGTCCACATGCACATTCTCGCTCGCGCGGATTTTCGGGATCGCATCAGGCCAGCCAAAACCTGCAAGTGAAGCCAAATTGACGATGCTGGCGCCGTTGTTCAGTTTCGGGATCAGGCCAAGCGTCAGGTGCTTCAGCCCGAAAAGGTTCACAGCAAGCACTTTCTCTGCAGGGGCCGTGGGCGGCAAACCTGCAATATTGGCAATGCCGTCGATGCCATTTGGCAACACGTCGATCAAGGCGTCCAATGTTGCCCCGTCAGACAAATCCGCGCGGTAGAATTCCTCCACATGGTCGAAGCGTTTGGTCACATCGACGCCGAGCACCTTCGCACCCATGGCGGTACAGACACGGGCTGTCTCCAAACCGATGCCGGACGCAGAACCTGTTACAATAATCGTTTTGCCCTTCAACAAGGGCGCGCGTTCCCAGCTCATATCAAAATACCGGCGGGAAGGGGCGCCCGCCACGTTCGAGCGTGATCCAGCGCGTTTCGGTAAAGGTCTCCATCGACCATTTCCCGCCGTGTTTGCCGACGCCAGAGGCTTTGCTGCCACCAAACGGCACGTGTGGCTCATCATTCACTGACGAACAATTCACGTGGCACATGCCGGTTTCCAGCTTGCGCGACATTTCCAGCGCACGGTTTTCATCGGCAGTGATAATCCCGGAACTCAGCCCGTATTCGGTATCATTATTCAGCGCGATGGCCTCAGCATCGGTACGGAAGGGGACGACAACGGCCACAGGACCAAAGGTTTCATCCTGCCAGACGGCCATATCGGGTGTCACATTGGTCAGGATCGTGGGTTCCACGAAACGGTCCCAGACTCTGCCGCCCAACACCACCTTGGCGCCTTTTGCAAGGGCGTCTTCGATCTGGAACTTCACGCGCTCGACCTGCCTGTCGTTGATCAGCGGGCCAATGACGTTGGACTTGTCAGCGGTATCGCCTGTTTTGAGCTTCGCCGCGCGGGCCACGAATTGGCGCAGGAAGTCGACATAAATGCTTTCGTGCACCAGTACCTTCTCGACAGACATACAGATCTGGCCCTGATGCATGAAGCTGCCAAAGCTCGCCGCCGATGTCGCCCGCTCCATGTCGGCGTCTTCCAGCACAATCAGACTGTCCTTGCCGCCAAGCTCGACACATGCCTTTTTGAGGTGTGCACCCGCTTTGGCCGCGATCTGACGCCCGACAGGCGTAGAACCCGTAAAAGAGACGCCTTTGACTAAGGGGTTTTCGACCAATTCGTCGCCCATTTCGCCAACGCGGTCGCGTGAACAGGTCACAACGTTAAAGACGCCCTTGGGGATCCCTGCCTCTTCCATCACTTCGGCAAAGAATAACCCCCCCGCGTAGGGGGTGTCTTCTGAAGGTTTCAGGACAATCGTATTTCCCGCTGCCAGAGGAAAGGCAAATCCGCGCGACGTCAGGATGCCAGGCATATTCCATGGGCTGATGACACTGACCACGCCCATCGGGACGCGTTCGACCATCGACACTTTGCCGTGCTGGGACGGCAGCATTTCACCAACCGCATTGTAACACATCGCAGCGGCCGCACGAAAAACCTCTGGCACGTAGCCTGCCTCGAACATTCCCTTGCCAAACCATCCGCCACCCTCGGCTTGTGCTGCGGCGACATAATCCATCTTGCGGGCTTCCCAGACATCCGCAGCTTTCAGCAGGATCCGCGCGCGATCCTGAAAATGCAAAGCAGCCCACGCGGGAAACGCGGCCTGCGCGGCGCTGATTGCATCGCGGGCTTCAGTGCGCCCGCCTTCGGGGATCTGTGCCCAGACCGCTCCGGTTGATGGGTTGATATCATCAAACATGTGGCTGGCCGAAACCCAGTTTCCGCCGATTAACATGCCTTTGATCCGGGTGTGAGAGTCGAGCATCTTATTTCCTTTCAAAACCGGCGCCATCAGCCTGGCGGCGATAAACTTCAACGCGGGGCGCACGGTATACTTCAATCACAGGGGGTGGCTTGGCCTCTGACGTCTCCGGCTGGGCGGGTGCCGCCACATAACGGTTGGATGGGTGGTATGACTTTGGCCGACTGCGGGCGTTGGCTGCGCCACGTTCGATTGCTGCAAGTGCCGCAGCAAGGCGATCGGCGGGGATGTCGATATTTGATGCACCACGGCTGTCGGCGGGCCGTTTTTGTGCAGCGACATTCACACTTTGCGTGCTGGCCGCCGCGACAAGATCGGCCACCGACCGCCCCAATATCGCGTCCGCGGATTGCGTTTTTTGACTGCGCGGTCTGATCGCAAAAGTCTCGGACATGGGTTCCGGCATATCCGGCGCTGGATTTTGCGTTTCTGGTGTCTCGGCACTTCCGGCACCAAGGTAGGCTGCCTGAACAGCGGGGTCGCGCATCAGGTTCTTGGCGCTGTCTTCATGCACGACATGCGCGTTTTCAATCAGGTAACCGCGGTCCGCAATCGCCAAGGATTGCTTGGCGTTCTGTTCGACCATGAGCACCCCGATACCAAGGTCCCGGACCCGCGCGAGGTTTTGAAACAGTTCTTTCGACAGCAGGGGCGACAGACCCAAAGAGGGTTCGTCAAGCGTAAGAATCGTCGGGTTCGACATCATCGCACGACCAATAGCTACCATTTGCTGTTCACCACCGGACATGGTGCCGACAATCTGGCTGCCGCGCTCGCGCAGTTTAGGGAACAGGTCATAAACCCGCTCAAGCGTTATTTTTTCGTCATCGCGTGCCCGCCCCGAATAGGCCCCAAGAATCAGATTTTCGCGCACCGTCAGATCCGGAAAGACGCCGCGCCCTTCGGGCACCAGTGCCAGACCCGCATCAACAATCTTATGTGGCGCAAGGCCTGCAAGATTGGTGCCGTCGAGGCGGATATCGCCCGTGACGACGCCTTCGCAAATTCCACTGGCGGCCTTGAGCAGCGTCGATTTCCCCGCACCATTCGCGCCAAGGATGACCACGATTTCGCCTTTGGCGACATTCACCGATGCATTTTCCAAGGCACGGTGCTGTCCATAGCGGACTGTGACGTTGGTCAGCTCAAGCATCGTCATCTCCCAAATAGGCGCGGATAACCTCTTTGTCGGAGAGAACCTGTGTCGGGGTGCCCTCTGCAATCTTCGTGCCGGCAGCCATGACGACACAGCGGTCACACAATGACCTGATCGCATCCATCACATGTTCCACCAGAATGATCGTGCGGCCTTCATCCCTGAGCGATTTGATCAGGGTGATCCCGATCTGCAGTTCTGTCGGGTTCAATCCGGCAAGCCACTCGTCCAGCAAGAGCACTTTGGGATCACTTGCCAAAGTGCGCGCCAACTCGACCCGTTTCGTATCAATATAGGTCAATTGGCCCAACGACAGATCGCCCTTGCCGCCAAGGCCAACCCTTTCCAGCAAATGGTCGGCATGCTCGCTCGCGTCATGGCCCCACCGGCGGCGGTGGCCAAAGACAGCACCGACAACGACATTGTCGCGGACATTCATCGACGGCAACAAACGTACGAGTTGGAATGTTCTGCTGACGCCTTTGCGGTTGATTGTTTGTGCTGGCAGGCCGGAAATCCGGCTTCCCCACAACGTGATATTGCCCGACGTCAGTGGCAGCGCACCTGACACGAGGTTCAGCGTCGTCGACTTGCCCGAACCGTTCGGCCCAAGCAGGCCGACGACTTCGTGCTCGGCCACGTCAAAATCCATCCCGTTGACAGCGACAAGACCGCCAAACCGTTTGGTGACACCCCGCAGGGATAAGACATGGTTTGTCATGCTACTGAACCTCACTCGCTTCGATACGGTGCAGGACTTTATCAAGTAGACCAACAAAACCGTTGGGCAGCAGGTAGACGATCACAAGAAATGCGATACCGATGACCAAAGTCGTCTGGTTGGGGAAGTTGGACGAAACGGTTTCCAGCAGGAATGTGAACGGGATCACCCCGACCAATGGCCCCCAGAGCCGTGACGCCCCCCCGAGCAGCGCCATGATTACGACTTGGAATGACAAGATGGGCGCAAAGGCAAGCGACGGTTCAATATAGACATAGCGCGGCGCGAGGATCGCACCGGTCATGGCCGCCACAGCACCGGGCACCATGAACAAAAGGATCTTTGCACGCGCCGTATTGATGCCGGAATGCGCGGCAACGGTTTCGTCGTCGCCAATAATGCGCAATGCAAAACCAAGACGCGAGCGCCCGATCAGCCAGCCCGTCAAAAAGACAGCCGCGGCAAGCCCCAAGAGCCACCAATAGATGCCGGCCTCATCCAGATCGGTCAGAACATAAAGCCCTTTCTGGCCAGTGTTGTTCTGGACCCATGTGATGACCTGACGGACGAGTTCCGCCAATCCAAGCGTAAAGATCACGAAATACACGCCGGACAAACGCAAGGTCGCAAGACCAACAAGCGCAGCGAGCACTGCACCAATCAGGCCGGCAAGACCAACCAGTGACCAGAAGGGCAGCGTATCAATGCCGAGACCCGTAACATATGTGCCCACGCCAAAGAATGCGGCCGTTGCCAGACTGATATAATGAGTTGGCCCGGAAAAGAGCGCCCAGGAGGTCGCAAGCGTGGTAAACATCGCGATCGTCACGCCAAGCCCCAGCCAATATCCGTTGTCACCGAAAGGCAGCAAGGCACAGACGCCAAAGGCAAGTGCTGTCAGGATCAGGTTGCGCATATCTGTTCCGGTCAAGCTCATGTCGGTTTCTTTCCGAAAAGGCCTTGTGGGCGGAACAGCAGGATGGCCAGAAACATCACATAGGCCGCAGCCAGCGTGAGACCGGGATCAAGCAAGCTTGCGACAACGGTTTCTAGAACGCCCAACAGCAAGGCGGCCACAATTGTGCCGCGCACATCGCCAACGCCCCCCATGATCACGATGATCAGCGCCTTGAGCGTGAAGACGACCCCTGTGGACGCATCAAGCGTCAAATAGGTCGAGATGAGCGCACCACCCACGGCCGTCACCGCCCCGCCCAGCGCAAAGGCCAGGGCAGACAGTGTCTTTACATCAATCCCGACCAATCGGGCAGAGGCCGGGGCCGTCGCAATCGCGCGGATCGACAATCCTGCCCGCGACTGGTTCAGCCAAAGATAAAGCGCCCCGCAGATCAGAACGGCCATAACGAAAGATAGAACACGGTTTGCACCGTAGGTATTGCCCAGCAGTTCCACCGGAACCGCCATAAAGCTGTAGGAAAAGTAGTCACCGCCAAAAAAGCTCAGCATCAGGCCGACGCCGATGAAGGACAGCCCAAACGTTGCAAGAATGCTGTCTTGTTCCAACTGGCCACGGTTCTTGGCACGATTGACCAAAGGTTGCAGCATCAGGACGTAAATCAGCCAATTCAAACCAAAAGCGATTGGCGCGACCACAAAGATCGTCAAAAGCGGGCTTAGCTGCGTAGATGTGTAGGCAATGAATGCAAAATAGCCGCCAGCCACCAGAATCTCGCCATTGGCAAGGTTCATGATCCGCGCCACGCCATATTGCAGGTTCAGCCCCATCGCGATCAACGCATAGGTGCCGCCCAACAGGATCCCTGTGATCAGAATATCCAAGACTGTGCTTCCTTTGTTGGTTCGATCGGGGCGGCGCGGAGGCCGCCCCTTGCGGGATTACTCCCAGCCGTCTTTCAGGATGACCGGCACTGTGCCGTCACGCCCGCGCGATGCGACACCTCTGAAAACGCCACCTTGCCATTGTCCAACGGTCCAGAAATCAGCATTCGAGTTGTTCTCGTCAAAGCTGATCGGCCCAAGGATTGTGTCAAAAGTGGCCTCTCTGAGGTGCGCGGTCACCGCAGCCCGATCAAGGCCCACCGCCTCAATGGACTGACCGAGGATTTCGAGCGACGCATAGGTTGTCGCCGAGGCCCAATAGTCGGGTTTCGCGCCTGTCACGGCTTCATGTGCTGCGGCATATTCCATGAATGCGGGGCTATCAGGGTTAACGCCACCGGCGCCCAAAACACCCTCTGCGGCTGAGCCGAAGCGTGCACCATAGCCCGGGAACGGGGTTGCAACAGCGGTGTAAAAGGCTTTCACGTCCAGGTTTTCGATCATTGCCTGTTCGGTCAGACCAAAGGTGTCCGGCGGATAGGACCATGCCACGAAAGCGTCCGGTTCCGCTGCAGCGGCACCCTTGATGACCGGAGACAAGTCTTGTGTGCCCAACGGATAGGACGTCTCATACACGATATCGAAACCCGCCTCTTCAAAAAGAGGTTTTGCAGCCGTCGCCAATTCGATACCGAAAGCATCAGCGACGTTCACCATCGCTACTTTGTCGCCCATCTGACCTGCATCACGCATATCGCTCAGGACCTTCACGACATCGGCGGCCAGTGCTGTGGTCGTACCCAAGGTAAAGAACATATTCGGGAATTGTGCAGCCAGTTCAGGCTGCTGGTCGGTGATGGCTGACACGGCAATCTGAGGATAACCATAGCGGTCAAACAGCGGGGCTGCTGCCAGATTCAGGCCGGTGCCATAAGGCGCAATGATGAAGTGCGCATCATCTTGTGTCGCCAAACGCTGAACGGCTTTGATCGTCTCGCCGGGGTTGGTTTGATCATCATACTCGATCAGTTCGATCATCATTTGTTCGCCATCGACAGTCAGGCCGCCAGCGGCATTGACCTGCTCGACCCAAAGATAGATCGAAGGCCACTGGGTGACTGTCGCCCCACCGGCAAGCGGGCCGGTTTTGGGTGCAACTGCACCGATGCGAATGGTTTCGGCGCTGGCTGCGTTTGCGGCCAAGGCACCTGCGATTGTCAAAGCACTGACGAGTTTCAAAAATGGTCTGCGGTTCATTGCGTATCCTCCATTTGCAATTGGTCGTTCGGGCAACTGCCCTTCGTAGTGTCAAAGCGTTGGTGTGTGTCCTGATTGATGTGTTGCGATCCAGCGAAGTTCGGTGAATTCGTGAATGGATTGTGCACCTCCAAAACGGCCGAACCCGCTTTGTTTCATCCCCCCGAACGGCATTGACGGGTCATCGTGCACCGTTGGCCCGTTGATCTGGACCACGCCATATTCCAATCGGTCTGCAATGGCCTGCGCATGATCAAGGTCGTGGGTAAAGACGGCTGCGTTCAAGCCAAAGTCCGAGTCGTTTGCGATTGAAACGGCTTCGTCAGCGTCATGAACCCGCATGATGCTGGCCAGCGGCCCGAATGTCTCTTCGCGGTAAATACGCATGTTTGCGGCAATCCCGTCCAGCAAGGCAGGTTGCATCACACACCCGTCAATCTGACCGCCAACCAGAAGTCGCGCCCCCTTCGACACCGCATCTTCGATCAACCCGTTCACACGTTGGGCGGCTTCGGCGGAAATCATGCGGCCCAGATGAGCCACCTCATGCACAGGATCAGCGGCCACGATCTGCCGTGTCCGCGCCTCAAGTTTGGCAACAAATGCGTCCGCTACCGCTTTCACAACGATGATCCAGTCCGTGGACATGCAGATTTGGCCTTGATTGAAGAATGCGCCGAAACAGGCCGCCTCGACGGCGGCATCAAGATCGGCATCCTCTAATACGATCAGCGGGGCCTTACCCGACAACTCAAGCAAAGCGGGTTTGAGATGGCGTGCCGCTTCCATCGCAACCTCACGGCCAACGCGCGTGGACCCTGTAAAGTTGATCCGGCGAATGCACGGATGGGCGATAAGCTGTGCCATGACGTCATGGGCGTTTTCGGGCGGGCTTACGACACAGGTCAGGACGCCTTCGGGCAGTCCCGCCGTGTTCAGCACGTCAACCAAATGCTGATGTGTCTTGGGGCAACGGTCTGATCCCTTCATGACCACCGTATTGCCACACATCAGCGGGCCCGCAATCGCCCGCACTGCCAGCGTAATCGGCGCATTCCACGGTACCATGCCCAGGACCACACCGGCGGGCTGGCGGCGCATGATCGAGTGCTTGCCGCTCTGCGGATCAACAACAACGTGATCGTCCAGTGCAGGCGCAAGGCCTGCTACATGCGCCAGCATACTGATCGCCAGATCAATGTTGAATTCAGTCCACGAACGCGATGCGCCGACTTCTTCCGCGGCGAGCGCGGAAAAGTCGTGCCGGTGCGTATTCAGTGCAGGGATCAGGTTGCGCAAAGCCTGCGCCCGATCCGCGGCAGACCGGCGGGACCATACAGGAAAAGCGGACGCCGCAGCATTCACCGCGGCATCGACTGCCATAGCAGCCTCATCCACTCCTGATATCATACCAAGCTTCGAAGCGGCACGTTTCACGCGAATTCCCCCCTCATCCTGCGTAGACGAACCTCCATAAGTCGACGCAGCAGACCCGACACCGGGGCCATTCCCTTACACTATGCCAAAGAGCTGGCTAAAAAATATTGATATCTGGTCTTTTGTTGTCACTATCTGGTCATGAAAAGAATGGTATCTGGTCTGACACCACTTGCCGCGCATCAAGCGACGGTCCACGCGGATGTCTTTCAAAGCGGGTTGGATGACCGGTTTCTCGGCGGCTTGGTCAATTTTCCGGGTCGCACGACCCAATGTCTTCTGGTGCTGTCCGGAAAGGCGCTGCGCCTCAAACCCGACAGCGAAGAGACGATCGCAGGCCCCGCAATTCATTGGGGACCAAAGGTCAATGACGCGCGGATCAAGGCAAAGGCAGGCAGCAACGGTGTTATCATGACAGTCGGCGATGCCACACTGAGCAACGCCATCGGCCACAAACCCGAAGCCGCTGCACTTCGTCTTATGTCCGGTCGTGAATTCACCCTGAATCTGGACACGAAACCCGATATCGTTCGAACGCTTTCAGCCTGCTTTGACGCGATATTCAAAGAACTGGATGCCGCACAAACCGGTATGGAAACCGTGATCGAGGCGCAAATACGGATCATGCTGGTTTCGCTCTGGCGTGCCGGCGTGAATGAGATGATTGAAGATCAAAGCTATAAGACCGCAAACCTGACCCTTGAGCGATTTCGTCATCTGGTTGAAGCGCACTTGCATGAACGGTGGCCGGTCAACCGGTTTGCCGCTGAACTCGGCGTTTCTCCCGACCGGTTGCATGACATCTGCACACGCACCTTGGGTAAACCGCCACAGCGCCTTATCCGGGACCGCCTGACATATGAGGCCCAAGCATTGCTCCAGCGATCGCATCACTCACTCGGGCAAATCGCTGACCACCTTGGATTTAGCAGCACATCGCAATTCAGTGCTTTCTTTAAAAAAGAGTTGGGCACGCCCCCGGGGGCCTTCCGTAAAGCAAACACCCAACACGGCGGTAGCTTGCAACACTTGCAGGTCGGCAGCTATGCAGATTGGCCATGAAGCCGACTATATCTTGAGTTTCGGAGATCATGGGAAATTGCGGCGCTGCATTGCCCAACGTCCGAGCAGCCCAAGATTGGGGAACCAAGCAAAGCCGCGGCGCATGCATTTGCGCAGAACGAAGCACCCCAGAACCACTGTCCCGCGGTTGTCTCACGTCGCGGCGACGGCAAGGTGGTGATCAACGGGCTGACTGACGTGAGGATGCGTCAACCAAGCTGCGCGATGGTCCCACGTCTCGTAAATAGTCATAGGTGTTGCCATTCTCTCAAGACACCATTATCCCGCCGCTTAGAAAACCTGGACCCGAGAGCGATCTTGGGTGGCTCTTCCGGCCGCTGATCCGCCGGACAACCACAAAAAATAGTGCATGCGCACGCCGATTTCGCGCTGGGCGCTGGACTGGTACCGGACAAAATATTCATGATCTCGCTAGACGCTTATCGCGCCCAGTGGCTGGGCAACATCCGTGGCGATCTGCTGGCGGGGCTGGTCGTGGCACTGGCACTTATTCCCGAGGCGATCGCTTTTTCCATCATTGCGGGTGTTGACCCGAAGATAGGCCTCTACGCCAGCTTTTCCATCGCCGTGATCACCGCCATCACCGGCGGACGGCCCGGCATGATCTCGGCCGCGACCGCCGCGACCGCTGTGCTGATGGTGACGCTCGTGCGCGATCATGGGCTTCAATACCTTCTGGCTGCGACCGTGCTGGCGGGATTGATCCAGATCAGCGCAGGCCTGTTGCGGCTGGGCTTTGTCATGCGTTACGTGTCGAAATCGGTGATGACGGGCTTTGTGAACGCGCTTGCGATACTGATCTTCATGGCGCAGCTGCCCGAGCTTGATCCGCGCGATGTGACATGGATCACCTATGCGATGGTCGCTTTGGGGCTGGCCATCATCTATCTTTTCCCGCTGCTGACCACTGCTGTGCCGTCACCGCTTGTCACTATCCTGATCTTGACGGCGTTGACTGTCGCGCTCGGGCTGGACGTCCGCACCGTCGGCGATATGGGGGCACTACCCGATACGCTTCCTGTGTTTCTGATCCCTGACATCCCGCTGAACCTCGAGACACTGCAGATCATCCTGCCCTATTCGGTCGCCGTGGCGGTTGTGGGTCTGCTCGAAAGCCTGATGACGCAGAACATCGTTGATGACTTGACCGACACGAAATCGAACCGGAATCAGGAGTGCGTGGGCCAAGGACTTGCCAATACCGCCACCGGTTTTATCGGCGGCATGGCGGGCTGTGCCATGATCGGCCAGTCGATCATCAATGTGAAATCCGGTGGTCGTGGGCGGCTGTCGTGCTTTGTGGCCGGTGTCTTTCTTTTGATCCTTGTCGTTGGACTTGGCGACTTGGTCAGCATCATCCCGATGCCCGCGCTGGTCGCCATCATGATCATGGTCTCGATCGGGACTTTTTCGTGGTCTTCGATCAAGAACCTCACCGTGCATCCACGATCATCTTCCATTGTGATGATCGCGACGGTGGTGACTGTGGTTTACACCCATAATCTGGCCATCGGCGTGTTGGTCGGCGTACTGTTGTCGGGGATTTTCTTTGCCGGCAAGATCGCGCAATTGTTCCGTGTCACCACTGACATCAGCGCGGATGGCCGCGTGCGGACCTACCGCGTGGAAGGACAGCTTTTTTATGGCTCTGTCGAGGATTTCATGGATAGCTTCGACTTAAGGGAGGCGCCGGAACGCGTCGTGATCGACGTAAGTGCGGCGCATATCTGGGACATCAGTTCCGTGCAGGCGCTTGACATGGCGATCCTCAAATTCCGCCGTGACGGCGCAGAAGTGGATGTCGTCGGCATGAACGAAGCCACTGAAACGCTGGTTGACCAGCTTGCCATCCACGACAAGCCCGGCGCCATGGACAAACTGATGGACCACTGAGGGAGACCCGACCATGACAGATAAGATCATCGCGCTGGTGGACGGTTCCATCTATTCCGAGAGCGTCTGCCACCACGCCGCGTGGATTGCGCAGAAAACACAGGCGCCTGTCGAGCTGATCCATGTTCTGGGCCGCCGCGAAGCGCAGGACAAGGCTGACCTGTCGGGTGCGATCCGGTTGGGCGCACGCACCAAATTGATGGAAGAGTTGGCGGCGCTTGATGCGCAGCGCGCCAAGCTTGTCAGCCACCGTGGCCGCGCAATCCTTGAGGATGCGCAGGCTATTGTGGATCAGGACGGCGTGAGCGATATCACGACCCGCCTGCGCCATGGCGATCTGGTTGAAGCCATCGGCGCGGTCGAGGGTGAGGCGCGCGTCATCATCATCGGCAAACGCGGCGAGGCGGCGGACTTTGCCAAGGGGCATCTTGGATCGAACCTTGAACGGATTGTGCGGGCAGCGCACCGGCCGGTCTTTGTCGCCTCGCGCGCCTTTAATCCCATCCAAAGTGTCCTTGTCGCCTATGATGGTGGAGGGTCGGCGATGAAAGCCGTCGATCACATCGCGCGCAGCCCGCTTTTCGCTGACCTTGCAGTCACGGTCGTGACAGTCGGTGCGGAAACGCCAGACGCAAAAAAGGGTCTCGCGGATGCGAAGGCACTTCTCGGGGCCGCCGGAATTGTCGCCGAGACACGGATCGTGCCCGGCCAGCCAGAGACCGAGCTTGGCAAGATGGTCGAGGCGGAAGGCTTTGGGATGGTTGTTATGGGGGCCTATGGGCATAGCCGTATCCGCAGCCTTGTCATCGGATCAACAACCACCGAGATGGTCAGATCCTGTAAGGTACCTGTCGTGCTGATGCGATAAGACAGCATCTGTCGCGGAGCCCTGACTGGGCTTGCGTCGTTTTGAAACCCGAACGCGCCAAGATCGACGTCAAAGATCCAGACGCGCCTTGGGACCGGCGCGCCGCACGATCAAACGTGATCGACCTTTGTCTGAAGTCGTGTGATTTCAGGGTTTCTGGCCTGACGGTCCGTTGCTGTCGCTCAAACCCGGCCTTTCAAGTCGCGCCCGACCATGCGCTTGCTGTGAAGGATACTGTTCGTGCAATGTTTTGATCAGTTTCCGGTAAGCCGCACGGTGCCGGTTGCGCACATTCACACCGACAAACACCGACTGGTCTACGGTTGGGGCGTCCATGACTTTCTGACAAACACCCGCGGCCACCAAAGCTTTGGCCGAGTGTTCCAGAACATAGGCGGTGCCCGAAAGCGAGGTTAAAAGATCAACCATTGCAGCATTTTGACCGATCGAAAGCGATACATGCGTCAGGTCGGGCAAAAGGGCTGCATGTGCATTTGCAAAGCTCGTTGAATAGTTTGCCAGAATGTAGGTCTCTTTTCTGACGGCCGCCAAAGCATCTGCCTGCGTCGATACCATAACATAGCGCACGTCACCCAGTGTTTCGAAGTAGAGGTCCGGTTGAATCTGAGGAGAATATAAAATTGCTATATCTTGCTTTCCGATAATCAAATCAGAACACATTTGGATCGAATAATCCGCTTCGAGCAGAAAAGCGGTATCCGGCAGAATTTCCCGAAGACGCCCGATCAGCGCTTTGATGTCAATACCCACAAGGTCGTGCTGTATCCCGATCCGCATTGTCACGCCTGCAAGTGCGGTATCTTGCGCGGCGTTCTTGGCCGTCACCCAATCGTGGCGCAGACTGCGGGCGTGGGGTTCAAACCGTAAGCCTTGGGTCGTCAAGGCAGTGCCCGAGCGAGAGCGTTGAAACAGCTTCACCCCGACAGATGCTTCCAGCGAACGCACGCGTCCTGAAACAGTTGACTGTGTTACACCCAAACGCTCTGCGGTGCGGTTGAAACTCTTTGTCTCGCAAAGATCCAGGAAGGTATCGATCAGTTCTATCTGCATGATCTTCATTCTGCACTAATCGAAAAGACCGATCAATAATGACCGGAAAAGCAGATTGCGCGATTTCTGAACTGCGAGAATACTTGATCCAGTTCCAGGGAGGCGCATGCATGTTGGACACAGAGAAAAGAAAAGGGCGCAGCGGTGGGCGCGCCGCCCGTGTTGCCCTGCGAAGCGCACCTTTGGCAGAGAATATGCGCCCTGTCCGTGCGGGCCTTCCGGGCGGGCAATATAGGCCGCTGACTGATGCCGAGGTTCTACGCATCCACCATGCGGCGCTTGATGCTTTGGAACAGATCGGTCTGTCACAGGCCCCGCCCTCTGGTGTCGAGATTTTGACGAAAGCGGGCGCGATCCTTGGTGATGACGGGCGCATCCGTTTTCCACGTGCCTTGGTCGAGGACATGCTGGCCAAAGCTGCGCGGAATATCACCTTGCATGGTCGTGACCCACAATACGATCTGCACCTGACGGGCACGAATGTTCATTTTGGCACGGCAGGTGCTGCGGTGCATGTTGTTGACCTTGCAACCAACACGTATCGCGACAGTACCGCACAAGACCTGCATGACGCTGCCAAGATTACCCACGCATTGGACAACGTGCACTTCTTCCAGCGCGCGATGGTGGCGCGGGATATCTCTGACAATCTCGAAATGGACCTGAACACGATCTATGCCTGCTGTTCAGGCACGACCAAACATGTCGGCACATCTTTTGATGATCCAAGCCATGTTGCGCCGTCAATCGAACTCTTGCACCGGATCGCAGGCGGCGAAGAAGCATGGCGTGCGCGCCCCTTTGTTTCGAACTCGAACTGTTTTGTCGTCCCGCCGATGAAATTCGCCGAAGAAAGTTGCCGTTCCATGGAGGCCTGCATTCGTGCAGGCATGCCGGTTCTCTTGCTTTCTGCGGGGCAAGCGGGTGCCACCGCACCTGCGCCGATCGCCCTTGCGATCGTTCAGGCCGTCGCGGAGTGCCTTGCCGGTGTGGTTTACGTCAACGCCATGGCCCCCGGTCATCCGGCGGTCTTTGGCACATGGCCTTTCGTCTCTGACCTGCGGACGGGCGCGATGTCGGGTGGTTCGGCAGAGCAGGCCCTGCTGACCGCAGGATGCGCCCAAATGCACCGGTTCTATGACATACCCGGGGGTGCTGCTGCGGGCATATCGGATTCGAAACTCCCTGATATGCAGGCCGGATGGGAGACAGGTATCACCAACGTGCTGGCCGGTCTTTCGGGCCTGAACATGGTCTATGAGGCCGTTGGCATGCATGCCTCATTGCTGGGGTTCTGTCTGGAATCGCTGGTGCTTGGCGATGATGTGCTGGGGCAGGTTCTGCGCACTGTCCGTGGCATTGACGTGACCGAAGACAGCACGTCAATCGAGGCGATGAAGGCCGTCTGTCTGGGTGGTCCGGGGCATTATCTGGGCTCTGACCAAACGCTCGCTTTGATGCAGACGGAATACATCTATCCCACCTTGGGCAACCGGATGAGCCCGAAGGAATGGAACGAAGCCAACCGTCCCATGCTGCTTGATCAGGCCATTGCCCGAAAGAATGACATCCTCAGCAAAGCGCAAATCCAGATCGACCCTGCGGTCGATGCGGCGATCCGCGCTGACTATAATATCTACTTCAAGTAAGGGGCTTTCATGCACTACGGATATATCGGCCAAGGTAATCTTGGGGCAAATTGCGCGGCCTGTTTGCTGCGCGGGGGCATGGATGTGACCGTCACGGATATCAATCGCGCCGCGGCAGAACCCGCCATTGCCTTGGGTGCCAAATGGGCCGACAGCCCCGCAGAACTTGCAGGCTCGGTTGATCACGTCATCACCTGCCTGCCATCGCCTGCCGTATCCGAGGCGGTCGCGGCCCAGATGCTACCCGTGATGAAAGAGGGCGCGCATTGGATCGAAATGTCCACCTTGGGCCGTGACGAAGTGCTGGCCTTTGCGGCGAAAGCGGCAGCACATGATGTTCGGATGATGGAACTGCCTGTTACCGGCGGTGTGCATCTGGCCGCGCAGGGCAACATCACCATGCTGGCCGGTGGTGACAAGGATATGTTTGAGACCCATCTGCCAGCGCTGAAGGCGATGGGCAATGAAGTGTTTCACATGGGCCCGCTCGGGTCGGCGTCTATTATCAAGGTGATCACCAATATGCTGGCCTTTATCCATCTCAAAGCCTGCGGTGAGGCGCTGATGCTGGCCAAGCGTGGCGGGCTTGATCTGGGACAGGCGTGGCATGCGATCAAAGCCTCGTCTGGCACATCATTCGTGCATGAAACCGAAGGTGCGCTTGTCCTGAACGGATCTTACGACGTGGCCTTCAACATTGATCTGGCGCTGAAGGATCTGGGGTTCGCCATGGGCTTTGGCCGCGAATTCGAAGTGCCGCTTGAACTGGCGGCCGCGACCGAACAAACCTATGTGGCCGCCCGCGCGGCCTATGGCGGTGATGCGCAATCGCCGATGATCGTGAAAGTGCTCGAGGACTTGCTCGACACGGACTTGCGCGCCGAAGGGTTCCCGGCGCGGCTGACCTAGATCAGCGCCTCGGCAAAGAACGGTATCCAGGCCTCAAGCACCTTGTCGGGGTGTTGCTCGGCCAAATAGTGACCGCCGGGCAGGGCCCAGCCACGCACTTTGGCGGCCCGCTCTTGCCAAAGGGCGAGACAGTCAAAATGTGCCTCGATTGCGCCGTCCTTACCCCATAGCGCCAACAGCGGCATTTGCAGCTTTGTCGGGTCGGCATCATCATGCGCGATGTCGATGGTTGCCGCGGCACGGTAATCCTCGCAGGCCCCTTGGATCGCCTCGGGTTTGGAGAAACAGGTCAGGTATTCATCCAGCGCCTGCTGTACGAAAGGCGACAGTCCCGCAGAACCCGCACCGCATTTCTTGAGCCAGAAAAAGGCAGGGTCAGCACCGATCAGATTTTCCGGAAACGGATGTGGCAGGGTCAGCCAGTACCAATGCCAATAGGTATGCGCAAAGGCGCTGCCTGCGTCGCGGTACATCTCGCGCGTGGGTGCGATGTCCAGCACTGAGAGCGCGATTACCCGTTCGGGATGGTCTGCCGCCAAACGATGGGCCACACGGCCTCCGCGATCATGCGCGCCGATCAGAAAGCG
Organism: Yoonia rosea; assembly: GCF_900156505.1. Classification (NCBI taxonomy): domain Bacteria; kingdom Pseudomonadati; phylum Pseudomonadota; class Alphaproteobacteria; order Rhodobacterales; family Paracoccaceae; genus Yoonia; species Yoonia rosea. Next base: position 2,239,961 of record NZ_FTPR01000001.1, on the reverse strand, counting down.
ATCATGACCCAAATGGTCCATCAGCGCCATGACATCGCCCCCCATTGCGCGTTTGGCGTAAGGGCTGTGCGTCGCGTCTGTTGTCGGTTTTAACGACCGGCCATAGCCCCGCAAGTCAGGGCATATGACTTGATAGGTCTCTGCCAGAACAGGTGCTATCGCGTGCCACATCGCAGAGGTCTGGGGATAGCCATGTAGCAGCAGCAGCGGCGGCCCGTTGCCAGCGATGCGGTAAAAGACATCGCCCTCGGGCGTGGCCAGAGTACGCTCTTCAAAGCCGTCGAAGAAATGCGGCGCGGCGGGGGCTGCTGCGGCTGCGGGATGCATTACGCGAATATCCGTTGCCAGGACGCCTGCATCGCCCCAAAGCGCTCTGCTTCATATGCAATCAATGCGACGTGGCTTTCGTAGAGTGCGAGTGCAGCGGAATTACCGTTATCAAAGGCACCATCCAGACAGATTAACTGCGCCGCTTCCTCGCCACGCAACGTCTTTTTGTGTGCTTCGCGGAATGCTTCGACCTGCGTGTTCCAGATGGATTGCAATGCTGCGAAATCCCCCTCTTTTGCAACGATCTCGCCATCGCAAACATGCAGCAGTGATGAAAACGCCGGGGCATTCACCGTCAGGAACTGCTCCATGGGAGGCTTGGGGGTGGTGTCCATTTCGGCAAGTGCGACGCCCCAAAGTTCGGCCAGACCAAGGGCGGAAATGCCGCGTTCGCCGCTGTTTCCAAAGGGTTCGGAAGGCAGGCTGCGGACTGTCATGTTTTCGACGTTGTCGCAGAGATCGCGCAAAAGGTCATGCGCGGCCTGCACAACAGCGGGATCTTCACGCGACAAAACCTGACCGATGACATCTGCACTGGACTTGGGCGAAACGCTCAGGATCCCGCGCATACGGCGTCCTGCCGCGATGATCCGGATGGTTGTGTCGCCACAGCGAAAAGTCAGACAGCGCTCAAGTACGGTATCATCAACCTCGCGCAGGATCGCGGCCAGAGGCGATGGCAATCCACCCTCCGAAATCATGCGTGCGCCGGTTTGATCCACGACGTCCCGCGCAGACAAAACAGCAAGTTTTTGTGCCAAAGCGTTCAATTCGCTCATAAGCCTGTTTCCAGCTCTTTGTTACGTAGTTTCATTCACCGCTACTGATGCGGTCAAGGCATGCGCAAGCGTCAGCAACAAACTTATCTGCATCCATCTTTGGGCCGCAGATACAACAAAGAACATCATTTGGCTCATGTTCCGCGCGCAAAAAGACGCGCAACTGCGACGTACTCGCAACAGACGCCATCCCGCTTGGTTTGTCCGCCAATGCCGGCTTGCCATTCGCGCCCAGCAATAATGCGGCCTCTTCGCACAGGGCATCCAGCGCCTCACGGCGCAAATTTGAATGTGAGTCTGTCACGAGGATCATTTTCGTCGAGAGATCAGCAAAGGCAAGCGCAGTGCAGCCTTCAAATCTTTCACGCAAAGCATCTAACTCATGAACAACCATCTACAGCTCGTTTCCTGACTATACTTTGCCATGAGTACGGCAAATGTAAGGATTGTGGAAGGGCTGCAAATAATTGCGCGGCATTACGATGAGCGCAAGACCCGGTCGACAGAAGACATAGGGTCGTCCGTTGTAGGGTCGGAAGGCGCGCGGTCCCGCGCTGAACGGCCACTATCAGATGCACGCTGGACACGGCGTGGCAGCACCGGCGCAGCCACGGGCGCGGGAATGTCGCTGAGGTTAGCCATGTTATACAGGGGCAGTTCGGTGCGGGCGGTGAGCGCTGTCAGCCGCTCGATCACGTCAATCAAATGGGCTGTGAAAGGTCCTGCGCCACTGGCATCCCACAGGTCATAATCTTCGCCCGCTTGAATGGCCTGCAAGAGCGAGACAGGGAAAATCGCACCAAACTGTCCTTGGGTTTCGCGTGTCACGCGTTTGACCACGCGGCTTCGGTCTTTTTCGGTGTTCAGCTTGTCAAACCGTGTGATCAGCAGGATGGAGTTTTCGCGAACGGCTTGCGGCATATCTTCCCAAACAGCCGATTCAGACTGGCGCCAAGCCTGAGTCGCATGGGTGCACCAGATCACCGCGTCCACTTCGGGCAGCATCCGTTCCCAGACAGAGGATGACATGTTGGGGTCCGAAATGCCTGGAAAGTCGATCAGATCACAGACTTCCAGAATGTCGGCTTCCAGAAAAAGGCGGATGTTGCGGGTTTGCTCAACAGGGATGTTTTCCAAATCAGCGAGCGTGACAGGTTCCTTTGATCCATCGACGTCAACGCGGTAGGGCGCGCGGGTCCCGTGCGAAATCCAGACAGGTGACAAACGCGTCGCGGTCACTTTTTCAGGCAGCGGACGCTGACCCATCAGCAGGTTAGAGAGTGTGCTTTTTCCCGCACTGAATTCACCCATCAGCGCGATACGCGGTTTGCGGCGTCCGCCTGAAGCTGTTTCACCAACACTCATTTATCAACTCCCACTGCCAGCAGAGGTTTCGTTTCACTCAGCTCTTCGAAAATATAGTCGAAGAGCTCATCACGTTCCTGCTGAGCAGTAATACCAAAAATGTCTTCCAAATCGTCAACGGCGATCTCTGATTTGCTGCTGATGTCCTCAAGTATTGCGCGTTGTTCGGCGTGGAACTCACGCAATTCTGCCTGCGCACGGGCGCGGATGTCATCCGCTTGCCGTAACTTAAGTTCGTCAACGATCGGGGCTGTTTCTGCTTCGATCAGGTCGTAAAACCCGCTTGCAAAAGCGCGGTAACCCTTGCGGCGTTTCCACCACCCCTTCCACCATGATGTTTGCAAGTCCAAAGCAATGGTTTGGCCAAGCGACACAGGTGCCGGAATTTCTGGCGGGGCAGGCGGCGTAATTGTGAAGTTTTCAACATCGACGCCGAAGGCAGAACGATAAGTTTCGGCAAGATCATCGGCAACCGCTGCATAGACGTCTTGGCAACTCGCCGTCACATTGCGCCGCATCACCTGATAGCTGGTACGTAGCAACATACGCAGACCATCCGGGCTATACTGCCAGATCTCTTCTTCGCCATTGGTTTCCAGATGTCGCAGGAGCGATTCCAGCGCGCGATCCAGAAAGCGTTTGTGCGACTGGTCAACGCGTGACCCGAATTGCGAAAAGGCGATATCCAGCCGCTCATCGAGGGCCTTCATGCTTGCGGCTTCCAATTGATCAAGGTGGGCCGAAAGCTTTTCGCTCGACATCACTTCGACTGTGTCCCCGTCCAAACGCATCGACACGACAGCGTTGGACGCGCGCACACCGCCAACAAGGTTTAGCGCGCGCTTGCGAGATGCGGACAGGACTTCAGCGCCGGGGCCTTCCGAAATACGTTCGGACAGGGCGCGATACAGCTCGGGAATACCGGAAAGATGCCAGACAAGCTCTTTGGTTTCCATGCTGGCGGTTTCCGCACTCAGCGCGGCCTCGGCCCAGTTGAACATGGCCTCGGCGCTATCGGCAACAATGTCGTCAAGGTCTTCTGACAGGGCCATATTCGCCCAATAGGCGCTGCCGAAAATAACCTCGGGGTTCTCTGGTCCGTTGTTATCGGCCAGCGTTTGCAAAATGCTTTCACGGATTTCGGGCACTTGTGCGCCCGGGTCTGACAATTCGTCGATCCGGTTTACAAAGATCACGACCTCGCGGGCTTTGACGTTCGAAATCAGGCGGATCAGGCCCATATCCATCGAACTGAGCGCCTGATGGGCGGACAGGACGACAACGCAGATGCGGCTATCGCGCAGGGCGTTGATGGTGATCTGTTCGCGCATCATGAATGTATCGTTCACGCCGGGCGTATCACGCAGACAGATCGACATCGGGATCGAATCCGCGCTCAGATACAAGTCAGCGGACTTTGTGATATCGGCAAAGCGGCCCTGCTGGTCTTCTTCTTCGAGATCTTCGAAGTCGTCGCCCATACAGACATAGCGCTGCACCAATTCGTCGCTCAACTCGGCGTAACTGTGTTTTTGTCCCAACAACAGTTCGAACTTGCGACCCAAACGTTGCCTTGTCTTTTCACGCATTTCGGCAATTTGTTGACGTACTTTCTCAAGCTCGTCATTCGCACCGGCGCGTTCCGACAATTCGCCGATTCGCCCGCCGTTTTCGACAAGGTGGTCCCATTCGCCTTGGCTAAAAAACTGAAAGGTCGCCGTTGGTGCATCATCAGGCAAAGGCGCGTTGAGGTGAAGCGAGGTGACAACAGATGTCCATGGGTTCACATCTGCAGGCAAAAGATCAGGTCGGCCGACCATGGCATTCACCAAAGACGTCTTGCCCGACTTGATTTGGCCAATCATCGTGATGCTTGGTTCGAAAGCGTGTAACTGCTTGATAAGTTTAGATGCTTTCTTTTCTGCATCCTGGCCGCCAAGCTTTACAACGTCCGCAAGGGTCGCCTCCAGATCAACGACTTCATCGTGGAAACGGTCCAGCTTCTCCAGCCCAAGGCGCATGAAGGGGAGTTGCTCCGGCGGGATTGCAAGACCATCCCCATTTGCGACCTCTTCCATCTTCATTCTTGTCCGTCCTTAACAAATTCATATCACCACGGCATGCTGTGGTCTCGTGCGTCGCTAAATAGCAAGAAAAACACCGTCTTTATTGCCATAACGGAAACAGATCCGCACGGCAAAAGTATGGCGTCTTGCTTAAAAAATTCCCAAGCGACAACGCAGATTACGCAGCCAGATCAGCCTGTAGTTCCCGCTTAATCTGTAGCATCAGGCTTATCGCTTCAAGTGCTGCGTTGCCTTGTTTTTCCATCTGCATCAATTGTACCATGTCTGCAGCGTCAAAGGCAGTGTCGCGCGTGCGTTGCAATGACACGTCTGCAGCATCGCCATTTTCGTTCAGATAATCACACAGCCACTGTACATGGTCTACAGCCATTGTCATGACTGCGACAGGTCCATCTTCACCTTGTTCTTCCAGTACTGATGCAAGTTCTGCACCGCGTGCCTCAAGGTAAGCGATGACATGTTCGTAGGCGTCGCGCGTGGCAGGGTGCAAGGGTTCTGCAACAACATCGGCAGGTGCTTCTACCTCAGGTTTTGTTTCTGGCTCTGCGGCAGGCGTTTCCGCAGGTTTTGCGGCTTCTTCAAATGCGAGGTCGCGGGATACGTTCTTGCGTGCAGCAATCTCGCGCAGGCGTGAAATCGCGTCGCGTGTCGCAGGCTTTGATTCAGAAGGGCCTGCTGTCGGTTTCGGTGCGTCTGCTTGTGCCTTTTCGGGCGCAGCAACCGGCGCGGCAGGCTCTTTGGTGACCACCGGTTCTGGTGTTGGTGTGGGCTTTGGTGGTGTGCTCACATCTGGCGCAACAGGGGCTTCTTTTAAGGGGGCCAGCAGATCGGAATACTGGTGCAGCAGAACATCAGCCTGATCCACTGCGGACTGGCGGCCGCGCTCGACCTGTTTGAGAACCGCCGATATGAGGGCAGAGCCACCGCTTTCGCGCATGACATCCTTGTCGACACTGCCATCCGCATGCCGCGCTGAAAGTGCCTGGTTTGTGGCGATTGCAAGTACTGCATTGAACTCATCCCCAGCAGCTGCAGAGATTGCACCAACTGCGGCCTCATAGAGCCCTTGCGCTTTAAGAAAATCGGCATGCGTGACCATGCAGAACGCGTGATCCTTGATCAGGTCAGGCATCGTGGCCCAAATGCGTTGTTCGGGCTCGGTAAAGCCGCGCGTGCACCAAAGTGCGACGTCCGTGCGCTTGGAGGCCCACTGCGATGCACGGTGCACGGCGTTCGTGTCATCGGGGGCGACGACTTCGAGAACCGAAATCTTGTTGAGGGCCGGCAGAGGCATCTGCATTTCGACAAAGACCGGGGACAGGCCCGCGATCATGTCGGCATCGACGGCGTTGAATTCTTCTTTGGACCCATCCGCCAGCGTGCAGAGCGATTTTTCATTCTCGCCATAAACCAGTTGCATCGTTGGCAGATGCACACCCTGTGGGATGACATCCGCGCCCACAAGCAAGTTCAGCAGTCTCGATTTGCCAGATTCAGGCATGCCAAGAATGGCCAAGCGCACCGGCTTTTGCAGGCGCTCAAGCAGCAGTTCCGCTTTTTCATGGTCAGAATCAGGAAGCAGGCCACTCAGCACGGCCTGCTTCAATTCTGTTTGAACCCGGTTTCCCAGTGATTGATTCGACATTACTTGCCTCCGGCGGCTATCTTAGCCGGCGGCTCAGCCGCATCAACCTCCTGTGTCAAATCGGTTTCATCATTCAGTTCGACCTTCTTGAGGGGTCTTACTTCCTTAATCACAGTTGACGCGCTATTTGCGGCGACTTCCTTGGGCTTTTTTGTCTTGGCCGCAACCTTCTCAATGTCGTCCAGTTCGACAACACGTGTGACAGTCGAGGTCTGATGGTCCACATGACCAACCGGTTTGGCACGGATTGCGCGGATCACCGGCTTGTTGTGGTTCAGCTTGATCACCGAGAACGTGCAATTGTCCTGATCGGGGTCGGCCAGCGCCTCAATTGCCTCTAACAGATAGCCCGCAATCTCGGCGGCTTTCTTGCGGCGATAGCGGTGCAGTATCTTTTGGATCTTTGCATCTTCCAGATATTGCAGACCGTCACTTGAAACGACGACGATATCACCAACCTGCAATTCGAACGGCGCTTTCGGACAATCCGATTTCGTCACGCGGTCACCGAGGATCACGGATGTCAGGCAATTGCGGTCGGGGTGGTTCTTGCCGGCTTCTTCATCGAGCAAACCTTGCTGGACCATGAAGTCGATCTGTGGCGCCATCGAATGATCTTCATTCAGCTGCTTCATCGTGCCATTGCGATAATGGTACAAGGGGCTGTCACCAATCGACATCCAATACATGCGGTTCTCGACCAGAACGACAGACACAAGTGTTGCCCCCATGCCGCGTGTCTCGGGATGTGCTTGCACATGTTCACGGATATAGCCGTTTGCGTTCGTCGCAGCTTCGGTCAGGAAACGTGGAATTTCACCTTCGAAATCGGCGAAATTCGCGCTTTCGAACTTAAGCTCGCTAAATACTTCGGTGACGACAATCTTGCTGGCAACATCACCGGCCGCATGGCCGCCCATGCCGTCTGCAAGCACAACAACACCACTATCCGCCCCAAACGGGAAATCAGTGACGATTGCGTCTTCTTGATAGTCACGCCCGCCCTGACAAATCGCAGATGCGACGTCAAAACGTGGTTCAGGCGATCGCCACATCTTCGTCCTCCTCGGTCGCACCATCGGACCAGTTGAATGATTTGTCGCACAGGGCAACAAACCGCAGCATGGTTTCACCGATACGGATCACATCACCGGTTTTCAGTGTCTCGTTGCTGATCAAAGGCTTGTCGTTCAGGCGCACAATATTCGATTTGCCGCCATGGCCGAGCAAGAATTCTTTGGTGTCGGGGTCAAAGACAATCGCGGCGTGGTTCGAACGCGAGATCGAGTTATCGCCGAAATCAAGCTGGATCGCCTGATCTTCGCCACGGCCAATCTGTGACATGCCCGCCATCAGGGAAAAGCTTTCGCCACGGCCAGGACCTTCGGCGACAACAATCCAACCCACGGGAAAACGCACGCTCTTGGTTGGCGCAGCTTTTTGGGCATCGTTGAAGAGATCAACAACGTCACCATCGGATTTTTCAAATCCGATCAGACGTGTTTTCGTCCGGCGCGACCGTGCGGGTGACCGTGCTGCCGCTGCAGAAGCAACCGCTTGGTCAGCAACAGGTGCCGCAACGGGGCGTGCGGGTGCTATCGGCGTTGAAGGTTCCGGAAGGGCGGTCGATGTTCCGTCATCTTCGAGATCCCAGATATTCACAGCCGCAGGGGCTTCTGGCGCTGCGGGGGCCTGCGCTGCTGCAACAACCCGCGCATCGGGTGTGGCTTCTGCTGCAGGAGGCGTCGCAAGGGGAGGTTTACCCAGAGGCGCGGCCTCATCCACCATCGATCCGATCGTTTCGCGATAGGATTGTTCCAACGATTCTACAGAGCTCGCGCGCCGTGGATTTGTTTCGCTACGCTTCTTTCCAAGTAGATCACGAATGAATTTCATCTTGCTACCCTCCAATTTACTGATGTCTTGCGGTCCCGGCGGACCAGAAAGACATGTTTTACTCCGCCGCGTCCGATACAGTATGCGACGCCACCCAAAGGCCACCATCGCGCTGCACAGCGAAACTGAATTGTTCCGTTCCGTTCGCGAGCTCTCGCTCAAAAATATTCATAATCGAGTCGCGTTGATCAATCGTTTCACCGGTCGAAATATAAGATGTGATCACATCGCCCACTTGCAAACCGCCGGACTCGGCGCCGTCAAGTGCAACAACCGTTGTCGTCCAGCCCGTCCCGGAGAACGCAGTTTCGAACGCCGTTCCATCGGCCAGCGAGACATTCTGCACGACCGGAACAACCCAGTTATACTGCACGAAATCACCAGTTGATGGCTTGATCGTGTTGAATGAGACCGGAATGGTCGGTGCGACGTCGCCGTCACCGATTTGCTGGCGCAGTGCTTCTGGAATGTCTGAGATCGCATCGATACCAATGCCATTCACGGCCACGATCACAAGTCCGGGTTCAACCCAGACAGGAGAGATCAGGCCGGCCTCGGCCACAATGTTAGACTGTTCGCCAGCGGCGGTGAAAGGCAGCTCGACAGTCCAGGACCCGCTTACAGAAGCAGGCGCAAGTTCATTTCCGGGTGTTACGGCCGAAATCTCGACAGTTGGACCGGATCCGACACTTTCGACGTTTTCGGGCGTCGATGGCAGGGCAACTGGCGCAATCTCGGAGGCTTCTACAGGACGGTTTGCCGTTGCCAAAACGTCACCGGATACAGGCTGATCAGCAGCAGGCTGTGGCGTCGCGACAGGCTCTGGCAGCGGTTCTGGCGCAGGCAATGCAGCGATTTCAACGCTTTCAGGGCGTGCAGCAGGACGTACTGTTGGTGCCGGCGTAACGGCCGCGACAGGAGGCTCAATAACAGCAGGTGGCACAATCGCTGTCTCTTCTGAGACGGGCTCTTGTGTGATGGCAGGGGTTTGCTCTGCCGCAATTGACGCTGCCAATTGTTCTTCAACTGTGGGTGCAGGGTCCTCGGCGCGTGGCGCAAGGAAGGCGGGCACTTCGTCCACGACAGGATCTGCGGCCACTACGGGGGCGGGCGCAGGCGCTGGTGTAGAGACAGGCTCTGCAGGCGCTTCGGCCACAACGGGTGCTTCAACTGCGGCAGGCTCTTGTGTCGCGATAGGTGCGTCTTCGCCCCCGGTCATCGTCATGACGCCGACGCCGACCAGCAGGGCAACCGCAGCGGCAGAACCCAGTAGAATTGGCATGTTCGATTTCTTGGCGGCACCACCGGCAACCGGCGCTTTTGTCGCGGCCGTTTGTGGCTCGGCCGCAGCTGTTGCGCCAACTTTCAGTGGCGTGACGTTGCTTTGTCCGCCTTCCATGATCTCAATCCACTCTTTCGCAGACTGGACGCGATCCTTTGGCAGGACAGCAAGCGCTCTGTCGATCGCAGTAAGGAAAGACGGCTCATATTCGTCGAAACGGCCCACAAGTGGTTCATATGGGTCTGGTTCGCCGGATGCGATCGCAGCCAAACGGGCCTGTGAATTTGGTGGTACATCGCCGTTGATCAGGTGGTAGAAAGAGGCACCCAGGGCATAAAGGTCGCTGCTGGGGCTTTGCTCGGACCCTGCGATGTAGAACTCTTGTGGTGAGTAGCCATCTTTCACAACACGCAACGCTGAAAGAACACGGCTTTGTTTTGTTGCTTCCTCGCGGGCCGCACCAAAGTCGATCAAAACAGGGTGGAAATCCTTGTTGATCAGGATGTTGTCTGGCGAAATGTCGCGGTGCAGGATGCCTTGGTCATGGATAAAGCCAACCGCGCCCAATACTTCCTTGAGGATTGATTTAATCTGCGCCGCGTTCAGGCCGTGGTTTGGATCTTCGATTGTATCAAGAAGATCGCGACCCGTTACAAAATCCAGCGCCATATATGCGGTTTCGTTGTCTTCGAAGACCTGATGCACACCGACGATATTCGGGTGGTTCAGCTTCGCGAGGCTGCGGGCCTCTTGAACAAACAGGCGGACAATTGACTTCAGCTCGTTCTGGTGGGCGCGCGAACGGGCCTGCACGACATAGCGGCTGCGACGGCAGAACGCGCCGGGGAAGCACTCTTTGATAACGACTTTGCGGTCAAGGCTATCCTTGGCCAAATACGTGATACCGAAACCACCTGCGTTCAGAAAGCTTTCGATTGTGTACTGGCCGTGCATCAGTTTTGTGCCCGGCTTAAGCTCATCAACGAAGCTATCCTTGTCAGTCGTATCTTCTTTCATTTGCGGCTTCGCCATCTGTCTACCCAGCTTTCAAACATCACTCACACGACGGTCGTTCGTCTTCGATGATCTTCGTCTCATTCAAATTAGGCCAAAAAGTGACACTAACTTGTTGTTTAGTGGTTCTTAATCTTTCTCACTCTGCGTCATTGGGTAAGACTGCAGAAACAGTGACCGGCGGGAAATCGCCTATTTTCCTTTGTTTTCACTGGAAACCTACGGCTTTAGGCCTGATCCAACCAACCTGTTCACGCGGGTGTTTCGCTGAAGGTGAATTTCCGCGTTTTCTGAATTTTGCATCGTACCATTGCTGCGCTGCAACGATTGAAACCGAGTCTTTTGCCGATTCTGTCAAGAAATGCGGTGGGAATCGACGCGATTCTCTTGCGCCGATTCAGAGGTGTCGATGTACAAGCCTTGCTTGTGGTGCCCGCGCGAAAGGTGCAGCAATAAGGGTAACATAGTAAGGACAGTCAGATGGCGCGTGTATTCATCAACGGGTTCGGCAGAATTGGCCGCACAATGCTTCGGGCGCATGCGTCAGGCGCCTGGCCTGATATAGAAGTTGTCGGTATCAATGACATCGCCGATCCGGAACTTTGCGCGCATCTGTTCGCGTATGACAGCGTTTTCGGTCCTTATGCCGGTGATGTCACCTATGCGGACGGCTCACTTGTTGTTGACGCAAAGACGATCCCGATCACGCAGACCGTCGACATCTCGACGCTTGATCTGTCTGGGGTGGACATCCTGCTTGAATGTACTGGCAAGGCCGAAAGTCGCGCCGTCGCAGAACGTGGTCTGCAAGCAGGTGCGCGGCGGGTGCTGATCTCGGGGCCGTCCTCTGCCGCAGATCTGACGGTCGTGTTAGGTGCGAACGAGGCCCTGCTGAAGGATCAGCCCATTGTTTCTAACGCCTCTTGCACGACCAATGCGCTGGCCCCGTTGGTAAAGCTTATTGATGCGACATGGGGCCTGCGAACGGGTTGGATGACAACGATCCATTGTTATACCGGCAGCCAGCCAAGCATTGATGCGCCACGAGGCGACGCACTGCGCAGCCGCGCCGCAGCATTGTCAATGGTGCCGACCACAACCTCTGCCCAGCGGCTTCTGAACGAGGTGCTGCCCGATATCGCAGGGCGGATCGAGGCCGCAGCGGTACGCGTTCCGGTCGCCTCTGTGTCTGCCGTCGATCTGTCGGTCACGCTCGACAGTCAGGTCACGCGCGAAGATGTCCATGCCGTCTTGCAGGCTCAATCCGGCATTATCGGGTGGACCGACAAACCGCTTGTCTCAACCGATCTGCGCGCCCGCCCCGAAAGCCTTGTGGTGTCGCTACCTGAAACCCGCGTCACCCAAGGCGGGCTGCTACGGGTGTTTGGCTGGTACGACAACGAATGGGGCTTTTCCTGCCGCATGCTGGATGTTGCGACGCGTATGGCGTGACCTCTGTGCGTCCCCGCACACCCCTTGGCGCATTTTCATTTTATGCCGAAGGCACTAGGTAACGCTGACATCATCAAAGGCACTCATATGTCCGCAATCGTCTCCGTCCAAAACCTGCGCAAAGCTTATGCCGGGGGTTTTGAGGCCCTTAAATCCGTGAACCTCGACATCGAAGAGGGCGAAATTCTCGCTTTGCTCGGTCCCAATGGCGCAGGCAAAACGACGCTGATTTCCACGATCTGCGGAATTACTGTGCCAACTTCGGGCACCGTCACTGTAGGCGGGCACGATACGCAAAAAGCGTTCCGTGGCGCGCGCGCCCTCATCGGCCTGGTCCCGCAGGAGATTAACCTTGAGCCCTTTGAAACGGTGATGAACACCGTGCGCTTTTCGCGTGGCCTTTTCGGGAAGCCCCGCAACGATGCCTACCTTGAGGATATCCTCAAGCAGCTGTCGCTTTACGACAAAAAGGACAACAAGGTCATGACGCTCTCGGGTGGCATGAAGCGTCGTGTGCTGATCGCCAAGGCACTTAGCCACGAACCCCGTGTGTTGTTTCTGGATGAACCCACAGCCGGCGTCGATGTCGAACTGCGCAAAGACATGTGGGAGGTTGTCGCTAAACTCAAAGCTTCGGGTGTTACGATCATCCTCACTACTCATTACATCGAAGAGGCTGAGGCAATTGCTGACCGTGTCGGCGTGATCAACAAGGGTGAAATCCTGCTGGTACAGAACAAGGCCGATTTGATGTCACAGATGGGCCGCAAGCAGTTGAAAATCGAATTGTCCGCAGCAGTCGAGACGATCCCGGATGCGCTGGCTGACTATGAGCTGACCCGCGCCGACGACGGGTTCTCGTTGCTTTACCACTACGACACCAAAGGCGAGCGGACGGGCATCACCACCCTTCTGGCCGACCTGCAAAAGGCCGGTTTGCAGATGAAAGACCTGCAAACGCAACAAAGCAGCCTCGAAGATATCTTCGTCGGCCTTGTAAAGGAAACCACATGAGCCTGAACGCAATTTGGACAATCTACGTCTTTGAGATGCGCCGGTTCTTCCGGACGATCACGCAGAGCTTTATTTCGCCCGTGCTGTCCACCGCACTCTATTTCGTTGTCTTCGGCGCTGCCATCGGCAGCCGCATTGATGAGGTTGAGGGCGTGAGCTATGGCGCATTCATCGTGCCCGGTCTCATCATGTTGTCGGTCATGACCCAAGCGACCACCAACGCCAGTTTCGGCATCTATTTCCCGAAATTCATCGGGACAATCTATGAGCTTCTGTCCGCGCCCATCAGCTTTCTTGAGGTGGTGGCAGGCTATGTGGGGGCCGCCGCGACCAAGGCGCTGTTCATTGGTATTGTGATCCTTGTAACGTCGTTCTTCTTCGTCGATATCCAGATTGCGCACCCCTTGGCGATGATAGCCTTTCTTGTGCTGACCTGCGTCAGTTTTGCCCTGTTGGGGTTCATCATCGGCATCTGGGCGGGCAATTTCGAGCAACTGCAACTGATCCCGCTGTTGGTGATCACCCCGCTCGTTTTCTTGGGCGGATCTTTTTATTCGATCACCATGCTGCCGCCTGTATGGCAAACTATCACGCTTTTTAACCCCGTGGTCTATCTGATCAGCGGTTTTCGCTGGTCTTTCTTTGGGCAGGCGGATGTCGGCATTGGCGCGTCGCTCTTTGCGATCGCGCTTTTCACCGCGATCTGTCTGGCGGTCATCTGGTGGATTTTCCGCACAGGATGGCGGATCAGACAGTAACCCTTGCGCCCTGCTTGGGAAGGGCTAAGTAAGTTACCATGAAACGTTTTATTCCATTCATGAAGTCCGAGCCCTACGTCGCTGTCATCCGGCTTCAGGGCGCGATCGTCAATTCGGGTCGGGGGCTTGATAACCCCGGCCTCGCCCCTGTCATCGAAAAGGCCTTTGGCAAAGGCAAGCCTGCGGCCGTCGCATTGGAAATCAACTGCCCGGGCGGATCACCTGTGCAGTCTTCCCTGATTGCATCACGCATCCGGCGCTTGGCAGACGAAAAGAAAATCCCCGTCTTTGCATTTGTCGAAGATGTGGCCGCCTCTGGTGGCTACTGGCTCGCTTGTGCTGCGGACGAGATTTTTGTCGATCCGTGCTCAATCACCGGGTCGATTGGCGTGATCAGCGCGGGCTTCGGTGCAACCGACGCAATCGGGAAAATTGGCATTGAACGCCGTGTTTATACGGCCGGCAAATCCAAATCCATGATGGACCCGTTCAAGCCCGAAAAACCCGCGGATGTGAAAAAGCTGAAAGGTTGGCTGGAAGACCTGCACGCGACATTTATCGACTATGTGAAATCGCGGCGGGGAACCAAGCTATCGGACAATCCTGATCTGTTCACCGGTGAAGTCTACATTGGCCAGAAAGGTGTCGACGAGGGGCTGGTTGATGGGATCGGCCATCTGGTTCCTGTCATGAAGGAACGTTTTGGAGACAAGGTCACCTTTAAGCGCTACGATCAGAAAAAACCGCTTTTTGCCCGCTTTGGCGCGCGGATTGTGGATGATGCAGTCGCCGGCATTGAAGAGCGCGCTGCATTCGCGAGGTTTGGCCTTTGATCCTGAAAGCGATCTTTTTCTTTCTGGCCTTCATGCTGGTATTGGCGATGTTCGGCAAATGGCGGTTTCCGGGGCAGGCGCGTCTAGCGCAAGCCAAATGCCCGAAATGCCTGCGGTACCGGATCGGCAAAGGGCCGTGTCAGTGCGAAAAGCAGCTGAAATGAGGGCGCTGGTCACGGGCGCAGGTGCGCGGCTAGGTCAAGCGATGGCGCTTTATCTGGGGCAGCGCGGCTATGATGTGGCCGTGCACTACGCCGGATCAGAGGCGGGTGCGCGCGAAACCGTGGCCCAGCTCGCAGCGCTGGGGCGTCAGGGCGTTGCACTACAGGCGGACCTTTTGGACGAAGATGCAACGCAGGCGTTGGTCGGTCGCGCGACAGAGGCCTTGGGTGGTCCGCTGACGTGCCTTGTAAACAATGCCTCGATTTTTGAGCATGACAGCGTCACCTCCGCCACCCGTGAAAGCTGGGACCGGCATATTGAATCCAACCTGCGTGCACCCTTCGTGCTGACACAGCATTTCGCGACGCAAGTGCCTGAACCCAAGCCCGACGCAGAGGGCGAACCGATTGCCCAGGGCCTTGTGGTCAACATGCTCGATCAGCGCATCCATAAACTCACGCCCGAGTTCATGAGTTACACCATCGCCAAGATGGGCCTTTGGGCGATGACGCGTACGACGGCGCAGGCATTGGCCCCCCGCGTGCGGGTCAACGGGATCGGCCCGGGCCCCACTTTGCAGGGTCACCGGCAAAGCAAAGAGCACTTCTCCAAGCAGCGCGCGGCGACGATCCTGAAGCGGGGCGCAAACCCTGCTGACATCACCGCCGCCCTTGGATATTTCCTCGACGCGCCTGCCGTTACGGGGCAGATGCTGGCTGTGGACGGTGGCCAGCACCTCGCGTGGGAAACGCCTGACGTGTTGGGTTTGGAGTAACACCTCCGGCAAGTTGTGCACTGCGCGCCCGTATCTTCACAAAAGCTTCATAAACCGCCTATTTTTCAAGGTGTTAATGAAGTTTCAATAAAAATTGCTATACTTATCAATGGTTTGGTAAAATGCCTATTTTTTACGCAAATCGTTGAACCCTGCTAAATACAACGGAAATTTCCACCTGCCCGAGAATAACCCACGGAGTTATCCACAGAAACAGTGGATGCCTTTTCTCTTGTCCTTGGCGCGTTACCATTGCAGACAAACCAGAATCATAGACCAGACAGATGACTGAGCAGCCAAACAAGCCAACCCCCACCGGATATGACGTGATCCACGGCTATCTGCGCACGCTGGATAATTCGCCCGGTGTGTACCGGATGCTCGATGCGGATAGCCGCGTGCTCTATGTCGGCAAGGCGCGGAACCTGAAGGCACGGGTGTCGAATTATTCCCGCCCTGGCAATCATTCGCCCCGCATCACGCGGATGATCCGCGAAACGGCGACGATGATGTTCCTGACGACGCGGACAGAAACCGAAGCCTTGTTGCTTGAGCAGAACCTGATCAAGCAGTTGAAACCGCGCTATAACGTCCTGCTGCGCGACGACAAATCCTTTCCCAACATTCTGGTCACGAAAGACCACGCATTCCCGATGATCAAAAAGCATCGCGGTGCGAAAAAGCAGAAGGGCAATTACTATGGCCCATTCGCAGGCGCGGGTGCCGTCAACCGCACGCTCAATCAACTGCAACGGGTCTTTTTGCTGCGCAATTGCTCGGACAGTGACTTTGAAACGCGCACACGGCCTTGCTTGCAATATCAGATCAAACGCTGCTCTGGTCCGTGTTGTGGCCTGATTTCCGAAGAAGATTACGCCGGTTCGGTCCGCGATGCCGAGAAATTTCTGCAAGGCCGCACCAAAGGTATTCAGGAAACGCTTGCCAAACAGATGCAAGACGCGTCCGAGGCGATGGAGTTTGAACGCGCTGCTGCGCTGCGTGACCGGATCAAGGCGCTGACCCAAGTGCAATCTGCCCAAGGGATCAATCCGCAGAACACCGCGGAGGCTGATGTGATCGCGCTTCATACGGACGGGGGGCAGGCTTGCGTGCAGGTGTTCTTTATCCGTGCGAACCAGAACTGGGGCAATCACGATTACTATCCGCGCATCAGCGGGGATGAGGATATGTCCGAGGTGATGGAGGCCTTTGTCGGCCAGTTTTATTCCAACCGCGAACCGCCCCGCCTTTTGATCCTGTCACACGGCCTGGACAACGACGATCTGATGGCCGCCGCCTTGGCCGAGAAAGCAGAACGCAAGGTCGAAATCATGGTGCCCCAGCGCGGCGAAAAGGCGGAGCTTGTGCAAAACGCGCTGCGCAACGCCCGCGAAAGCCTTGCGCGCAAGATGTCCGAAACCGCCACGCAGGCCCGTCTGCTGAAAGGTGTGGCCGAGGCCTTTGATCTGGAAAAGGTGCCCCAGCGGATCGAGGTTTATGACAACTCGCACATCCAAGGCGCCCATGCTGTGGGGGCGATGGTCGTGGCGGGGCCGGATGGTTTTGACAAAAACCAGTACCGCAAATTCAACATCAAGGGCGATAGCCTCACACCGGGCGACGATTTCGGCATGATGAAAGAGGTCCTGACCCGCCGCTTCCAGCGCCTTTTGAAAGAAGACCCCGAACGGACGCAAGGGACGTGGCCTGATCTTTTGCTGATCGACGGCGGGCAGGGGCAGGTCAGTGCTGTGCGCGAGATCATGGATGCGCTGGGCGTCAGCGATATTCCGATGGTGGGCGTCGCCAAAGGCGAAGACCGCGATGCGGGCAAAGAGGAATTCCACCGCACCGGCAAACCGGTCATGGCGCTCCGCCATAATGACCCTGTGCTGTATTTCATCCAACGGATGCGGGACGAGGTGCACCGTTTTGCCATCGGAACCCATCGCGCGAAACGGTCCAAAGCCATTGGGGCCACGCCGCTGGACGATGTGCCCGGCGTTGGGGCCACCCGCAAACGGGCCTTGCTGGCGCATTTCGGATCAGCCAAGGCCGTCGCCCGCGCCAATCTGGCGGATTTGAAAGCGGTGGACGGGGTGTCAGCGAAACTGGCGCAGACGGTGTATGATTATTTTCACGAGAACGGCTGATTCCAAGGCGGCGGTCCGGGCTGCGACCGTTGCGACCTAACTCACGCCGCTCCGACAACGCATTCAGTGTCGGAGGGCGCAAACCCGAACGTGCTGGGACGACGCAGAGGTCACTCAAAACAAGGCAGCACATCCTCTTCGAAATAAGGCGATTGGTTAACCCAGAACATGTAGTCCACCTGTAGAAAGTCTTCGGCAAAAGCATGCAGCTTGGGCACGATATTTGACCGCACCGATAGGTTCTCGTTCGAATTGGTCTGGCCGATATAGTTCCCGTCCTGCACAGCGATCCCCAAGGGAACCGAATAGTCACCTTCGTGCATCATCGCCAAAGGGTGGTTGAGCTGTCCTTTGCGCTGCATCAGCAAATCCGGCGCGCCAAGGCCGACACCAATAGCGTTGCCATGCTGATAGACGCCTTGCAGATAACCTTCGTCTTCCCAAGGCAGCCATTCGCCGGGCATGAAGTTTGCATATTGCAGTGTCGTTGTTTGTGGAAACGCCGCCTTTAGCGCGGTCATGTTGGCTTTGATGCCGTCGAAATAAAGTTCTGGCGAGAAGCTGGGATCGTTGTCGGCGGATACGCCGATGGCCGTCTCTTGCAGATTGATACCTGCAATTTCGCCATCAAACGCGGTGCCAAGCGCGTCAAGCAGTGCGGCGAAACGGGCTTGAACAGCCGGAGACCAACGCTTTGCGACCCATCCATTCACCTCGCCGGTTTCAGACAGTTGTTCGACGGCACCACCATTATAGGTTTCCGCGCGTAGGTAGTCCGGCACCGGTACAAAACCTTCCCAGAAACTGGCGTCCTGCAGTTGGATGAACAGCTGCTTGCCGTATTGGTCCAGATAGGCGAGGTCGCCGTAAATTTTGCTGAAGTCGTAGACACCTTCGCGCGGTTCAAGCTCTGCCCAGGCGTACATGATTTGGGCACCGTCAAAGCGCGGGGCCTCTAGCAAGGCATGATTACGCAACGCACCCCGATCACGTGCAAAGTAGACGAAGTGGTCGATACCGTTTTCCATAATCGGACAGGCTGCGTCGGCATAGGCAAGATGCGCATCTACGTAGCGCTCTGCCGGATTGGCCCAGCCTTGCGCGGCCAGCATCGTGGGTGTGGCCAAAGCCGCCACCAAAAGACCGGTAATCAGTATTGTATCGTGTTTCATGAGAGTCCTCACTTGAATTGAGTGGACACCTATCCCTTTTGGTATGGGCCCAAATGACGCCCTGTGTTCACAAATTGCCATGGGGTAAGTTGTGAATGAGTGAGCCTGTAACGGCCCGTACAATTACAAAACTATCCTTACGGTCTACAGGCCGGACGTGCGGGCATTCAAGCCTAAACTGCGTATTCCGCCCCTTGTTCAAGCGGGCCGTCGGGGACGGTATAATAAGTGCCCGAACCATAGCAAAGCGGGCCAATTTGGCCGATTTGAACGCGGTGGACGGGGTGTCAGCGAAACTGGCGCAGACAGTCTATGATTACTTCCATGAGAATGGTTAAGTCGGCGCTTGCGTCCGGTCATGCTGCCCGTAATCGCGGCGGATACTGTAGATCGCAGCCTCTTCCAGACCGGACGTGCCAAGGTGTTGATCAAGCAACGCCTGCGCGGCCGCAGCGCGATCGACCGTCGCCAGCGCAATGAACTGGCCTTTGTGATTGACGCTTTCGAAGCCGCCAAAGGCAGGGTCCGTCACAGGTGCCGTTCCATAAAGTGCGACGACATGTGAGGTATCAGACGCCCCTAAAGGTGTCGCCTCGCCACCTGTCCAATGCAAGACACGCGCGCCGACACGAATACGGTAGTCGGTGAAATGCACTTGCCGCCCCGCGGTTTGCGACCGCCGGTGCGTTGCGTCTTTGCGCCAAGCGACAATGGCCTCTTCACTTTCCCAAAGCTGATGGGAAAGGATCACATCTGCCTCTTTCAGCGATGCGTAACGGTCCAGAAACGTAAGGCCGGTATGCTTGGCCAGCACCGGCCGCAGTAGTGCAACATGTTCAAAATAATGCTCCAGATGCCCGGGTTTCGGGCGGACCTCGAAAAACAGCGCGTGCATGGTACGCTATCCCCCCACCATATAGGGCATCAAGATCACCTCATTCTCCGGCCCGATCTGCGTGAACCATGCCTCGCGGTAGATCACCCCGTCCAGTGCCAGTGACACCCCCCGTTTGATCTGCGGGGCAAGGCCGGGGTGTTTTTCGACCAAGGCGTCCAGCAACTCCTTAAAGTTGCTGGCCTCCACTTCGACCCATTCCTCGCCATCCGCGAAGGTGCGCAGCGACCCCCAGAGTTTGACGCGGACCATCGCCCCTAGCCCGTGATTGCCTTTAACACACGTGGCGGCGACATCGGCAGTTCCGTCAACCGCACGTTTGCCGCGCGTGACACAGCGTTCGCGATTGCAGCCAAGGGGGGTACGATCGGCGTCTCGCCCACGCCGCGCACACCGTAGGGATGGCCGGGGTTGGGGATTTCAAGGATTACCGTTTCAATGGGTGGCAGGTCCGAAGCCACGGGAATGCGGTAGTCAAGGAAGGCAGGGTTCTGCAAACGCCCATCCTCGCCATAGATGTATTCCTCGTTCAACGCCCAGCCGATACCTTGCACGGCCCCGCCCTGCATCTGTCCTTCGACGTAGTCGGGGTGTACGGCTTTGCCTGCGTCCTGAAACACCGTGTAGCGCAGGATTTTGACGGCACCTGTTTCGGGATCGACCTCGGTATCGCAGAGGTGCACACCAAAGCTGACGCCAGCGCCATCGGCGTTGACCTCATGGTGGCCTGCAATCGGGCCGCCGGTGTTGCCTGCAATGGCGGCAATCTCGGCCAAGGTCATGGGCGGGTGGGTGCCTGCATTGGGGCCCGCAGGTTTTGCAGCGCCATCTTCCCAGATCACCGCGTCTTCGTCGATGTCCCAGATTTTCGCCACACGGCGGCACATTTCCTTGATGGCGGCGCGCGCAGCCTCAATCGTGGCAAGGCCCACCGCAAAGGTCACGCGGCTGCCGTCGGTGATATCGTTGAAGCCCAAAGACGACGTATCTGCGATCACTGTGCGCACCTTATCGTATGGCACGCCCAGTTCTTCCGCCGCCATCATCGAGATCGATGCGCGCGAGCCGCCGATATCGGGGTTGCCCTCAACCACACCAACGGTGCCATCGTCATTGATGTTCAGCGACACACAGGTGTTGCCACCAAAGTTGAACCAGAAACCGCAGGACAATCCGCGCCCCTGGTTCGGGCCAAGGGGGGCAGTGTAATGCGGATGGGCCTTCGCCGCTTCCAGTGTGGCGACCAGCCCGATGTCGTTGAAGGTCGGCCCGTAGGACGACAGGGTGCCTTTGCGCGCCGCATTCATCAGACGCACGTCCAGTGGATCAAGGCCCAGTTCCTGACAAAGCTCGTCCACCACACTTTCCACCGCATAGATCGCTGTGGGCGCACCGGGGGCGCGGTAGGGGATTTCCTTGGGACGGTTGGTCATGGCGTTCCAGCCGATGGTTTCCACCGCTTCCAGATCGTAGGCGGCAAAGGCAGCCTGTGCGCCCATTTCAACGGTAAAGTTGGGATAGGCCCCACCCGAATAGCGCAACTCACCACGTGCCGCGGTAATGCGGCCGTCTTTTGTCATGCCGATCTTGATATCCATTGACGATGAAATCGTCGGCCCTGTTGCCTTCAGCACTTCATCTCGGGTCATGACAATCTTGACGGGTTTGCCCGACTTGCGCGACAGGGCGAGCGCCACGGGTTCAATGAAAGTCGATGTTTTGCCGCCAAAGCCGCCGCCGATCTCGGACGATGTGATGCGCAGCTGGCTTTCCTCGACGCCCAGAACAGCCGCACAATTCGCACGGACCATGTATTGCCCTTGGGTGCAGCACCACACCTCACCACGGCCATCATTGCCAAGGCTCGCCATGCAGGCTTGCGGTTCGATATAGCCTTGGTGGGTTGCGGCGGTTTTAAAGCTACGTGCAATGATCTTGTCCGCCTTGGCAAAGCCCGCGTCCAGATCACCATGGCCGAATTTGCAGTAGGTGGTCACGTTTTGCGACATGCCTGCCGGTACGTTCTCAAGCGCGCGGCCTTCCTGCACCACGGGTGCATCCGGTTTCATCGCGGCGTCCACATCGGTGACATGGGGCAGGGGGTCATATTCTACCTTGATCAGCCGGATCGCCTGTTTCGCAATTGCTTTGCTGGTTGCCGCGACGGCGGCCACAGCGTGCCCATCGTAGAGCGCCTTGTCACGCGCCAGGCAGTTGATTGCCACATCCGCGAAATCAGCGTCATCCGGCATCGCAAGGTCAGCACCTGTAACAACGGCCTTCACCCCGGCCAGCGCCTCTGCTGCGGACGTATCAATCGACACGATCCGCGCATGGGCATGCGGGCTGCGCAGGATGCGGCCATGCAACATACCGGGTGCAGAGATATCCGCGCCATAGGCGGCCTTGCCCGTGACCTTGTCGATCCCGTCCGGGCGGGTGACCCGGGTGCCGACAACATTGAACTTGCGGGTTGGTTGTGCGTCAAAAGCCATGTTATGCGCCTCTCATTTCAGCAGCCGCTGTTTGGACCGCTTTGATAATCTTGTCATAACCGGTACAGCGGCAAAGATTGCCCGCCAGCCAATAGCGTACCTCGGTGTCGGTTGGATCGGGGTTCTTTTCCAAGAGCGCCTTGGCCGCCACCAGAATGCCCGGCGTGCAGATGCCGCATTGCAAGGCGGCTTCTTCCAGAAACACACGTTGCAAAGGATGCAGGCTGTCGCCCTTGGCCATGCCTTCGATGGTTTCAATCTCGGCGCCTTCGGTTTCGACACCCAGCACCAGACAGGAACAGGCCAAACGCCCGTTCATCATCACACTGCAGGCACCGCAATCGCCTGTGCCGCAGCCTTCCTTTGCGCCGGTCAGCCCAAGCCGGTCGCGCAAGACATCCAAAAGGCTTTCATCGGCATGGCAGAGGAACTCTGTCTCATCACCGTTGATGGTTGTTGCAACGGGTATCGTTTTCATAGCTGACCTCCTGCGCGCCCGTAGGCGATAAGGGCTGCGCGTTTCGCGAGAACCCCTGCTGTTTTCGTGCGGAATTCGATGGTTCCGCGTTTGTCTGTGATCGGCGAACAGGCAGCTTCAACCGCGTGCACCATTGCAGCGATGGCTGCGTCATCCAGCTTTGAGCCGACAAGCGCCGCCCCTGCGTCTTTCACCAGACGCACCGTCGGGGCCACGGCCCCAACCGCGACGCGCGCGGACGAGACTGTGCCATCCTCCTCGAGCGCAAGGCTGACGGCCGCCGATGACACCGCGATGTCCATTTCGGTGCGGGGAATAAAGCGCAAATAGGCGTCACCTGCATGCGCTGGGCGGGCAGGCAGATAGATCGAAGTGATGAATTCCCCTTTGCTCAGGGAATTCTTGCCGGGGCCTGTCGGGATATCCACAACAGGCACATCGCGTACCCCGTCAGGGCCATGCACCCGCGCCACCGCTTCTGCTGTGACCATTGCAGGCACCGCATCACCTGCTGGTGAGCCTGTGCACAGGTTGCCTGCCATCGTCGCACGGCTTTGGACCTGGGAAGAGCCGATCAACTCGACCCCTTCCACCACACCGGGCCACATTGCTTTTAGCGCGTCATGTTCACCCAGTTCCGCGCCTGACACCGCCGCCCCGATGCGAAATCCACCGTCTTCAGCGATGACTTCACGCATCCCGGGCAGATGCTTGAGATCGACCATCAGATCAGGCTCGACCATCTCTGCCTTCAGCTGCACAAGCACATCGGTGCCACCCGCGAGAATGCGGGAAATGCCGGTTTCGTCACGCAATAGGGTTGCGGCCGCCTCAAAACTTTCGGGCTTAACGTATCTCATTGGGTATCCCCATATATCGGTAGGATTTGCGGTGCACGTGCACCGCGTCAGGCGTATTGTGTCTTGAACGCCCCAGAGGGTCAAATCCATTCCCGCCGGATTGGGCCAGATTCTCGACACACCTACTGGTATCGGACGCCGCGCCGCGCTACCACTCATCTATGACATTAAACCTGCCTAATATCCTCACAATCCTGCGATTGGCCGCAGCACCCGGTGTTGTGGTGATGTTTCTTTATTTCGCGCGGCCTTGGGCGGACTGGTTCGCGCTGGTGCTGTTTATCGTTGCGGCGCTGACCGATTTTCTTGATGGCTATCTGGCGCGCGCATGGAAGCAGGAGAGCAAGCTTGGTGCGATGCTTGACCCGATTGCCGACAAAGCGATGGTGATCATTGCGCTGGTCGTGATTACGGGCTTTTCCGGCATGAACCCGTGGATTTTGCTGCCTGCCACGGTGATCATTTTTCGCGAGGTTTTTGTCTCTGGTCTGCGCGAGTTTTTGGGCGATACCGCTGGTACGCTGAAGGTGACGAACCTTGCGAAATGGAAAACAACCGCCCAGATGGTCGCGATTTCCATGCTTTTCGCGACCGGCGCGTTTGAGCATTATTTTGCGATGCAATCGCTCGCGATGACACAAGAGATGGTCGAGGACGCGATCTTTGGCAATGGCCCCGATGAGTTGGGCCTGTGGTGGAAATACCAAGGCATGGTGATTAGCTGGTGGGGCGGTATCGTAATGCTTTGGGCCGCTGCGGTTTTGACACTGGTGACAGGCTGGGATTACTTCAACAAATCGCGGCCTTTTCTGCGGGATGGTGAGATATGAACGTTGTATATTTTGCATGGGTCCGTGAACGCATTGGTCTGCCGCATGAAACGGTAGAAACAGGTGCGGCAACGGTGAACGACCTGATTGTGGAACTCAGCGCGCGCGAAGAGCGCTATGCCGCTGCCTTTGCCGATATCAGCGCTTTACGCGTCGCACTTGATCAGGAACTCTCGGATTTCGACGCACCCCTTGATGGTGTCCGCGAAGTGGCGTTCTTTCCGCCAATGACAGGCGGCTGATGACGGTTCGTGTGCAGGCAGAACCTTTTGACGCGGGCGCAGAGCTGAATGACTTTGCGCAAGGGCGCACCGATATTGGTGCGGTTGTTAGCTTTACTGGCGTTGTCCGCGACACCCAAGGCGACCTGCAAGAAATGCTGATTGAACACTACCCTGGCATGACCGAAACTGCGATTGGCAAAATCGTGGATGAAGCAGTCGCGCGCTGGGACTTGGCCGATGTATTGGTGATCCATCGTTACGGCGCGCTGAAACCTGGTGCACCGATTATGATGGTCGCCACCGCGTCCGCGCACCGCGCCGCAGCCTTTGAGGCGGCAGACTTCCTGATGGATTACCTCAAGTCCCGCGCGCCGTTCTGGAAAAAAGAAGTGACCGCGCAGGGCGCCTCATGGGTTGATGCCAAAGACGCTGACGAGGACGCGCTTAAACGCTGGTAGGCCAGACATCGGCCGGATCGCGCGCCAATGCCGCACACGGGGCATGCCGCGGACAGGTGGTCAGGTGATTGTTGATCAACCCTGTTGCCTCCATGAAGGCATAGACAATTGTCGGCCCGCAAAACCGGAAGCCCGCCTTTTTCAAATCCTTGGAGATCTGTGCCGAGAGCGGCGATTGCGTCGGCATATCAGCACGGTTCGAAATGGTCGTGCGCAGCGGCACCCCGTCCACATAGTTCCACAAGAACCGGTCAAAGCCCTGCCGCGCTTCGATCTCTTGCCATGCGCGGGCATTGCCGATGGTTGCTTCGATCTTGCCACGATGGCGGATGATACCGGCGTCACCCAGCAGGCGCGCAACATCGGCCTCGCCCCATTCGGCGATCGTATCAGGCTCAAACCCCGCAAAGGCCGTCCGAAAGTTATCACGCTTCTTCAGGATCGTGATCCACGATAGCCCCGCCTGAAACCCGTCCAGGATCAGCTTTTCCCAAAGCGCGCGGCTGTCATATTCGGGCACACCCCATTCGGTGTCATGATAATCGATGTAAATCTGCTCGGGCCCGGCCCAGCCGCAACGCTCGTTCATTTGGTGTCCTTAACCGGTTGTTAGCCCAAACTGGGGCATCTTGCGCAGGGTAAGTATGGAGTGCGCAGATGCAAAACACCACGCTCGGCCTTGCGCAGGTTGATAAGCAAGAGCTGGATGATCCTTTCGAATACGCGATGGCCAGCCGCGATGCGGATGTGTTTCTTTTGGTGCGCGATGCGCTGGCAGCGGGGCGTGGGCAATTGGCGTTCCAGCCTGTTGTAACATCCGACGCGCAGCACCAAATCGCTTTCTATGAGGGTCTGATCCGCTTGTCGGATGAAAGTGGGCGGGTTCTGCCTGCGGCCCACTTTATGCCGCAGGTCGAAGACACGGATATGGGCCGCCAGATTGATTGCCTGTCGCTGGAACTGGCCCTGCACAAACTGCGTCAGAACCCGGACTTGCGTCTTTCGGTCAACCTTTCGGCGCGTTCCATTGGTGATGGTGAATGGCGGCGCACCTTGGATCGCGGGCTTCTGGACCGCAACAATCTCGGGGATCGTTTGATCTTTGAGATCAGTGAAACCTCAGCCATGATGCTGCATGAAAACGTCATCCGCTTCATGGCTGAAATGCAACCAAAGGGTGTTGGCTTTGCTTTGGATGGCTTCGGTGCGGGCCTTACTGCGTTTCGACATCTGAAATCCTTTTTCTTCGATCTGGTGAAGATCGACAAAAGCTTCATCCGCGGGATTGACCGTGATCCCGACAATCAGGTTTTGGCAGAGGCGCTGATTACGGTCGCGCATCAGTTTGAAATGTTTGCCGTCGCTGATGGGGTGGAAACGGCTGCAGAGGCTGAATTTCTCGAAGGCCTCGGTGTGGATTGCTTGCAAGGGTATTACTTTGGCGTGCCAAAACCCGCGCTCTAACAGAAAACTACCAAGTCCCCAGATGCTTTGATTTGCTTTTCGGCACAATTGCGCATACCCAAAGAGGCAATGGGCTAAGGTGTTCGGCTTGCACCTGTCGGGTGGAACTGGCACCTTTTTGCTGGACCAAAACCTGAAGGGAACCATCCATGACGAACGTCGTTATCGCATCCGCAGCACGCACCGCCGTTGGCAGTTTCGGCGGATCATTCGCAAACACACCCGCACATGATCTGGGGGCCACCGTTCTGGAAGCCGTCGTCGCGCGCGCCGGTATCGATAAATCCGAAGTCAGCGAAACGATCCTCGGCCAGGTTCTGACAGCCGCCCAGGGGCAGAACCCCGCGCGTCAGGCACATATCAACGCGGGTTTGCCGAAAGAGTCCGCCGCTTGGGGCATCAACCAGGTGTGTGGTTCCGGTCTCCGCGCGGTTGCGCTGGGAGCACAGCATATCCAGCTGGGTGATGCGTCTATTGTCGCTGCTGGTGGACAGGAAAACATGTCTCTGTCGGTACATGCCGCCAACCTGCGCGCCGGTCACAAAATGGGCGATATGACCTATATCGACACCATGATCCGTGACGGTCTGTGGGATGCGTTCAACAACTACCACATGGGTCAAACAGCCGAAAACGTGGCCGAGAAATACCAGATCACACGTGAAATGCAGGACGCATTCGCAGTCGCGTCACAGAACAAGGCGGAAGCGGCCCAGAAGGAAGGCCGCTTTGACGATGAAATCACAGCCTTCACCGTGAAAACCCGCAAGAGCGATATCATCGTCGACAAAGACGAATATATCCGCCACGGCGCAACCATCGAAGCCATGCAAAAACTGCGCCCTGCCTTCACCAAGGACGGGTCTGTGACGGCGGCGAACGCTTCTGGCCTGAACGACGGTGCCGCGGCAACCTTGCTGATGTCTGCGGATGAGGCCGAAAAACGCGGTATCGAACCGCTGGCGCGCATTGCGTCTTACGCCACAGCCGGGCTTGACCCGACCATCATGGGTGTCGGTCCGATCTATGCATCGCAAAAGGCGCTGGCCAAGGCCGGTTGGAGCGTTGATGATCTCGATCTTGTCGAAGCAAACGAAGCCTTCGCGGCCCAAGCATGTGCCGTCAACAAAGAGATGGGATGGGACCCGGCGATCGTGAACGTCAACGGCGGGGCTATCGCAATCGGTCACCCGATCGGCGCATCCGGCTGCCGCGTTTTGAACACGCTGCTGTTTGAAATGAAGCGCCGTGGTGCCAAGAAAGGCCTTGCCACGCTTTGCATCGGTGGCGGCATGGGTGTTGCAATGTGCGTTGAGCGCCCGTAATTTTTGAGAAAGATTGTTGCGCCTGTAGTGGCGCAACGATAATAAGATTACTAATCAAATCTCTGGGAGGAGAAATCTATGTCCCGTGTTGCACTTGTAACAGGCGGCTCGCGCGGTATCGGCGCAGCTATTTCGACAGCATTGAAAGATGCAGGCTATCAGGTTGCTGCGACTTACGCGGGCAACGATGAAAAGGCTGCCGCCTTTACCGCTGAAACCGGCATCAAGACCTACAAATGGGATGTTGCGAATTACGAGGCCTGTCAGGCTGGCGTCGCCCAAGTCGAAGCAGATCTCGGTCCGGTCGAGATTCTGGTGAACAACGCGGGCATCACACGCGATGCGCCTTTCCACAAGATGACGCCGCAGCAGTGGCATGAATGCATCGACACCAACCTGAACGGCGTGTTCAACATGACGCATAATGTCTGGGGCGGAATGCGCGAGCGAAAGTTTGGCCGCATTGTCACGATCTCTTCGATCAATGGTCAGAAAGGCCAGTTTGCGCAGGCAAACTATGCCGCGACCAAGGCAGGCGACATCGGCTTCACCAAATCACTCGCCCAAGAGGGCGCGCGCGCCGGTATCACGGTCAACATCGTGGCACCCGGTTATATCAACACCGAAATGATGAGCACGATCCCTGAGAAAGTGATGAACGAAGTTATCCTGCCGCAGATTCCCGTTGGTCGTCTTGGCGAAGCTTCAGAGATCGCACGCGCGGTTTGTTTCCTTGTGTCTGATGATGCGGGTTTTGTGACGGGCTCTACCCTGTCGGCCAATGGTGGCCAGTACATGACCTAAGGTCTGGCACATCCTGGAAATCACAAAGGCCACGTCAACAGGACGTGGCCTTTTCTTTTCGGCGTTAGAAATCGCTAGTGCGCGCTAAGGCGCGAAATTTCTTCCTTGAGAATCAATTTCTGCTTTTTGAGTTTTGCAATTTCGATGTCATCGGCAGATGGGCTTCGCTGCATTGCCTCGACATGCTCCGAGAGGTTTTTATGCTTCTTCTTCAGTTCCTGTACATGCG
Source organism: Yoonia rosea (assembly GCF_900156505.1). Lineage (NCBI taxonomy): Bacteria > Pseudomonadati > Pseudomonadota > Alphaproteobacteria > Rhodobacterales > Paracoccaceae > Yoonia > Yoonia rosea. Next base: position 2,211,182 of record NZ_FTPR01000001.1, on the reverse strand, counting down.
AACTCAAGCTCATAGTCGATCTCCTCTAGGTTTGGGTGTTCTGATTGCAGCACATTCGATCCTGTCTGTCACGCTGCAAGGCAGAAACTGGGCGTCTTTCCACCGTGGCGCTCGAATATTGCGAATTCGTTAACTCCAGATGGGTAATTCCGCGCCGTTCCGCAAAACGCAGGCCACTTCTTGGGTATAGCTTTCCTGATCGCCCTGATGCGTCTCACCGGCATGCATGATCAGCGTCGGCGCCATGCGAAACGGCGTTTTTCCTTCTTGTCGCGCTTGTAGCAAGAAAAGCTCTGGCGCGCGGTGCGTGCGGCCTGCAATGGGCCGCACGATGATGGCACCAAGCCGCCCCGCAAGCGCATCGAGGACCTCTGGCAGCCGTTCCATACGTTGGATCAGCGTCAGATATCCGCGCGGCCCAACCCGTCTTGCCCCGACATCCAACCAAGCCTGCAACGGCGTGTCGCCGGCAAAAGCAATATCCTTGCCTGTGTCGTCCGATGCCGTGCCTGCAGTGCGATCAAAATAGGGCGGGTTCATGATGACATGATCAAACCGCTCTTGCCGCAGCTCCGTTGGCAACGCGCGCAAATCAGCACGTACCACTGTCAGAGGCAGCGCGTTCTCATCGGCATTGCGCTGGGCGAGTGCGGCATATTCCGGCTGCACCTCAACCCCCGTTATCTGCAAATCTGGGACGCGGGCGGCCAGACAAAGCGACGCGGTTCCAACGCCGCACCCCAGTTCCAGCACTGACTGCCCTGATTTCGCCGCAACCGAGGCCGCAAGAATGACCGGATCAACTCCGGCGCGATATCCGCGTTTGGGCTGCCAAATTGCGATTTTGCCACCCAGAAAATCGTCTTTGGTCAGGTCCTCAGTCGCGCCCAAGGTCGATCTCTCCGTCGCGCATCACCGCCTCGGCCATAAATAAATCGCGGTCCAGCACCATCAGGCGGCGCGGCATTATGCCAATGCTGCCTTCAAGGACGCTCATATTTACGTCGAAGGTGAACCAGTCTATACCCTCGCTGTCCAGAAGGGCGGTTGCAAATGCGATGACGGTCGGGTCATTGGTGCGTAGAAGCTCTTTCATAACCAAAGACCTAAGGCGCGGTGCAGCCGTTGTCTATTCACATGACGGAAATTGCGATGAGCCTTGATACCGCTGCCACCAAACCGCACGAACAACTCGCCGAGGCGCTGGCCGATGATCTGACGGCTGTGAATGCGCTGATCCGCGAGCGTATGGCGTCGGAACACGCCCCGCGTATCCCCGAAGTGACCGCGCATCTGGTTGAGGCAGGCGGCAAGCGTTTGCGTCCGATGCTTACACTCGCCGCGGCGCGGATGTGTGGGTATACGGGGCCTTACCATATCCATCTGGCGGCCACGGTTGAGTTTATTCACACGGCGACTTTGCTGCATGATGATGTTGTTGATGAAAGCAAGCAACGGCGGGGCCGCCCCACGGCAAACCTGTTGTGGGACAATACATCAAGCGTACTTGTCGGCGATTATCTCTTTGCCCGTTCGTTCCAGTTGATGGTTGAAACGGGATCGCTGCGCGTGCTGGATATTCTGGCGAATGCGTCCGCTACCATCGCCGAGGGCGAGGTGCTGCAACTGACCGCCGCCAGTGATCTGGCAACAACCGAAGCGATCTATCTGCAGGTCGTGCGCGGGAAAACCGCCGCGCTCTTTTCTGCCGCGATGGAAGTCGGCGGCGAGATTGCGGGGCAAGACGCTGCGACCAAACAGGCGCTTTTCGATTATGGCGATGCGCTGGGGGTTTCGTTCCAGATCGTTGATGATCTTCTCGATTATGGCGGCACCAAAGCCACCGGTAAAAACGTGGGCGACGATTTCCGCGAGCGCAAACTCACCCTGCCTGTGATTCGGGCCATTGCCGCCGCCGATGCGGATGAACGCGCCTTTTGGGAACGGACAATCGGAAAAGGTAGGCAGGACGAAGGCGATCTTGATCACGCCATCGCGCTTCTTGCCAAACACCGGACGATGGAGGCCACCCGACAGGATGCGCTGGCATGGGCGGAAAAGGCGAAATCGGCGCTGGATGCTGTGCCGGATCATCCGCTGAAACAGATGCTGGTCGATTTGGCGGACTACGTCGTCGCCCGGATTACCTAAGCCCCGCCAGAAAACCCAAAGGCACTCTATCCGGATCGTTGCGCCACGATGATCTGGAAGCGTCCACCATAGTCGGTGTCTGTTGCAGTCGCTGTGGACAGAGCGCCGGTGTGGGTTGTCAGAAATCAAAAGCCAAGGTCGATAAATCAACCTTGGCAAAGCTGACAGCGCGGGCCTTGCGCAACGCAATCAGCATATATGCGAGCAACCCTTTTCGATCTTTGGCGAAAGGGTTGCTCAGGGGGAGCAGTTACTCTGCCGCGCGGTTTGCTGCGACAGCGGCTTGTGCGCTGGTCACCAAGGCTGCGCCATCATAGCCTTTGGCGTCCATTTCGGCGATCCAATCAGCCGTCACTTCCGCACCCAGCGCTTTGATCCGATCCGTTTCAGCTTCGGATAGTTGCGCAATTTCGTTACCATCCGCAGCCATCACATCACGGCCGACGACATCGCCGGTATCATGTGCGCGGCCGGCCCAGCGGCTTGCCATCATGCCAGAATTGGCGTCAATGATCGCGCGCAGATCATCGGGCAGACCTTCATAGACGTCCTTATTCATCGCCCAGATAAAGTAGAGGTTATAAAGCGCCTCATCACCCGCCACATCCGTATGGCTGTCAGTCAGTTCGTCCAGCTTAAGCGATGGAGACATTTCCCACGTAATCACGCCGCCATCGACAACGCCGCGCGAAAGGGCTTCGGGGAATTGCGGCACAGGCATCCCGATCGGGGTCGCACCCAGCTTTTCCAGCAACATTGTGGCCGGGCGTGACGGGCCGCGCAGCTTGAGCCCTGCGAAGTCTTCTAGAGTAGCAACTGATGCGCCGCGTTTGTGCACAATACCCGGCCCATGCATATGGGCGGCAATGACATGCACATCCGCAAAGTCATCCATCAGATATTCCTGCGTGAATTCCCACGCCGCAGCACTGGCTTCCTCGCCGGATTTGCTTGTCATGAACGGCAGTTCCATCGCCTCCGCTTCGGGAAAACGGTTGGGCTGATACCCGGGGATGACCCAGCCACCATCAATCGCACCATCGCGGATCAGGTCGTATTGGCTTGGCGCAGAGCCGCCGAGCTGCATAAAGGGATAGAGCTCTACCTTGATGCGGCCATTTGATTGTTCCTCAATGGCATCGGCCCAGGGCTGCATGAAGTAGGTGGGGTTCGCACTGGCGGGTGAGACAAAGTGCTGAAAGCGCAGTGTCACTTCTTGGGCGGTTGCAAGTGTTGCAGACAGGCCAAGCGCGGCCAGCAGAGCGGCAGATTTTATCAGGTGCATAGCGTGCATCCTTTTCATCAGGTTTTCAGGGGAAAGGTGTCACCGCTAGCGACGCAACAGATATAGGGCCACGCCACCCCAGTTGCAAGTTATTCGCAAGAGGGGAAATCACGGGCGATTTTCCCTCTAAATTTATGCGCCATTTGTGGGGTGAAACTTGCCGCCCGGTGAGCGCGTGAAAATCTCGCACCCATCTGCGGTGATGCCGATTGAATGTTCAAACTGGGCTGAAAGCGATCTGTCAAAGGTCACAGCGGTCCAGTCATCGACCAAAACCTTGGTATCAGGGCGCCCCAGATTGATCATCGGCTCAATCGTAAAGAACATGCCTTCCTCAAGCACAGCACCGGTGCCTTCGCGCCCGTAGTGCAGTACATTGGGTGGCGCGTGGAACACACGGCCCAGCCCATGCCCGCAAAAATCACGGACCACAGACATCCGGTGGCTTTCGGCATAAAGCTGGATCGCGTGGCCGATATCGCCAAATGTATTGCCAGGCTTGGCAGCCTCGATCCCTTTCATCAGGGCGTCATGGGTCACCTGTATCAAGCGTTCGGCCTTCTTGGATGGCGTGCCTGCCACGTACATCCGGCTGGTGTCGCCATACCATCCGTCAACGATCACTGTGACGTCGATATTCAGGATATCCCCGTCCTTGAGCGCATCATCCTCGCGTCGCTTTTCGTGGTTGCGCGACACGGTCTCGCTGGCTGATTTCGGGATGGGGGCGCCGGGAATACCATGACAGACCACATGGTTGACAGAAATGCAGCTTGCATGCTGATAGCCTTTGTAACCGATCGTGGCAGACACTGCCCCCGCTTCATCCACCCATTGGGTGATCAGACGATCCAGCTCACCGGTGGTTTGGCCCACGGTCACATGGGGCGCAATATCGTCCAAAAGCTTGGCCGCCAGAGCCCCCGCTTTTGCCATGCCGGCAAAGTCTTCGGGCTGATACAGGCGAATGCCATCTTTGGTCAGATGCGTTTTGTTCGTTTCCACGGTGCGCGTTCCTTTGTCGTCTTTTTCGCCACATAGGCGAATTGCGCACAAACTTCTAGGGCCGGAACGGGATTGGATCGCCCAGTGTGATCGCCGTAGGGCCGATTCTGCATGCATGCGCCAACACCGCAACTCCGGCGTCTGCTGCTTGGTGAAAGGCCGCCTGATAGGCAGCGTCAATATCGCCTGCCAAGGTCACGGCCCTACAATCGGTCCGCTGGACCAGATAGAACATCACCGCACGATGCCCCTGCCGCACCATCTGCGCCAATTCCGCTAAGTGTTTTGCGCCCCGCGCGGTGACGCTATCGGGAAACTCCGCCAGTCCGGACTGGCGCGACAAGGTCACGCTTTTGACCTCGACATAGGTATCCGGCCCGTCACCGCTCAGCAGAAAATCAATCCGGCTGTTTTCGCCATATTTCACCTCCGCCCGCACCAGATCATAAGGCGGCAGGCCGGGCACCTCATGCGCCATCAACGCGGCTTTGAGCGCGCGATTGGGCACCGATGTATCGACACCGGTAAAATGCCCGTTCTCGTGATCCACCAGACGCCAGCCAAATTTCAGCTTTTTCTTTGGATCATCATTCGGCTCAAGCCAGACCTTCATGCCAGGTTCGGCCAGACCCATCATTGACCCGGGATTGGCGCAATGTGCGGTGACTTCACGCCCGTCTTCCAAGCGGACATCGGCCAGAAACCGTTTGTAACGTTTGATCAGGCGGGCAGGGACAAGAGGCGTGGCAAATTCCATACGCGCCCTATAACAATTCTGACAGGACAGGAGAACCACCAGATGCCAAACCCTACCGCTGCCATGCTTGTGATCGGCGATGAAATCCTTTCGGGGCGGACCCGCGATGCGAATATGCACTATCTTGCAGGACAATTGACCGAGCGGGGCATCGATCTCAAAGAGGTGCGGGTAGTCAGTGACGATCGGGATGCGATTATCGCGGCGGTTAAGGCTCTGTCAGAGGGTTATACGCATGTTTTCACCAGTGGCGGTATCGGACCAACCCATGATGACATCACCGCCGATTGTATCGCCGCAGCCTTTGGTGCGCATATCGACGTGCGCGCCGATGCACGCGCGCTGTTGCAGGCGCACTACGACCGGTCGGGGCAGGAATTGAACGAAGCTCGCTTGCGTATGGCGCGTATTCCCGACGGGGCGACGCTGATCGACAATCCGGTCAGTACGGCACCGGGATTCAGCCTTGGGAACGTGCATGTCATGGCAGGGGTTCCTTCGGTGTTCAAAGCCATGGTCGCGAGCATCCTGCCGACACTGACAGGTGGTGCGCCGCTGTTGTCGCGCACTCTGCAACTCTTCAAGGGTGAGGGCGATTTGGCGGGACCATTGGGCGCATTTGCGCAAGATTACCCCGATCTGAGCGTCGGGTCTTACCCTTTCCAGAAAGATGGGGTTTACGGGTCGAACATCGTCGTGCGCGGCAGTGACGCTGTTGCGCTCGATCTGGCGATAAAAGCACTTGAGGCGAAATTTGCATGACGACACTTCCGTCGCTTGAAACACTCTATTCCGTGATCGAAGGCACATGGCCGCCCGCAGAAAGCCGCGCGGTCGGTCCTTGGAAAATACGGCTTGATAACAGCGGCAGCAGCCGTGTGAGTGCCGCAACAGCGCAGGGGCCTGCTACCGACACCGATATTGCGTTGGCTGAAGGCGCGATGCGCGCTGCAAGGCAAACGCCACTTTTTATGGTGCGCGCGGGTGAGGACGCCTTGGACGACATGCTGGCCGCACGCGGTTATGTGATCAAAGACGTCACAAACCTTTACGCAGCCCCTGTCGCCGCAGTCGCCACCGAACGTCCGCCGCCGGTCACCAGTTTTGAAGTCTGGCCGCCGCTGGCCGCACAAGAAGAAATCTGGGCCGCGGGCGGGATCGGCCAAGGGCGTTTGGCGATCATGGCACGCGCCGTGGGGCCAAAGACAACCTTGCTGGGGCGGTTGAATGACCAGCCTGCAGGAACGGTTTATGTGGGCATCGCCGCCGGATGCGCCATGATCCACGCGCTTGAGATTGCGACCGTCCACCGCCGTCAGGGCCTTGCGCAACATCTGACACGGGCCGCAGCCTTTTGGGCGCAGGACAATGGCGCGGATTACCTGACGCTGGTGACGACGCAGGTGAACGACGCGGCCAACGCGCTCTACACTTCCCTCGGCATGACGCTTGTGGGACAGTACCACTATCGACGATTGCCGGAGTGAACCTTTGACTGACCAACCCACCGCCCTCGATTTGCCCATGGCTGACCCGTTGCCGGAGGCTACGCAGAAGTACTTTGATATCTGTCGCGAAAAGCTTGGGATGGTGCCCAATGTGCTGCAGGCCTATGCGTTTGACATCGACAAGTTGAATGCCTTCACAGCGCTTTATAACGATATCATGCTGTCCGCCTCTGGCCTGTCCAAATTCGAGCGTGAAATGATCGCGGTCGCGGTGTCGTCCATCAATAAATGCTATTACTGCCTGACTGCCCATGGCGCCGCCGTGCGGCAGTTGTCGGGTGATCCGCAACTTGGCGAGATGCTGGTGATGAACTGGCGTGTCGCCCCTCTGGATGCACGCCAGAAGGCGATGCTGGAATTTGCGGAACTGATGACTGTGGCCAGTGCCAAGATTGAAGAGAAAGACCGTGACGCACTGCGTCAGGTTGGGTTCTCGGACCGTGATATCTGGGATATCGCCGCGACGGCCGGCTTTTACAACATGAGCAACCGGATCGCTTCGGCCACGGATATGCGGCCCAATGACGAATATCACGCGCAAGCCCGATGATCCGCATACTCGCCGCATGTTTGGGCATTGCTGCGGGCATGGCGCAGGGTCAAACGCTCGATTTTCCAAGCAACGCGAGCTTGCAGGAAGAGGTGATCCGCCCCGCCGATAGTTACCTTTTGCCGCTGGGCATTTGGGATCAGGGCGCGATGCCTGCGCAAACTGTCGAAGGCCGCGTGATCCAGCAAGCCTGGCGAATCGCGGCGCCTTCGCTCACGACATTGCAACTGGTACGCCCTTTGCGTGAACAGTTGCGCAACGACCGTTACCAGATCATCTTTGAATGCCAGACCGAGGCTTGCGGTGGATTTGATTTTCGCTTTGCGGTCGAAACCCTGCCACCGCCTGATATGCGGATCAACATTGGTGATTTCCGGTTTCTTGCGGCGGAACGGGTCGGACAGGACGGGCCAGAGTATCTGACGTTGTTCATTAGCCGCACTGCAGAAGCAGGGTTTGTCCAGATCACGCATGTTGGCCCTGAAAGCGATACCGCTTTGCCGATTGCGCAGGCTGAGTCTGCCCCTTTGCGTGCCTTTGGTGCAGTCCCCGACGCCGCGCTGTCCGAGCAACTTGATCAAGCCGGGCGTGCGGTACTTGCGGATCTGAGCTTTGAGACGGGTTCGGCGCAGCTTGCCCAAGGGGATTACCCGTCGTTGCGCGCTTTGGCAGATTATCTTGCAAAGACGCCGTCGCGGACGGTTGCATTGGTGGGGCATACGGATTCATCCGGCGCACTCGAGACGAATATCGCCTTGTCCAAACGTCGCGCAGCATCTGTTCTGGAACGGCTGGTCAGCGACTATGGCGCGGATCGTGCGCGGCTTGAGGCCGAAGGCATGGGCTATCTTGCGCCTCTTGCCTCAAACCTGACGGAAGCAGGGCGGACGGCCAACCGTCGTGTCGAAGTGATCGTGACATCTACGCAAGAGTAGTGGCCTTACCCGCGCGCCATGACTGCTTTCTTCTGTAACGATGGCGTCCAATTCACGAAAAGAGCCCTGCCATTCTGCTTGGCGTAGTAAAGCGCCGCATCTGCCCGGGCCAGTAGGGTATCAATCGGGATTGTCGGTTGCGTGATTACCGCACCGATCGAGAGGGTCACAGTCAGTTCGCCATGCGCCTCGGTCATGAATTTAATTGGTTGTGTGAGGCGCGCCCCGATGGATTGAGCCGTCTCTGGTGCCACATTCAGAAGGTAAATGGCAAATTCCTCGCCCCCGAGGCGGCCCAATACGTCATCCTGACGGATATTCTCACGCAGCTTTGCGGCGATGGCCTGCAAACAGATATCCCCGGCCTGATGGCCATAGGTGTCATTAATGGCTTTGAACCGGTCGGCATCCAGCATCATCAGGACACCGGTGTTTTCGCGCATCCGGGCCTGAGCGGCCACATCAAAGAACGTGTTCCGGTTGTTCAGCCCCGTGAGGCCATCCATACGGGATAATCGCCATAGCCGTCTTTGCAGGCGCAACTGGAATATCGTGATGATAAAAAAGAACGTGATCACAGGGCCACCCACCACGATGGAATGTGCAATGTAGAACCACAAAGAGTAGTATGCGCCACCGCCAAAGAACGTCGCGAAAGCGATATTCGCAAGTGTGACAAACCCAAGCCACACCGCAAGACGCACGACAAAGCCAAGTGTGCTTTGCGGTGCCAGTAAACGCATGACTTGGTCCATCAAGTCTATTCTCCGTCGTCCATAGGACACCGGATAGGACATATGCATTACGATTGGTTTAAGATAAAAAAAGCGCGACCAACAACACGGTCGCGCAAGTCGGTGAAGTTACACCTTGGGAGACTACCAGATTTCGGGGCCCTTGTCGGCAAAGGCATGGGCCAAAAAGTCTATGAATGCGCGCACCTTGGGCTGCGTAAAGCGCCCCGGCGGATACACAGCATATATACCTTGTGTTTCAACCGGCAGATCGGGAATAGCCACCTCGACCAATCCTTTGTTCATAGCGTCGGCGTAAAGAAAACTTGGCAGATAAGCAATTCCAAGTCCGCCGATGCAGGCATTCAACAGCGATTGGCCATCATTCACGGTCAACCAGCCTGCCGTGCGCACCTGCCGCTTTTCGCCGGACGGCGCGGTCAGTTTCCAGACCGCGGAGTTCGCTTGGTTTGAATAATGCAGCAGCTTGTGCTCGTTCAGGTCGTCAATCTTTTCGGGGCGGCCATATTGCTTGAAATAAGCAGGGCTCGCGATCATGCGCTTTGTTGTTTCGGTCAGCTTTCGGGCGCGCAGGGTGCTGTCTTCCAGCTCACCAATGCGGACGGCCATATCAAAGCCCTCGGAAATCAATTCAACATAGCGGTTGTTCAGCGCCATATTCACAGTGATGTCGGGAAATTCGGACAGGAATTCGCCCAGAACAGGCGAGAGGTGGTTCACCCCGAAATCTGTCGCCACGCTGATACGCAGCAGGCCGGAAGGCGCAGACTGCATCGACGTGACCAAAGCATCGGCTTCGCCTGCGTCATTCAGAACACGGCGGGCGCGATCATAATAGGCCAGCCCGATTTCGGTTGGGCTGACGCGGCGGGTGGTGCGGTTCAGCAAGCGCGCGCCCAAACGGGCCTCAAGCGATGAGACATGTTTCGAAACGGCAGATTTGGAAATTCCCATTTTCTTGGCCGCGTCCGTAAAGCCACCCTGATCCACAACTGTGGCGAAGGCCTCCATTTCGGTTAGACGATCCATGAAACTTCCTGACGCTGCTATATGATACCGTTCCGCCTACCGTGGCAGTGAATTCGGGCAGGATTAGGACAAATGCCTGACAATACGGGGGAATGAATCCGCTTTGGTGACAATGCGGAAACAGCGAAATATGGAACAATCGCCTTTAAATCGTGGGTTTTGGCGTATTATCAGCCGTCAGATGTCTGGTGACGTCACAGGCTTGCGGCAAGGCGCGTGCCTTGATTGATTGCGCGTTTTGCGTCCAGCTCCGCCGCGACATCGGCCCCGCCGATCACGTGAACGCTGCGCCCTTGGGCGACCAATGCATCCGCCAGACTGCGTTGCGGGACCTGACCCGCACAAAGCACAATCGTCTCCGCGGCAATGAGCTTGGGGTTTTCGCGCGCTTCACCATGACTGATATGCAGCCCATCAGCGTCGATCTTTTCATAATTTACACCGCCAATCATCTGCACATTCTTCATTTGCAGACCTGCACGGTGGATCCAGCCGGTGGTCTTGCCCAGACGCTTGCCCAGCTTTTCGGCCTTGCGTTGCAAGAGCGTGACCTGCCGCACCGGTGCCTCGGGCTGAGGGCCCTCCGCGCGCAAGCCGCCACGTGTCTGCGCGGGATCACCCACGCCCCATTCCTGCAGCCATTCGTCCAGATCTTCGGTTGGGCTGTCGCCTGTCACCAGAAACTCCGCCACATCAAACCCGATACCACCGGCCCCGACAATCGCAACGGTTTTGCCGACCTGCGCCTTGCCGCGCAGCACGTCGATATAGGACAGCACGTTCGGACCGTCCTGACCGGGGATTTCGGGGTCGCGCGGGGCGACGCCTGTGGCGATGATGATCTCGTCAAAGTCGGCCAGATCTTCAGGTGTGGCTGTCATGCCCAAGTGGAGCGTAATCCCGGCCTTCGCTACCATCGTGCGATAGTAGTCGACCAACCCCCAGAACTCCTCTTTTCCTGGTACCTGTTTGGCCATGTTCAACTGGCCGCCAAGTTCTTCGGATTGATCAAAGATAGTCACATGATGCCCGCGTTCTGCGGCAGTGAGCGCGGCTGAAAGCCCTGCCGGACCTGCGCCGACGACGGCGATGCTTTTGGGCGTCTCTGCTGGCGTGATCGTCAACTCTGTCTCGTGGCAGGCGCGCGGATTGACCAGACAGGATGAAAGTTTGCCGCTGAATGTATGGTCGAGACAGGCCTGATTGCAGGCGATGCAGGGCGCGATCTCTGCAGCTTTGCCTGCCGCCGCCTTTGCCACGAAATGCGCGTCCGCAAGAAAGGGGCGCGCCATGCTGACCATATCGGCACAGCCGTCAGCGAGCACGGCTTCCCCGACTTCAGGCATGTTGATGCGGTTCGACGTGATAACGGGGATATTGACCTCGCCCATCAGTTTCTTGGTCACCCACGTGAAGGCGCGGCGCGGCACCGATGTCGCGATGGTCGGGATGCGCGCCTCATGCCAGCCGATGCCGGTGTTCAGGATCGTGGCACCTGCCGCTTCAATGGCTTTGGCAAGCTGGACGACCTCTTCCCAAGTTGATCCGTTGGGTACGAGGTCAATCATCGACAATCGGTAGATCACAATGAAATCAGCGCCCACCGCTGCGCGAACACGGCGCACGATCTCGACCGGCAGGCGCATCCTGTTCTCGTATGACCCGCCCCAGCGGTCAGTGCGCTTGTTGGTGTGGGTGACAAGGAACTGGTTGATAAAATACCCCTCCGAGCCCATGACCTCGACACCGTCATAGCCGGCCTCGCGCGCCCGGGCAGCGGCGGTGACAATATCGCTGATCTGCTTTTCGATCCCGTCCTCATCCAGCTCTTTCGGTGGAAACGGCGAAATCGGTGATTTGATGGCCGAGGGGGCAACGCAGTTTGGCGAATAAGCATACCGCCCCGCATGCAGGATCTGCATGGCGATCTTGCCACCTGCATCATGGACGCGGTCGGTCACGATCCGGTGGTTGCTGATATCATCGGGCGTAAAGAGACCCGCCGCCCCCGGGAAGACCCCGCCTTCGGCGTTGGGGGCCATGCCACCCGTGACCATCAAACCAACCTCACCCCGTGCCCGTTCGGCATAGAATTCGGCCACGCGGTTCCAATCCTTTGTTTCCTCAAGCCCTGTATGCATCGAGCCCATGAGCACGCGATTCTTGAGCGTCGTGAACCCCAGATCGAGGGGGGACAAAAGATGGGGATATTGGGTCATGAAAGTGCCTCCGCTTTGGGCGATCATGGCGAAAGTCGTGGCGGTCGTCACCCTCAACGTGGCGTAAAATGGATCACATGCAGGAAGACCGGAAAGGTTTTGCGCTTCATGCCCAGTCCGCTACTCTGCGCATGAATGAAGAAAGGGGTTTGCGATGGAAGCCAGCTTTTCCCGCCGGAAACTGTTAACGCCACACGAACTGCGACAATTGTCCGAACGGTCCGATCTGCAGGGCGGGTTGCAGATGGCCAGCCACGTCGGGGCTATCGTGGTTGTCGCGCTGCTGCATGCGCAGGCGATGGGCACTGCGTGGGTTTGGGTGACGGGGTTTGCTTTGGGCGTTCTGTTGAACTTTCTTTATGCAGCCCAGCATGAACTGTCCCATGCGACCGTGTTCAAGACCCGCAAACTGAACGAGGTCTTCGGCCGCATCATCGGCTTTATCCAGCTATTTCCACGCAATTTCGACCAGATCATGCATTTTGCCCATCACCAATATACCCAGGATTGGGAGCGTGACGGTGAACTGGTGCGTGAACCCTATACTTTGGCGACTTACCTGCTTTGGCTCAGCGGGATCACCTATTGGCGCAACCGTGTCTTTGGTATCGTCCGTCGCGCGCGCGGGATCATTATCGAGCCCTATATCCGCGCAGAGGAAGAGACCAAAGTCATCCGTGAAAGCCGCCTGCATCTGGCAGGCTACGCGGTAATTGCACTTTTGTCTGTTGCAACCGGATCATGGGCCGCGCTGACCTTCTGGATCATCCCGATGGTGCTGACCAAGCCCATTCACCAATTACAGAACACCATCGAGCATCTGGGGCTGAGCCATGAAAACGATATCATGGAAAACACCCGCTCGACCCGCGCTAATGCGCTGCAACGCTGGCTGTGCTGGCAGATGCCCTATCATACTGCACACCATACGTTTCCTGCCGTACCATTCTGGAAGCTGCGGACATTAAACGACCGGATCGAGGAAAAGGCAGGTCAGGTCCACCGGATGGGCTGGCTCGAATTCCAGATTGAGGTGATTGGCAAACTGATGGCCAAGGATGAAAGCCAGTACCCGATGGATGAGGTCTGGATCATCCCCCGTAGCGGTGGGCGCGTGACACGGATGCCCGCAGAGTGAGGCAACTGAAGGTTTATACCTCGCTGTGGGCCATGCAGCCGCACGACCAGAGCGACGTAAAACTGCCCTATGATCAGGTTTGCGCAATGGTCGCGGATGCCGGATTCGACGGTATGGCGATTGATCTGGGTGCCTCTGATGTCGCTGTAGCCCACGCGGTGCGGCCACATATGCAGGCAAACGGTCTGACCCCGCTGATCGTGGCCTTTCCCAAGACGATCGAAAGCCTTGAAGACACGCTGCATATGGCGGCCGATTTTGGCGCGCCGTTTGTCGATGTGATCGGTCAGGTGATGCCTATTGCCCTTGATGAAATGGTACCGGTGATCGAGGCTTGGATCACCATGGCCGACCGGATCGGCATTCCGGTGCAGTTCGAAACCCACCGGAACTGTATCACCAACGATCTTTACACGACGTTGCAGCTGCTTGATCTGATCCCCGAGATGCGGATTTGCGCTGACCTGTCACATTACGTGGTGGACCGCGAATTCTGGTTCCCACTGTCTGACCATGACCTTGGCCTGATGAGCCGCATCCTGAAAAGGTCCGACAGCTTTCAAGGGCGCGTCGCCTCACGCCAGCAAATCCAGCTGCAATTGGATTTTCCACAGCATCAGAAATGGGTGGAACTATTCAAGGGTTGGTGGCGTGAGGGGCTTGCCGATTGGCGCGCGCGCAACCCATCGGGCGACTGTATTTTCGTCTGCGAACTTGGGCCCCCTGAATACGCCATGACCGGACCAGACGGGCGCGAGATGTCGAACCGCTGGGACGAGGCGCAGGTGATTATGGCCTGGGTGCGCGAGATCTGGGATGAACTGGGCGGGGACGGGTGACCGAAGTCTAGGGGGCAATCCGCCCTTCTTGAGTTTTGAAATCCGCATACATTTCCGCAGTGGCCGCCTGCGTTTTGTCGGCCAGTGCGCGTGCGTCAGTGTCATCAAGACCTGTGGTCGAGATCGGCGCACCAAAACGGATGTGGATTTCCCCCCGTCGCGCGCGGATCGACCCGAGTGGCAGTAACCGGTGCCCGCCGTAAATCATCACAGGTATGATCGGCGCTTGTGATCTTATGGCGACCAGACTGGCACCGACCTTGAACCGCGCGACGCCGTCTTGACCCGATATCCGGCCTTCTCCGCCCCATCCGAGACGCTCGCCCGACTTCACAGCCAGCACCGCCTTTTCGATCAGTCGCTCTGTTCCCGCACGGTTGCCGCGGGGAACAAGTTCAATCGCTGCCTTGCGGGTGGCGGCGCGCATGAACGGAAATATTGCGTATAGATCGGCGCCTGCTGCGCGATCAACATGCGGCCACATGACCGCCAGATAGGCCGCGACATCGGCAAAAGACGCTTCATTATGGCACAGCACGCAGCCTGATCCGGCCTTCGGTGGTGTGCCACTGATGGTGACCTTGATCTGACAGATGTCCAGAAACCGGCGCGAGTGTGCGGCGATTAGCCGACGTGCAGCATCGGGGGTCTTGGCTGTAAGGACGATGCGCAAACTGGTGAAGGATAAGCCCGATATCCATAGTGCAGACGCGTATCCTCCCCGAATGATCTCTGCCAACGCGCCCATGATTTTGATAGCTTTGTCCCCCAACAAGCATTCCGCCACGAGGATGCTGTGCGAACGCCGTTTACACAACAATATTCGCGTGCGTGTCGTCAGGCCCGAATGTGCCGTTTCGTCGGGTCGACTGATTGCTCAAGTCTATCGCGACATCGCCATGCCAACCGGATCAGTGCAATCACGCGAAGAATGCGTTGTCGCAACCAATAACCCCACCGCTTTAAAGCGGTGGGGCCGAGTGGTGCCCTTTGGGGCAGCCCAACCGCAACATCCGGGGAGAAGATGCAATTGGGTGGGTGGTATAGCTTATGGCAGCAGAACTGCGTCGATGACGTGGATTACGCCGTTTGACGCGATGATGTCTGCGGTTGTCACCGTCGCGTTCTCAACGGTTACGCCGTTGCGGCCGTCGATGTGGACCTCTTTACCGTTGACGGTGGCAACGCTCAGGCGCTGACCTGCCAGTTGATCGGATGTGACCGCACCGGGTACGACATGATATGTCAGGATGGCTGTCAGTTGGTCGATGTTCTCGGGCATCAGGAGTGTTTCAACGGTGCCTGCTGGCAGCGCGGCAAAAGCTGCGTCTGTCGGTGCGAAGACAGTGAATGGACCCTCGCCCTTCAATGTGTCAACCAGACCGGCAGCGGTGACAGCGGCGACCAGTGTGTTGAAGTTGCCGTTGGAGGCCGCGATATCGACGATATCAGGCTCGCTCTCCATCATGGGTGCACAAGCAGCTGCAACAGCAACGCCAGCGGCGAGAATGGTAGATTTGATTGCAAAGCGACGGTTCATTGGGTGTTCCTTTCGTTCCCTGTTAACCAAGTTGTTACGGGGCGAGAGGCGTACTGGTTGTCATTCTGACAATGAGTTTATGAGGTGTATTGTTTTGATCCGATGGACGTGACCTTACGTAAGGTCGCGTTAGCTTTCGGCGCAGTGCGCGCGGAAGGCTTGTTTGAGGACTTCCAGTTCAGCGCGTAAAGCCGCAATCTCTGTGCGCAAGTCGTCGGCAAGCGGCGCGCCTGCGACCAGGGTGAAGCTGTCCAATGTTGTGCCGGTTTGATCTGTGATCAGAAAGGTCTGCACCCCATCCGCGATCATTGCCGCAGGGATCGGGACGGCGACATGCCAAACGTCGTGGGCCGCGTTATAGGTGTAGTTCACCTCTGACAGAGCCTGACCCAAATGGGTGACCTGCAAAATGGGGTGTTCCTGTCCGGCACCCGTCAGGTCGCCGTGCCAAACACCTGCTTTAATCCGCGTGTTGATGAAATGCGCAGTGGCCATGGGGGCGTTTCCTTAGATTTCAGCGCGCGGATAGCGGCTGAGTGTCAGATCACGAATGGTCAGTTTGTTCATCGCGGGCCGCTCGATCATCAGATCAATCCACATCCGTTCGGCCCGCCGTTCATTCAGGCCGCTGTAGGCGAGATCGAATTCGACCATGGTTTCCGGTGCATCGTCCGGCAATGTCAGCAACACCTGTTCGGTGTTGGGGCCGTTCTTGACGTTCAGTCGCGCGTAGATCGCGGTCGGCTTCTCTCGCGTGATCAACGCCGCCAACCGGATCAGATGGCGCTTACGCAGCCCGTCACAGGACTCTTTAGGAACCTCGATCACAAGTGACAGATAGCTCCCCGTAAATTGGAAGGTCTCAAGCACGATCCCAAAAGGCGCAAGATCGGTGTCTTGGGTATTGCGGACCTGCCGGAGAATGATTTCGCCGCGCGGGCAGTCGTGAAAGATCACCAGTTCATTGGTGATTTCCATCTTGGACAAAGCAGGTGCATGCGCCGGTGTGTCCGCTATGGCCTGCCATGGTTTTGGTCGCCATGCCCAGTCCGTCCCGGACGGCTGTGGAAAAATGTCAGAGCTGATGCGTGGCAGCGCAAGCCGGCTATCTGCAGCAAAGCGAAAGGCCTGAATATGGCGGAGCAGTTTCTTGGCGGCTTCATTCGTCTGATCCAGTGTCGCAAGGTCGGTCGCCCCGACGGCTTTCGTCGCCTTTCGCCACCGCGCAATGCTGCGGCGTTGCAGGAACCTCGTGATGTGGCCTTGCAGTGGTAATGGCATATGTGCGGTCTTCTTCTCTCAAAAGGGCAAGTTTGCCAAACAAAACGCGCGATGAAAACTGCTCAGATTTCGGCTGGATTGTCTGTCGCCGCGGCGGGTGGCGCCTGTACACCCGCAAGTATCTGTTTGAGCAACGTCGCGCCCGGCCCGTCCTGAAGCGGCGATGCCGCCAACCCGCGCACACCGATTGTGACCAGCCGCCCGCTCACATTGGTGAAGGCGCGCCATTCTTCTCTTTGCAGACCGTCCAGCGGTGGTGGCCCCTGATCGGTGAAGTGGATCATCACCTGATCATTGAAGGCCTGCGTGGACAGAACATTCACAGCCGCGGGATTACTCGCTTTCGTCAGCAGGCGGACACCGTCATCCGTGATGAGAAAATCCCGCAGGCCGATTTCATCCATAGTGATGCGCCCGCTGTCGGGGGGGCCCACCTGTATGGTTGCGATGCCCACGATTTCGGGCGCGGCGACGCTATGGCCCAATGTGGCGCAGGATACCAACATGGCAAAATCACTGCCAAGCTGGCGCGATCCGGGGTCAACACAGTAACCTGCGGGCGCGGTCGCAATAACAGTGTCCTGACCAAGCGAAACAGACCGTGTCACCTGATCAATCGGGGTGCAGGCCGTCATAGCCAGCACCCCAAGAACTGCGCAAGTGGCACGGATCATGCCGTTACAGATCCATGTAGATGTGTTTTTCGGCTTTCGCACCGGGATGCGTCACCGCCCCAAGCCGTGCCCCACCGACAAGCTGCGCATATTTCCACAGCGCGCCAGACGCATAGATCGTCTCTTTTGGGCCTTTCCAGTTCGCCTTGCGCGTGGCCAGTTCTTCGTCTGTGAGATCGACGCTCAACTCACCCGTCACCGCATTGATGGTGATCACGTCGCCATTGACCAGCAAACCGATTGGTCCGCCATGTGCGGCCTCAGGTCCAACGTGACCTACACAGAAGCCACGTGTCGCGCCCGAGAAGCGGCCGTCGGTGATCAGCGCCACCTTTTTGCCCATGCCCTGACCTGACAGTGCAGCAGTCGTTGCCAGCATCTCGCGCATTCCGGGACCGCCTGCAGGGCCTTCATTGCGGATGACGATGACTTCGCCTTCCTCGTATTCGCGGGCTTTGACAGCGGCAAACGCTTCTTCTTCACTCTCGAAGACACGCGCAGGACCGGTAAAGACCTGCTCGTCGCTGGCCATGCCCGCCACTTTTACAATTGCACCTTCAGGGGCAAGATTGCCTTGCAGACCAACAACACCGCCTGTTGGCGTGATCGGGTTCTCGACCGGATAGATCACGGTGCCGTCGGCATCGCCTTTGATCATATCAAGCTCTTCGCCCATTGTGCGGCCTGTTGCGGTCATGCAGTCTTCATGGATCAGACCCGCTTTGCGCAGTTCTTTCAGAACCACAGGTACGCCGCCAGCCTCGTAAAGGTCCTTGGCGACATAATCGCCACCGGGCTTGAGGTTTACGAAATAGGGCGTATCGCGGAAAATCTCGCAAACATCCATCAGGTCGAAATCAATACCGGCCTCATGGGCGATCGCGGGCAGGTGCAGCCCTGCGTTGGTCGAACCACCGGTGCAGGCCACCACACGGGCCGCGTTTTCCAGCGACTTGCGTGTCACGATATCACGGGCGCGGATATTCTTGGCGATCAGGTTCATGACCGCTTCACCCGAAGCCACACCATATTGGTCGCGGCTTTCATAAGGGGCGGGGGCACCGGAGGAGTTCATCAGCGCAAGGCCAATCGCCTCGGACACACAGGCCATGGTGTTGGCGGTGAACTGGCCACCGCAGGCACCGGCAGAGGGGCAGGCGACCCGTTCGAGGATTTCCAGTTCAGCGTCCGACATGTTGCCTGCCTGATGCTTGCCCACGGCTTCGAATACGTCCTGTACGGTCACGTCCTTGCCGTCCAGACGGCCCGGCAGGATGGAACCACCGTAGATAAACACGGACGGCGTATTCAACCGCACCATCGCCATCATCATGCCGGGCAAGGATTTGTCGCAACCCGCAAGACCTACAATCGCATCATAGCAGTGGCCGCGCATGGTCAGCTCAACGGTATCGGCAATCGCTTCGCGTGATGCGAGTGAGGAGCGCATACCTTCATGGCCCATCGCGATACCATCGGTGACCGTAATCGTGGTGAATTCGCGTGGCGTGCCATAGCCCTTTTTGACACCCAGTTTCACAGCCTGCGCCTGACGGTTCAGCGAGATATTGCAAGGGGCTGCTTCGTTCCAGCAGGTTGCGACACCGACCCATGGCTGTTTGATTGCCTCTTCATCAAGCCCCATCGCGTAGAAATAGGACCGATGCGGCGCGCGTGACGGGCCTTCGGTCACGTGGCGGCTGGGCAGGTGTGTCTTGTCGACTTGATCCTTGGGCATTTCAATCTCCTCACAAACGCTTTGGAAACGGTCTAAATAGAGGGCAGGTCCGGCGCAAGCCCTGCAAAGCGTGGTTGCGGCGGTTGGTAACTGCGCTAGGGTCACGCCATGCGCCACCCCTACGAAGCCCACCGCAGTTTTATCAGACCCGCTTGGGCCGCGCGCGAGACGTGGCGCATCCTTGTGATGATCGTCAGTTTCGAGATTGTTTTCGCGGTGTCACCGACGATCTTTTCGGCATTTCTACCCAGCGACGCGGCAGTTAATGCATTCTATGAGGGCACGACAGCTTTTGGCACGCTGGCGCAGTTTGCGTCCTTCGGCATTTCTGCCATCGGATTTCTGGTGCTGCTGCGGCTGTTGCATGGTCGCAGGTTCTGGTCGTTGATCGGGCCCGCACATGCGGCCAAGCGCGATCTGATCCGCGTCGGACGGGCCGTTGCAATCTGGCTTTTGGTGTTCGAGTTTCTGCCGCCATGGATCAACCTCGCCGATCTGGCCGAAGTGCGCGATTTCGGGGTCTGGGCATCACTCATCCCGCTCGCTTTGGTGGCGGTGCTGATACAGGTGGGTACCGAAGAGATGATCTTTCGCGGCTACCTGCAACAGCAATGCGCCTGTATTTCGGAAAGCCCCTGGGTGTGGATGGTCCTGCCGTCTGTGATGTTCGGGGGGCTGCACTTCTGGAATGGCAACGGGGCTGCCGAAGGGACGATATGGGCAATATGGGCCACCGCGCTGGGCATCGCCTGCGCCGATCTGACCGCGCGCACCGGGAACCTCGGTGCTGCGATTGGTCTGCATATGGCGAACAATGTCTTTGCGCTGCTCGTCGTCGGTGTCCAGGGCTGGCCGTCATCCGGGCTGGCGCTTTTCCTCTACCCCTATGAGGATCCAGCACTTTATGCTTATGGCATCGAGGCGCTCTTGTCGCCGTGGATCGTGTTTCAGCTGCTCACGATGCTGACGACAGTTCTGATCATGTGGCTTGCGGCAC
The DNA here is from genome assembly GCF_900156505.1 of Yoonia rosea. Taxonomy (NCBI): domain Bacteria; kingdom Pseudomonadati; phylum Pseudomonadota; class Alphaproteobacteria; order Rhodobacterales; family Paracoccaceae; genus Yoonia; species Yoonia rosea. Next base: position 2,190,781 of record NZ_FTPR01000001.1, on the reverse strand, counting down.
GAATTGCACTGCGGCGCTGATTGCATTTCGCGACGTGGCGTCATATTTCAATCTGGGAACAGACCTTAAAGGCCGCACTTATGAACTGGATTACCAACTACGTTCGCCCCACGATCAACTCGCTGTTTTCGCGCCGCGAGGTGCCGGACAATCTTTGGACGAAATGCAATGACTGCGGCACGATGCTGTTTCACCGCGAGTTGGCGGATAACCTGAACGTTTGCACCAACTGCGATCATCACATGGCGATTGGCGCGCGTGACCGTCTGCGGTCCATCTTTGATGGCGGTGTCTTTGTCGAGGTTGCGGTGCCTGAACCCACAGCAGACCCGCTGCATTTCCGCGACCAGAAACGCTATACCGACCGTATCAAGGAAGCCCGCAGGAAAACCGGCGAAAAAGATGCGATGCTGGTTGCCGAAGGCGAAATGGGCCGTACGCAGGTTGTTGTTGCGGTGCAGGATTTCTCGTTCATGGGCGGGTCAATGTCGATGTATGTCGGCAACGCGATTGTCGCGGCAGCCGAGCGCGCTATTGCATTGAAATGCCCGTTGATCCTCTTTTCCGCCGCTGGCGGCGCGCGCATGCAGGAAGGTATCCTTGGCCTGATGCAAATGCCCCGCACAACAATTGCGGTGCAGATGCTCAAAGAGGCAGGGCTGCCTTACATCGTTGTGCTGACGCATCCGACGACGGGCGGCGTGACCGCGTCCTATGCGATGCTGGGTGATGTGCAGATTGCCGAACCAAATGCGCTGATCGGTTTTGCCGGTGCGCGGGTGATTGAGCAAACCATCGGTGAAAAACTGCCCGAAGGGTTCCAGCGGGCGGAATATCTGCTCGACCACGGGATGTTGGACCGCGTGACAAAGCGGACCGAACTGAAGGATGAACTGGTGACAATTGTGCGCCTGTTGATGCGGCAGGATCCACCGGTGAAGGGTGATCTGCCCGCGCCAGAGATCAAGTCTGAAGCAGCCGAGGAAATCGCTGCGGCGGAAGAAGCGGCCAAGTGAGTCTGACCTCTGACGCGATCCTTGAACGGATGATGGCCTTGCACCCCAAGGTCATTGACCTGACCTTGGACCGTGTGTGGCGTTTGCTGGCGGCCGTGGGCAACCCCCAAGACCGTTTGCCCCCCGTGATTCACGTGGCTGGCACCAATGGCAAGGGTTCGACCCAAGCGATGATTCGTGCAGGATTAGAGGCAGGCGGTTCGACCGTTCACGCCTACACATCCCCGCATCTGGCGCGCTTTCACGAACGGATCCGGCTTGCCGGAACGCTGATCACGGAAGAGGCGCTCACGGAGGTGCTGGACCGTTGCTATGTAGCGAACGGCCCTGATCCGATCACCTATTTCGAGATCACAACAGTTGCAGCGCTTCTTGCTTTCGCGGAAACGCCGGCGGATTATACATTGCTTGAAGTCGGTCTTGGCGGTCGACTGGATGCGACCAATGTGATCGCAGACCCTGCTATCACGATCATCACGCCGGTTGATTTGGATCACCAGCAATATCTGGGCGACACGTTGGCCGCGATTGCGGGCGAAAAGGCGGGCATCATCAAGCGTGGCGTGCCTTGTGTCGTTGGTCCGCAGCACGACGAAAGCATGGATGTGATCGAAGCAAAAGCGGCAGTGCTCGGCGCGCCGCTTCTCGCGTATGGCCAGCACTGGCATGTGAGTGTCGAGCGTGACCGGCTGATCTATCAAGACGAACGTGGCCTGTTGGACCTGCCGCTGCCAAACCTGCCCGGCCCGCATCAGGTCATGAACGCTGGGGCGGCAATTGCCGCATTGCGCGCACTGGGCAAAGACGAAGCAGCCTGCGAGGCGGCAGTCACCCGCGCATATTGGCCCGCGCGGATGGAGAAGCTGACAGAAGGGCCCTTGGTCGCTCTGGCGGCACCCGCCGAGCTTTGGCTTGATGGTGGGCACAACCCCGCGGCAGGGCAGGCGCTGGCCGAGACCCTGCGGGCCCAGCCGTCGCGTCCGACGCATCTGATCTGCGGGATGCTGAACACCAAGGATATTGGTGGCTACCTACGCCCTTTGGCCGGTGTCGCGACATCGCTGACCGCCCTGTCAATTCCCGGTGAGAAAGCCACGTTGCCTGCGGCGACAACCGCTGCAGAGGCGGAAAAGGTTGGACTACCGGCCCGCATTGCCGACAGTGTTCAAGAGGCAATCGTCGCGATCAAGCAGGATGCGCCCGACGCACGTATCCTGATCTGCGGATCGCTCTATCTGGCGGGGCATGTGATGCGGGAGAATAGCGGTTGATCAGAGGTGTTGCTGTTGCGCTTTCATTGTTGGCGAATTCTGCGAACGCGGCAGATTTCTACTTTTGCTGGCAAGGGGCGAACGGCTACACAATGACCGGCCAGATGTCGATCACGCCAAGTGCGCTGAACAAACCTCTGATTACCCAAGACGATGTCACCCTGTTCCGGATTGCCGGATACCAAGACCAGCAGCTTTTGGGTAAATGGGACATCGACACAATGCGTGACGGTGCGAGTTGGCTTCTTAACTATGATCCTGCGCGCAGTGTCTTTCTGACCCCCGGCGAAATGGGGCTTGGCGTCTCGCAGGCTTGGAACGCCGATGGCACGGCGATGGATTGTGGCGACCCCGGTTTCGGGTTCAATCTTGGCAACTACGCACAGGATTTTTGCCTCAACGGGCGCTGGGTTGAAGAAAGCGGCATGCCGCCTGAGACACCTTTTCTGGTCAGCCCGGTCCCGGTCGATCCGCTCTGCCGGGTTTACGCGCCGACAAGTTGACCGATTCGCGAATCAGTCACTTGACTGCGAATCATCTTATCGCTTAGTGTCGCTGCTAACGTGAAGCGCTATATTTAATAGGCGTGTGCGAGCAGTCTTGGCAGGGCGAGCAGGCGGGCCGTAATGGCCTGTCTTCTTGTTTGCCGCCGTGTCGGGCCACACTGAATTTCCAAGCTACCCCGCAACAATTTGCCTCCCTTGCTTTGTGCCGTTTGCATGCAAGCCTTTCGCTGCTTAGGGTACGACAAAAGAAATAGAGGTTCGGGTTTGACTGTAGTGAAAAGAGCATTTTTCGGAGCAATTACGGCCGCGGCCATTTTGGGCTGTGGTCCGGGTTTCGCGGATCCGGATGCGGGATCATACCTTGCGGCGCGTCAGGCCCTGCAGGCAAATGACTTTGCCGAAGCGTCGCGGCGATTGTCGCGCGCATTGATTTCTGATCCGGCAGACCCAGCGCTGCTTGAAAATACCATGACTGCCTACATCGCCTTGGGTGATGTCGCGCGGGCGCTGCCCATCGCGGAAAGCATCGTGGAACGCGGATATGAAAGTCAGGTCGCCAACCTGACATTGATGATGTCCAGCGCCAAAGCAGGCGATTGGCAGGGTATTCTTGAGACGCTTGAAGCGGGCCGCTCGGTCGGGCCGCTTGTGGACGGACTGGCCAAGGGCTGGGCCTATCTGGGCGAGGGCGACATGACCCGCGCCACCGAGAGCTTTGACGCTGTGATCGTGGCTGAAGGCATGATGATCTACGGGTTAACGCATAAAGCCTATGCGCTGGCCTCTGTGGGTGATTTTGAAGGCGCCGATGCCATTTTCTCGGGGCAGGTCCCGGGGGGGATGCGTTACAGCCGCCAAAGCGCCATCGCCCACGCGCAAATCCTCAGCCAGTTGGGGCGCAATGACGATGCACTGACCATTATTGACGGTGTGTTTGGCGATCAACTCGATCCCAGTATCGTTGATCTGCGGGCCAAAATCACCGCAGATGAGGCTGTAGCCTACACGGCCGTGCGCACACCCGCGCAGGGGCTTGGCGATTTGTTCCATATTATTGCAGGCATTGTGCAGGAGGACGCACCGGCACCGTTCACGCTGATGTACGCCCGTGCGGCAAGTTACCTTTGGCCTGAAAACACGGCTGCTGTTCTCATGACAGCGCGCCTGCTCGAAGGACTTGAGCAGCATGATCTTGCCAATACCGCTTTTGCATCTGTGGCGCGCGACGATCCCTCTTTTTCGGCCGCTGAGTTGGGTCGTGCCGAGGTGCTGCGTGCCGCTGGCAGGCAGGATGCGGCGATCGAGGTGCTTGAGGCCCTGACGCGCAGTCACCCCGACTTGCCCGAAGTCTACGCTACAAAGGGCGATACCTTGCGGCAGGCAGAACGCTATGACGAGGCGATTGCCGCCTACACCACCGCACTTGAACTTTACGACGAAGGACAGAACCCGCGCTGGTTTGTGCATTATACGAGGGGCATTTCCTATCACCGCATGGATGAATGGCCGGATGCCGAGGCAGATTTCCGTGCGGCACTGGCGTTGCGCCCCGATCACCCGCAGGTTCTGAACTATCTTGGGTATTCGCTGGTGGAACGTGGCGAAAAGCTGGATGAAGCGCTGGAGATGATTGAAACAGCGGCTGCAGAGAGACCCGATAACGGCGCGATTGTGGATAGTCTGGGGTGGGTCTATTTCCAACTAGGCAGGTATGAAGAGGCTGTTTTCCATCTTGAACGGGCTGCATCGCTCGAACCTGTCGATTCTGTGATCAATGATCATCTGGGAGACGCATTCTGGGCTGTTGGCCGCGAGACCGAAGCGCGTTTTCAGTGGCATCGCGCACTCTCGTTCGATCCCGAGGCTGACGAGGCCTTGCGTATCCGTGACAAGTTGAAGCGTGGGTTAGATCTGGTTTTGGTCGATGAGGGGCGCGCCCCCATTCGGGTTGCCAGTGGCGACGATTAGGGCCAGCGCCCCCGCCAAGGTGAACCTGACCCTGCATGTCACCGGGCAGCGGGAAGATGGCTATCACCTGCTGGACAGTCTTGTCGTCTTCGCTGGCGTGGCCGATCAGTTGAGCGCCTCGATCGCCCCCGATTTGCGGATTTCGGTGACCGGCCCGTTCTCGGTCGGCGTGCCGACAGATCATACCAATCTGATGATGCGCGCCGCCGAGGTACTTCGTGTGGCGCGGGGCGTCACAAAAGGGGCGTCTTTGACCTTGGAAAAACACCTGCCCCACGCAGCAGGTATCGGCAGCGGGTCTTCGGATGCCGCGACGACGCTGGCGATGTTGGCAGAGCTTTGGGGCGTCGCGCCGCTTCCCGCGATGACGCCCGAGGTCGTGGCGCTTGGCGCAGATGTGCCGGTTTGCGTGTCATCGCCGCGCCCTTTGCGGATGTCCGGGATCGGCGATGTGCTGTCGCCGGTCGCGGAACTGCCATCCTGCGCATTGGTCTTGGTGCGGCCCCCGGTCGAGGTGCCGACAGGCCCGGTGTTTCAGGGCCTTGCCACCAAGCAGGGCAGCCCGATGACACCACTGCCCGCTGCACTCGACTATGATGGCTTTGTCCGCTGGCTTATGGCGCAGCGCAATGATCTGCAGGCCCCGGCCGAGGCGATTGCCCCCCAGATCACCGAAGCGATTGCCAAGCTCCGGTCACTTCCTGCGGTATCAGTCGCGGGCATGTCGGGCTCAGGCGCCACCTGTTTCGGGCTGGTCAAAGATATGGCGACTGCGCGTCAGGTCGCACGCATCATACAGGTCGCCAAAATGGATTGGTGGGTGGCACCTGCCGAGATTCTCTGACTGCAGGAAATCCCTGCCGCGAGTTTGTGTGTCCGTCCTGACTCTAGTCCGGCAATCCCAGCAAATCGCCAATCATACGCATCGACGCGACATTGATGGCCCCTGTCCCCGCCAGCCTGTGCGGGTCGCCGTCCGCCACATACCCGAAACAGCGCACACCCGCTGCCTGTGCCGCGCGGCAACCTGCCGGCATATCGTCGATCATGACGGTTTGCGCAGGGCTGACCCCGACATCGGCCATGATCCTGAACAGCATATCCGGCTTTGGTTTTGGTCCATGCTGGTGGCCCGAATAGATGCGTCCTTCAAAGGGCTGCCACAGACCCGAAGGGCGCAGCGTGATCTCCATCTTTTGCAGCGGCCCGTTGGACGCAATCGCAACAGCGATCCCTTGCGCGGTCACGCGGGCAATCAGGTCTTCGACCCCGTCAATGATGTCAACACCCTTACGTAGCGCATCAAAGACCAGACCGTAAATATCATCCAACCAACCCTCAGGCAGTGTCGCCCCGCGCTTGGTGGCCTCAACCCCGACCAATGCCATCGTACCACCGGCAAAAAGCGTGTTGATCTCATCCACCGGCAATCTCAGACCGTATCGCGCCAGAAAATTTGCAATGATCTGATTGGTCACGGTCTCGGTGTCCACCAGCACCCCGTCACAGTCAAAGATCACAAGCTCAGGCGTCATGGTGCAGAAAAGTGATCCACGTATCGCCATAGCGTCTTTGATCCAGACCGGTGAAACCCGGTGGCGCGATCTGGGCGCGGCTTTCTTCCCAGACGACCAGGGCGTCAGGGGCAAGCCACCCTGCGGCTTTCGCGGCGGCCAGCGCCTTGCCGCCAAGGTTTTGATCATAGGGCGGATCAAGAAACACCAATGTGCAAGGCGTGCCCTGCGGCAGTTTCGCGGTATCGGTGCCCAGTACGGTCGTATCATCCTGCCGGCGTAGCTTGGTGATATTCTCGCGGATCAGTTTCTGCGCCACCCGCCCGTTATCGACAAATGTGACATGCGCCGCCCCACGTGACAGCGCCTCAAGCCCCAGCGCGCCGGTGCCTGCAAAAAGATCGAGCACATGCGCGCCGTTGATCGGATCACCGAAACGCCCGCCTTGCAGCACGTTGAACAGGCTTTCGCGCACGCGGTCCGTGGTGGGGCGCAAATGCGCGGCTGCGTCGCCTTGGCCGACAGCGGCCAAGCCCGTGCCCCGATGGGTGCCGCCGATGATCCTCACGGTTTCAGCAAGGCTTTCATGTCGGTTGCGGGATCAGTGATCAGTGCCGGATCGGGGCTCCGTCCCGCTTCGATCAAACGCTTGCCAATCATATAGTTGCGCGGATCGTTCATCGCATCGACGGCCAGCAGGGTGTTGCCGTTGTAATACCAGTTTGATTGCACGCCGGGCGCGTCGCCCATGCGGACATAAACATCTGAATACCCTATGTTCAGCCCCGCGATTTGCAGTTTGCAATCATATTGATCCGACCAGAACCATGGCTTGGGCACGTAAGGCGCATCGCCGCCTGCGATATTCACGGCAACTGCTTCGGCCTGATCAATCGCATTGCCCACGCTTTCAAGCCGGATGGTCTGGCCATGAAACAGGCAAGATGCGCAATCGCCAGCGGCCCAGATATGCGGGGCGGACGTGCGCCCGTGAATGTCAGTCGTGATGCCATTGCCCACGTCAATTCCCGCACTTTCGGCCAGAATACTCGCAGGGTTAATCCCGACGCCAACGACCGCAAAATCAATCTCCAGCGTTGTGCCATCGGTCAGTACTGCACCGGTCACATGATCATCGCCCAACAATCGCTCAAGCCCCACGCCCTCGCGAATATCAACCCCGTGGCTTTGGTGCAGAGCGCGAAAATAGTCGGACGTTGCCGGGGCCGCGACCCGCTGCAAGATCCGGTCTGCCATTTCCACCAGCGTTACCTGTAGCCCCAATTTCGACGCCACCGCCGCCGCTTCAAGCCCGATATACCCACCGCCGATGATCAGCACCCGCTTACCTGCGGTGAACGCAGGGGACATCGCATCTGCATCGCTCAGATCGCGCACGGCAAAAACGCCGTCCAGCATGCCGCCAATGGATGCGGGCAGGGTGCGCGGATGGGCACCCGTGGTCAGGGCAAGCTCATCGTAGGACAGATGTGTATCGTCGCTGAGCCGGATCGTTTTCGCCGCGCGATCTATCTCCGTCACGCGGGTATCGAGACGCAAGTTGATCCTGTGCTCGTCATAAAAGGCCGCAGGCCGCAAATAGAGCCGTTCTTCGGCCATTTCGCCGAGCAAATAGGCTTTGGACAGCGGCGGGCGCTGGTAGGGAGGTACTTTTTCCGCACCGATCAGAGTGATGTCCCCCTCAAACCCAACGGTGCGCAGTTTCGCAGCCAGTGATGCACCTGCCTGTCCTGCTCCGACGATAACAACGTGCGTCATGGGGGTTCACCTCTTTATGTGACTGGCTGTTGGCTTTTTGCACTCTATATGAGAACCGAAGGAAGAAACAAATCAGAACAAGGGCGATACTGATGACAATCAAGACGGGTGATACGCTGCCAGATGCGACATTGCTGGTGATGGGCGATGAAGGCCCTCAGGAAGTTCAGCTTTCTGATAAAGTAAACGGGCGCAAAGTTGTGATCTTTGGGTTGCCGGGCGCATATACGGGGACCTGTACAACTGCCCACGTGCCAAGCTTCATGGTGACCTATGACGCGTTCATGGAAAAAGGCGTGGACGAAATTATCTGCGTTTCAGTGAACGACCCCTTCGTGATGAAGGCTTGGGGCGACAGCACCCGTGCGCTTGAAACCGGTATTACCATGCTGGCCGATGCCGAAAGCGCGTTCACAAAGGCGATTGGCATGAACTTTAGCGCGGGGCCGGTCGGTTTCGTCGACCGTTCCAAGCGCTACGCGATGCTTGTCGACAATGGTGTAGTGACAATTCTGAACGAAGAAGAAGGCCCAGGCGTCTGCGAAGTCTCGGCCGGTGAAACGCTTCTCGCGCAAATTGGTTGATACACAAAAGGCCCGGCAAATTGCCGGGCCTTTTCATTTGCGGGGCGCTTAGCCCTGCACCTGCATCACAGTCCGTGTCGGGAACGGAATCTCAATACCGCCTGCATCCAGCGCCTCTTTTACTTTGCGCTTCATATCGGCCTGATAGGCAAAATAATCGCCACTGTCGCACCAAACGCGCACCAGAAAATCGACCGAGAAATCGCCCAGATTATTCACCTGAATAAACGGCGCAGGGTCGGTCTTTGACCGTGGGTCGGACATGATCGTTTCGCGGATCGTGTCTTCGGCCAGCTTCAGGTTGGCCCCATAGGCGACACCAAACGTCCATTCCGCGCGGCGGGTATCATAGCTTGAATAGTTTACGATCGTATTGCCCCAAACCTGCGAGTTGGGGATAATGATCTGCACGTTACTGATCGCCGCCAGTTCGGTATAGTTCAGCGTGATTTCCTTGACGGTCCCCATCTGCCCATTCACCTCGACGAAGTCACCGATCTTGATCGGGCGGAAAAACACGATCATCACGCCAGCCGCGACATTCGACAGCGTACCCTGCAAAGCCAGACCAATCGCAAGACCGGCGGCACCGATGACAGCGACGACCGATGTCGTCTGCACCCCGAATGTGTTGAGCACGAAGAGGAACGCAAAGCCGATAACAATATAGCGCGCCACGTTGCCCAAAAAGTTGAACAGCGTCATATCCAAATGCGCGTAAGACTGCCCCAGCCCGATTAGGCGCTTGCGCACCCAGCCGCCCAGCAGAAAGCCCACGAACAGGATCGCGACAACGGCCAGCACACTGCCGACGGCGGATGCCAGAAACTGGATCGTCAGCAGATCACCGATCGTATTGCCGTTCCAGATCACGGTATTGAGTAGTTGCTCCACATTAGCCTCCGGCGAGTTGGTCCATTTTCGCGCCCAGTTTGGCGTCGAGCGCGCTTAGGCCATCTGCGTCATGTGTCGTCAAGGTCACCTTCACGGTTTTGTAGACGTTGAACCACTCGGGGTGGTGGTTCAGCTTCTCTGCCCAGATCGCGGCGCGTGTCATGAAGCCGAACGCCTCGACAAAGTTGGCAAAGACGAATTCCTTATGGATCGCCTCACCGCCCTCGGCCAGCGTCCATCCGTTTTCAAGCAACGGCGAGATATGTTCTTTGTGCTCGGCAGCGGTCAGTTTGTCGGTCATTGGTGGTCCTCCATATTCGATCTGCGGAACGGGCCATAGCTGGTCAGCACCTCGATTTCGTGATCAATCGCTTCACGCTCGGCCTCAAGATAGCGGGCGACAGCGTCTTTGAACCCTGCGTCGCCGAACCAGTGCAGCGAATGGGTGGCAACAGGCAGATACCCGCGCGCGAGCTTATGTTCGCCCTGCGCGCCTGCCTCAACCTTGCCCAGTCCGTGTTGGATGGCATAGTCGATGGCGCGGTAGTAGCAGACTTCGAAATGCAGGCAATCGTGGTGCTCGATGCAGCCCCAGTACCGCCCGAAAAGCGTATCGCGCCCGATAAAGTTCAGCGCCCCTGCCACAGGCCGCCCGTCGCGCATGGCCAACACCATCAGCATATCATCGCGGAGCGTTTCCTGCGCGTAATCGAAGAATGCCCGCGTCAGATAAGGCGTGCCCCATTTGCGGTTGCCGGTGTCTTGATAGAACACCCAGAATGCATCCCAATGTTCGGGCTTGATCTGGTCGCCCGTCAGCGCGACGATCTCACCGCCAAAATCATTGGCTGTTTTGCGTTCCTTACGCATGTTCTTGCGCTTGCGGCTGGACAGCGAGCCAAGGAAGGCGTCGAAATCGGCGTAGCCATCGTTTACCCAGTGAAACTGTTGTCCAATGCGCGCCAGCAGGCCCATTTCCGCACCAGCAATGGCCTCTGCCTCAGTGCAAAATGTGGCATGGAGCGAGGATAGTTTGTTGTCGGCCGCAATCTGGACCGCCCCTTGGATCAGTGCGGACATGCCTGCGGCTTCAAACCCCGGCTTGGTCAGAAAGCGCCGCCCTGTGGCAGGGGTGAACGGCACGGCGATTTGCAGTTTGGGGTAATAGCGCCCGCCCGCATTTTCATAGGCATGGGCCCAGTTGTGATCGAAGATATACTCGCCCTGTGAATGCCCCTTGGCATAAAGCGGGGCGACCGCGATCATCATATCCCCTTGTTTCGCCGTCAGATACCGCGGCTGCCACCCCGTGCCTGTGCCGACCGATCCGCTATCTTCCAGCGCCTTGAGAAAACGATGTGTTGTAAACGGATCATCGGGGCGGCCATCTGCGGCCTCGGGGCATGCGCAGGCATCCCATTCGGTCGCGTCAATCGCGTTGATGGTCGGGTGGGCGGTAATCTCGATGGGTGCGTCGCTCATACTGTGCAACTTGTGTGCATCGGGTGCGGCGTCAAGCCAAGTAACCCTCGAATGTCACATTATCCACGATCCGCCGCGCCTTTGCTTCAGCCTCGGGAGAGCGGATTGTCCACGTGAAGATATGCGCGCCTTGTGCCTTGAGGTCGGCCACGCGCGGGCGGTCAAGATCGGTGGACTCATGGCTGATAAAGCATGCACCGACGCGGTCGTAGTCGGGGATTTCGCGCAGGACATCCCGGGTTTCGGCGGGAACCTCGGGCCAGAAGACCGCCTCATAGCTGGAGGTCGTGATGCCGCGTGGGATGTGGGGCGCATATTGCGCGCAAGCTGCTACAGAATGCGGGTTGAAAGACATCAGCGCCACATCGCCGGTATAATTAGCAAGGGCGGCACAGACTGCCTTTTCCAGCGGTCCCACGTTTGCACCCATTGCGCCATCCTGATCCTTGATCTCGATCAGCAGCGGCACTTTTCCACCCACCAGGTCCAGCACGGCCTCCAGCGATGGAATGGTGCCGCCGTCATCTGTGAGCGGGATTTCCTCTAACGCAGCACGCGTGCGATCACGCACTGGCCCCGATTCTGCTGTCAATCTATCCAGGGTATCGTCATGGAACACCATTGCATGACCGTCGCTGGTCAGCTGCACATCCATCTCGATCCCGTATCCGGCATCAAGAGCGGCCTGAATGGATTTGACGCTATTCTCGACCCGCCCTGCCTTGCGGTCATGCAAGGCGCGGTGGGTGATGGGGCGGGCAAAGAAAGACGCAGGAAGTGTCATTTGATCTGGAAGATCGCTTCGATTTCAACAGCGACACCAAAGGGCAGGCTTGCTGCACTGACCGCTGATCGCGCATGGCGGCCCTTGTCGCCTAGGGCGGCGACCAAAAAGTCGGACGCGCCGTTGATCACTTTGGGTTGGTCGCCGAAATCCGCGGTCGAATTCACGAAACCTGTCAGCTTCACAACACGGACCAACCGGTCGATATCGCCGCCACAGGCGGCCTTGAGTTGTGCCAGAAGGCTGATCACGCAGGTCTTGGCCGCATCAGCGCCGGCCTCGGCCTCCATATCGGCGCCAAGTTTGCCTTTGATCATCCCATCGGCGTTGGCCGAAATCTGGCCCGAGACATAGACGATGTCGCCTGCGACAACATAGGGAACATAATTGGCAGCGGGGGCGGGGGCATCAGGCAGTGTCACGCCCAATTCGGCAAGTTTGGATTCGATTACACTCATGGTCGTTCTCCTGTCATTTGCGCGCACGCTAGCGGGCAAACCGGCGGGGCGCAATCATCACTCTGGGCTGTTCTGGGCGAAACCGAAGTGTCGCCTTTCTGCACTGGGGGGTGCGTCTTGTTGCCCTTTGGGCACGATCAAAGATTGAAACAGCAGGCGGAATTGCGCAAAGGTGTAACCCTTATGCGAATACCATTTGCGAATCTATTGTTTGGACTGGCGTTTTTGCCTGTCGCCCTTTGGGCCAACCCCTATGACGGCGTCTATAAACAGACGGCGAACGCGGAATGTGCGCTTGTCGGTGTGGATGGTGGGTCGCTTAAGATCGAAGAAGACATCTTCTACGGGGTCGAGGTCGAGTGTCACATGATCAACCCTGTCGAGGTCGAGGATATGAACGCCACGATCTACGAGATGCAGTGCTCTGGCGAGGCCGAGGCATGGACCGAGCGCGCGATGCTGATGCCCGATGCGCAAGGCACCGGACTCTACATGATCTGGAGCGGCTATGCCTTCCGCTATGACCGGTGTGACGCCCCTGACCGCTAGTTCGTGCCCGTCAGAATACTGTCGAGCAGGTTGAGGATATCCTGCGCCGGTGCTTCGCCGCCCTGGCTTTCAAGGACACCTGTTGCAAAGGGGCGTTCCGGGATGCTCATCGGCAGGGGCGTGGGTTGTTGGTCGCTGAGAACGCGCTGCATCGTTTCGCGCCAGATTGTTGCCGGCAGACCGCCCCCCGTTACACCGGTCAGACGCCGGTTATCATCGTAACCCATCCAGACGCCGGTAACATAATCGCCAGTGAAGCCGATAAACCATGCATCACGTGATCCCTGGGTCGTGCCGGTCTTGCCCGCGATCTGCCAGCCGTCGATGCGCGCACGTGTTCCGGTGCCTTGCTCGACAACCTTGGTCATCATCCATGTCAGCTGACGCGCGGCCTCTTGGCGGATGATGCGTTCGCCGATGCCGACACTTGAGGCATCCATCAGCGGTGTGTCATCGCCCATCAGCCGCAGGTCTGTCAGTCCGTAGGGAGTGACGGCTGATCCCCCGTTCAAAATGCCGGCAAACGCACCGGTCATATCCAGCAAAGTGCTTTCCGATACACCCAGCGCCAGCGCAGGACCGGCGGCAAGATCACCCTGCACGCCAAAGCCGTTCGCTACGCTGCTGACCAAGCCGCGCCCGACCTCTTCGGAGACAACGATTGCGGGGATATTGCGGCTGGTGGCCAAGGCATCAACCAAGCTGATCGGTCCCACGAATTCGCGGTCATAGTTTTCCGGGCACCAATTGGGTGATCCGGTGCGTTGCCAGCAGGTGGGTGCATCGTCGACCATGTCATAAGGTGACATGCCCAGATCGAGGGCGGCAGCGTAGATAAACGGCTTGAACGCCGATCCGGTCTGCCGCAGCGCCTGTGTGGCGCGGTTGAATGCGCCTGTTGCACTTATGTTGCGGCCGCCTACCATGGCGCGCACGGCGCCATCGGCGGACATCACGACAATCGCCGCCTGCGCTTCGGACCCTTCTTTCACATCGTTTTCAAACACTTGCAAAAGCGCCTCTTCAGCGGCGTTTTGAATACGCTGGTCAAGCGTGGTGCGGATAATCACATCCTCTGTTGTGTTGCGGGTAAAGAACTCGGGGCCGCTATCCATCACCCAGTCGGCAAAGAACCCGCCAGAGCTGGCGCGTGCCGCATCAGAAAGGGTTGCAGGGTTCAGGCGGGCATCGCGGACCTGTTCCGGTGTCAGATACGCCTGCTCTTCCATCAAGCCAATCACGACGGATGCGCGATCTTGGGCGCGTTGCAGGTTGCGCGTGGGGGCATTGGCCGAAGGGGCGGTCAGCAATCCGGCCAGCATCGCGGCCTGTGCGGGGTTCACCTCGGCGGCTGAAATGCCGAAATAACGCTGGGCTGCGGCCTCAAACCCGCGGCTGCCCGCACCCAGATAGGCGCGGTTCAGATAGATCGTGAGGATTTCTTCCTTGGTATATTTGATTTCCATCCCGACCGAGAACACCGCCTCGCGGGCCTTGCGCCAAAGCGATGACTGGCGGCAGTCAGCCTCATAGGCGCGCTCGCTCTCCCAGACGTTTGGATCAAATGGCACGCCGAGGCACAACAGCTTGGCGGTCTGCTGCGTAATTGTGGAACCGCCGTTACCGGACAGCGGCCCACGCCCCTCGCGCAGGTTGATGCGCACCGCCGAGGCGATGCCACGCGGAGAAATCCCGAAGTGACGGTAGAAGCGTTTGTCTTCTGTCGCGACGACTGCGTTGTGAAGATGGGGTGAGACGGTTTCTGCCGTCACCATCCCGCCAAACTGGTCGCCGCGCCACGCGAAAACACTGCCTGACAAATCGGTCATCGTGACAGATCCGCGCGTGCGTCCGTCGATCAACTCGGAAGCATCCGGCAGTTGCGACGCGAAATAAAGCGAAAAGCCCCCGATAATCAGACCCGTCACAAGACCCACCCGCCATGAGAGGGCCCATATCAGGCGGGTCATCCAGCGAAACGCCGCGAGGATCCAGCCGATCACGCCGCGCGGCTTGGCCCTTTTGGGGGCTACTTTGCGTCGTGCCGCCGGTTTTGCCGGCTTCTTGCTCGGCCCTGCGGCCTTCTTGGCCGCCGGTTTTGCTGTGTAGCGTTTGTCGGCCACCAATGGGGGCCGCTTTTTGCCGTTTCCGCTCATGATCCGCTCGATTGACTGCTTGGGGTCTGATTTTTGCGCACTATAGCCTGCCTGCTTGAGAATGTAGAGCGCGGATGAGTCGGCATATGCGCCTTTTTATGCCGCCTAAAAATTAGGCGAAGTGGTCAATTTGTGCAAAAAATGTGCAAAGTGATACATTAACCCCCTGTTCAGCAGTGCGCAAAATCTTGTCGCGGAGGTGATGGCGGGCTCTTTGTCTTCGTGCAAGCGGGCGCTGCCGAAATTGGGCCTGCAGTAGTATTTGCAAGGGGAAGAACGTGAAACTCATCATTGCAACAATCAAACCGTTCAAGCTGGAGGAGGTCCGCGAGGCGCTGACCACCGTTGGCGTGCGCGGCATGATGGTGTCTGAAATCAAGGGCTTCGGCTCACAATCCGGTCACACTGAGATCTACCGCGGTGCGGAATACGCGGTGAACTTCGTGCCAAAGGTCAAGCTCGAGATCGTCGTGCAGGACAGCATGGCCGAGCAGGTCGTGTCTACCATCGCAACCACCGCCAAGACCGAGAAGATCGGCGACGGCAAGATCTTCGTACTCGACGTTGAAAGTGCGCTGCGCGTGCGGACCGGCGAGACCAATGATGACGCGCTTTGATCGCGGAACGAGGGACAAAACTATGAAACTGACGAAATATCTTTCAGTTGGCGCGGCCTTGACGCTGCTTCCGACTTTCGCGCTGGCGCAGGATGCCGCGCCGAGCTTTGACGAAATCGGCCCGTATCTCATGACCACATTGCTGTTCCTTGTGGGCGGCTTCCTTGTGTTCTGGATGGCAGCGGGCTTTGCCATGCTTGAGGCAGGTTTGGTGCGGTCCAAGAACGTGGCGATGCAGCTGACAAAGAACATCGCACTCTTTTCCATCGCAGCCATCATGTACTGGCTGGTGGGCTTCAACCTGATGTATCCGGGTGATTTCAACGGCTACTTCGCACTGAACTTTGTACCAACAGTGCTTGAGCCTGTCGGCCTTTCCGCGTCTGACGCAGCACTGGATTACGCATCCGTAGCATCCGACTTCTTCTTCCAGTTGATGTTCGTTGCGGCGACTGCGTCGATCGTTTCCGGCGCATTGGCCGAGCGTATCAAGCTGTGGCCGTTCCTGATCTTCGTCGTGATCCTGACTGGCCTGATGTACCCTATTTCGGGGTCTTGGCAGTGGGGCGGCGGCTGGTTGTCCGAACTGGGCTTCTCCGACTTCGCTGGTTCCACAATCGTACACTCCGTTGGCGGCTGGGCTGCTCTGGCTGGTGCGCTGATCCTTGGCCCACGTCTGGGCAAGTACAAGGACGGCAAAACCGTGCCAATGCCTGGTTCGAACCTCGCTCTTGCGACACTGGGTACCTTCATCCTGTGGCTGGGTTGGTTCGGCTTTAACGGTGGTTCGCAGCTGGCTGCGGGTACTGTTGGCGACATCACAGACGTTGGCCGCATCTTTGCGAACACCAACATGGCAGCTTCTGCCGGTGCGGTGACTGCACTGATCCTGACACAGATCCTGTACAAGAAGGTCGACCTGACAATGGTTCTGAACGGCGCATTGGCCGGTCTGGTCTCCATCACAGCCGAGCCTCTGGCGCCATCGCTCTTCGGTTCGCTTCTGACGGGTGCCGTTGGTGGTGTGATCGTGGTCTTCACAGTGCCACTGCTCGACAAGTTCAAGATTGATGACGTTGTCGGCGCGATCCCTGTCCACCTCTTCGCAGGTATCTGGGGTACACTGGCTGTTGCCTTCTACACAGGTAACTGGGGTGCGCAGATCACAGGTATCATCGCTTACGGTGTCTTCACCTTCGTGATTGCTCTGGTCGTTTGGATCATCCTCAAAGGCGTCATGGGTATCCGTGTCACCGAAGAGGCCGAGATCAACGGTTTGGACATGTCTGAACTGGGCATGGAAGCCTATCCTGACTTCTCAAAAGGCTGATATCCTCCCATTAGCTTTTCACGGCCCGGGCGTTCGCGCCCGGGCTTTTTTGTTGGGGCGGTGGATATCCTATCCACCTTACGGAACTGCTCCGTAATTTCTTCGAAGAAAAGTATATTTGACGCAAGAAATTGCCGGGATTTCCGTTACAAGCGTGCCATTCAGCGATGCAATTGCGCTGTGATGCGCGATATCTTCCACACAACACGAAACACATGATATCCGGAGCCTTTCCATGATCCAGACCCCCTATCTTTTGTTCCTCGGCGATGCCCCAGATCAACTGGCCGCGAAAGTGGCCCAAGGGATCAAGGACTGGCGTCCTGAGAACGCCCTTGGCCAATTCCGGATGCCGGGATGTGGTGCCGACCTCGGGATTCCCGATATGACCTTGGAAGAGGCCCAAGCGGCTGGTGTCAAAACTTTGGTGATCGGTGTGGCTAACCGTGGTGGCTATATCTCCAAGGCGTGGAAAGAGGTTTTGGTGACCGCCCTGCGCATGGGGTTTGATATTGCGTCAGGCCTGCACAATCTGTTGCGGGATGAGGACGAGTTGATGGCCGCTGCCCGCGTGAGTGGCAGGACGCTTTTTGATGTGCGTATTCCGTCCGTCGCCTATCCGATTGCGAATGGTAAAAAGCGGACCGGCAAGCGCTGCCTTGCGATCGGCACCGATTGTTCGGTCGGCAAGATGTACACCGGCCTTGCGATGGATGCCGAGATGCAAAAGCGCGGCATGAAATCCACCTTCCGTCCCACAGGCCAGACGGGCATCCTGATTACCGGCGGTGGTGTGCCGCTGGATGCGGTGATTGCGGATTTCATGGCGGGCGCGGTTGAATATCTGACCCCTGACAATGACCCTGACCATTGGGATCATATCGAAGGGCAGGGCAGCCTGTTCCATGTGTCCTACTCGGGCGTCACAATGGCCCTGATCCATGGCGGCCAGCCGGATGCCTTGGTGCTTGCCCATGAGCCCACCCGCACCCACATGCGCGGGTTACCGGATTACGCATTGCCCAGCCTTGAAACCCTGCGTGACACCGCGCTGCCCATCGCGCGCGTGGCAAACCCCGCCTGTCAGATTGTGGGCGTGTCGGTCAACACGCAGCACCTGTCCGAGGACGAGGCTATTGCCTATATGGCCGAAGTGGAAAAACGCATGGGTCTGCCGACCGTGGATACATACCGTCAGGGGGCTGCGCGTTTGGTGGACGCGCTGGCAGAACTTTGATGCCTCCGGCGGGAGTATTTTTGGCAAGATGATGAGGGTATCATGAAAGTCAGCGTGACGCGCGATGTGTTCCAACTGGCCGAGGTCTTTACGATCAGTCGCGGGTCACGGACCGAGGCACAGGTCCTGACTGTTACCGTTGAAGGTGATGGCGCGCGCGGCATGGGTGAATGCGTTCCTTATGCGCGCTACGGCGAAACGCTGGAGAGTGTGAGCGCGCAGATTGCGGGTTTCACGGGTGCGTGGCCCGATTTGCCCGACGCCTTGCCAGCGGGGGCCGCGCGCAACGCGCTTGATTGCGCGTTCTGGGATCATGCGGCCAAGCGTGCAGGCAAACGTGTCTGGGACCTGTTGGGTCTGCCCGCACCAACCCCAGAAATTACTGCCTTTACGCTCTCGCTCGACACGCCCGAGGCGATGCAACGGCAAGCCGTCAAACATGCGTCCCGCCCCTTGCTCAAGATCAAGCTTGGTACGCCCGACGATATGGCACGCCTTGAAGCGGTGCGCCGTGGGGCGCCGGATGCGGATATTATCGTGGACGCTAATGAGGGTTGGACGGCGGAGGTCTATGCCGATCTCGCGCCGCATCTGATCCGCCTTGGTGTGAAAATGGTGGAACAACCGTTGCCTGCAGATGCGGATGATATGTTGGCTGAAATCGCACGCCCCTTGCCTGTTTGCGCCGATGAAAGCTGTCATGACCGTGGCAGCCTGCCCGCGTTGCGCGGCAAATATGACATGATAAACATCAAGCTGGACAAAACCGGAGGCCTGACCGAGGCGCTGGCGCTGAAACGGCAGGCACAGGCCGAGGGTTACGGTGTGATGGTTGGCTGCATGGTCGGATCGTCACTTGCGATGGCACCGGCCACGATCCTTGCACAGGGTGTGGCATTCACCGACCTTGACGGGCCGCTGTTATTGGCCGAAGACCGTGATGAACCTTTGCAATTCGATCACCTGGGCGTGCACCCGCCCGCCACAGCACTTTGGGGATGACCATGCGGACAGTCTATGTCAACGGCGCGTATCTGCCGGAAAACGAAGCAAAAGTCTCGATCTTTGATCGCGGATTTCTGATGGCGGATGGGGTGTATGAAGTCACCTCTGTGCTGGACGGCAAGCTGATCGATTTCGCAGGCCATGCCAAGCGGTTGGAACGGTCACTGAACGAGCTGCATATGCCGCACCCTGACGTTCTGCCGGATCTCTTGGAGGTCCACCGCGAGTTGGTGCGCCTGAACGGCATTGAAGAGGGTATGATCTATCTGCAGATCACCCGCGGCGCCCCTGAAGACCGCGATTTTGTCTTCCCTGACCCCGAGACGACAAAACCCACTGTGGTGCTGTTTACCCAGAACAAACCCGGGCTTGCCAATAGCCCTGCCGCGAAAAAAGGTATCAAGGTCATCTCGATCGAAGACCAGCGCTGGGCGCGCCGCGACATCAAAACCGTGCAACTGCTGTTCCCGTCGATGGGCAAGATGATGGCCAAGGCTGCCGGTGTCGATGATGCGTGGATGGTCGAGGATGGGGCCGTGACCGAAGGTACGTCGAACAACGCCTATATTATCAAAAACAACACGATCATCACGCGGCATCTGGGCAATGAAATCCTGCATGGGATCACGCGCGCTGCTGTGCTCCGCTTTGCACGTGAGGCACAGATGAAGGTCGAGGAACGCAGCTTTACGATTGCCGAAGCCCAAGACGCGGATGAGGCGTTTATCACATCCGCCAGCACCTTTGTGATGCCGGTGGTCGAGGTGGATGGTGTCGCGGTTGGCGCAGGAACGCCGGGGCCTGTGGCGACCCGGTTGCGCGAGATTTATCTGGAAGAAAGCCGGAAGGCCGCTGTCTGAAGGGCGCATTGCTTTTCACGACGGGGAAAGAGTGCTCTGCAAGATAGAAAGACCCGACACTTAGGTGCCGGGTCTTGATCTTTGCATTATGCGCTGTGGCGGTCTTTTTGATCCCACCGGTCACGCATCAATTTGTGGCGGCAACCACTTCTTTCACAAGATCGTAGAGTTCTTGTGCGGGAAAACCTGCGGCGGATTGTTCTGCAATCCATTGCGCAGCCGCAGGTCCGGCAACTTCACGGTTGATCGCCGTTGTGATCTCGTCATTGATCGTGATTTCGACAATGTCGCGTTCCGCGAGGGCAGGGCCCCATGCGTCCATTGTCGCGCCATTATAGTTATCCACGTAGTAATCAATCGCCTCACCCACAGATGACAAGAGCGCCACACGGTGCGCTGACGGCAACCGTTCAAGCGCAGAGGTGTTCACGACCACCGGACAGTTTGTGGTGCCGGGGTTCAGGTTGGTTGTCCACCACGTGCCACTATCAAGTGTGCCGAATGCCATATGGGCATGGGGGGCAAATGCCACGGCTGAAACGGTGCCATCACGCAAGGCTTCTGCGACCTGTGGTGCCGGAATGACAGATGCAACTGCGCCCAATGCTTCGACCGCCTGGCCCACGCCACCGGCGGCGCGAATTTGCATTCCGTTGAAAGACGCCAACGACGTTGGCGGGAACCCAACGCCAAGGATGTTGTTTTGCGGTTGCGGTGATGGCATCAGAATAGTGGCATTCCAGCGCGCCATATCCGCTACTGTGGCGGGGTGCTCATAAACGGCAAACGATACTGCAACTTCTTGCTCAAGCGTCGAGACGCCAAGAAACGGCAATTCCAGCACGGTGACAGTCGGGGTTTTTTCAGGGTGATAGCCCGCACAGAACTGCGCCATCTCGAACGTACCGGCCTGAATGCCCTCAAGGTTTTCGCGCGCAGGGGCAAGACCACCATAGGACAGGTTCAGAGTGAACCGCCCGTCGGTTTTTTGGTCAACGAGTTCCGCAATCCTTTCGATGTGCTCGGTAAAGGCCCGTCGCTGGCCCCACAAGGACACATCCCACGCCACAATTGAGTCGGCACTCAGTTCGGCGCCCGGGCAGCCAGGGCCACTGCACTCAACAGAGCTTGCCTGAACGCGCAAAGGGCCGAGGGTGGAGTCGATGATATAGGTGTCACCGGTAAAATCGAGAAGTTCACCAGACACCGTCGTCGAGCCGTTGATTGCGGTGAGGGTAACGGGTTCAGCGGCGAGGGGTGCCGCTACGCAAAGAAAGGAACTCGCAATAAGCCACTTCTTGAGTGTGAGCCAATGGGAACTTGATGCGTTCTGCATGTTTTCTTACCTCTTTAGGTTACGGAAGCCGTTTAAAAACCAACACAATGTCGATTTTTTGCGAGCTTTGTAGCCGGACTAGAGAACCATTTGGGCGAAAAGAAGCCGAAAAAAGGTGCAAAGTTAGATCAGTGCGCGCGTCAGGGTTGCACGGGTCGAATTGGGGGGCTGCGGCTTTCATTCCTGTTGGCACATGGCACAGGAAATAGGGGGGGCTGCCCGCTCTGTAAGGCAAGGTCCGGCGCTGCGTGCTGTCGCACGTTCACTCTGCGCCGGCTTTGCATCTTTTGCTAAATGATATGCTAACTGGGCTCCGCCTGCAGCTGCAACTCTTTCGCGCGCTCGGGCCCCACACCGAACACGGCTTCGATCTGGTGCAGCACCTCGTCTTCCTCTACGTGCATGATCCCATCAGCAAAGACGACCTGCCAAAGCGCCAACAGCGTCGCTTCTTTTTCCGCGGTGCCGATCGCAGTCTCGAGGATTGCGGCAATATCTGTCGTCTGGGGAATTTTACGTTCCAAAAGTTCGCACTCGGCGCGCATTTTGGCGGCGGCAACAGGGTTGATGCCGTGACGCTGCGCCAAGATTTTGTCGATCATCGCGATTTCTTCGACAAGATAGGTATGGTCGGCTTTGGCCGCCCGGACCAGTAGCGCGCCCATCGCATGTTGCGCGTCCGCTTCAGGCAGGGGCGTGTGATAGCCTGCGGGATTGCCGAAAAACGCTGTGAGCCGTTCAAGCATGGCTGTTCCTTATCCGTGGCTGTCCTTGAAGGCCTCTTTGGCCGCAGGGCTTGCCTCAGTCTGATAGTTCGCTTTCCATTCGGCCATGGTCATTCCGTAAAACGCCTCACGACCTTCGTCCTTGGTCATCGGAATACCGCGCTCGTTCGCGGCTTCCTGATACCAGCGTGCCAAGCAATTCCGGCAGAATCCTGCAAGGTTCATCATGTCGATGTTTTGCGCGTCGGTGCGGTCTTCCATCAGGTGCTTTTGCAACCTGCGAAAGGCAGCAGCTTCGATCTCGATACGGGTCTGGTCGTCCATGGTCTTGTCCTCTCAAAGGCCTGATTGGGCCAGTACGTCTGTTAATATAGGGGCCAGCCGGTTTGCCCAATGGGTTTGTCCTGCTTCATCCGCGATCAAGTCCTGACGTAACTCAATCAACACATTCGGGCGGCCATGCTGTAAGGCATGCCTGTCTACGGCGTCACCTGGCAGGTGGCCTGCATAGGGTTGGTTGTCACCTGTACACCACCCTGCCGCGCGACAGGCCGCCATGAATGGCGTGGCAAGCCGTGCGTCATCGGCATAAAGCACGCCAATCTCCCAAGGGCGCGGATGCCGCCCTTGCAAGCGCGGCGTGAAACTATGTACGGCACAGATCACCGGATTATCCATCTTGTTGGCCAAGTCCGCATAGGCGGCATGATAAGGCCGGTAGAGCCGCTGCAAGCGTTCTTCTTTTTCGGCGTCATCGGCGTTGCGGTTGCCCGGAATAATCGTGCCATCATAAAGGCGCATCATGATCGTGGGGTCATCCTCACCCCTGTTGGGGTCGCACACCAGCCGTGAAAACCGTGACAGGATCGCAGGACTGTCCAGCGCTTCGGCCAATTTGCGTGTGACACCTGCCGCGCCGATATCATAGGCGATATGGCGCTGCATATCCGCCTCAGGCAGGCCCAGATCGCCGCCGTGCACCCAATCCGGCACGATATTTGTGGCGTGATCACAGGCAATCAGCCAGCGTCCGCTGCGGTTTTCACCAATGATTTTGTAAGGGTCATGTGTCATAGCGGTGTCATTCCTTTGACACAGGATTTAGGCTAGTTGAAGCAGGAATGGAATTGCGCAATAAGGGCGCAACTCAATCTGTTACCGCTAACGGTAGCGATGCACGAAGGAATGACTATGAGACGCCACCGTAATGTGAAAATCGTCGCAACACTTGGCCCTGCTTCCAATGATTACGAGATGATCCGCGCCCTGCACGAGGCCGGTGCCGATGTGTTCCGGCTGAACATGTCGCACGGGGATCATGCCGAAATCAAAGCGCGCCATGCGATTATCCGGCAGGTGGAAAAAGACCTCGATAGCCCGATTGCCATTCTGGCAGATTTGCAGGGGCCGAAACTGCGGGTCGGCGTCTTTGCCAATGGTGAAGAAGAGCTGGTGCCGGGTGCGGACTTCCGTCTTGATCTGGATGATGCCGAGGGCGACGTGCACCGCGTAAAGCTGCCGCACAAAGAAATTTTTGACGCGCTTGAACCAGGTGCGCATCTTTTAGTTAACGACGGCAAAATCAAACTGCGGGTCAAAGACTGTGGCGCGACCTTTGCCAATTGCGAAGTCATCGTGGGCGGCACGATTTCCAACCGCAAAGGCGTGAACGTCCCTGACGTGATCCTGCCGCTGGCCGCATTGTCGGAAAAAGACCGCAAGGATCTGGAATTCGTTTGCGATCTGGGTGTTGACTGGTTGGCGCTTTCGTTCGTTCAGCGCCCTGCAGACGTGGAAGAGGCGCGCGCGCTTGCCAAAGGCCGTGCCGCGATCCTGTCAAAAATCGAAAAGCCGAACGCGGTCAAGGTCTTTGACAGCATCCTTGCCGTGTCTGACGGCATCATGGTCGCGCGTGGTGATCTGGGTGTTGAATTGCCGGTGCAGAACGTCCCGCCGATCCAGAAACAGCTGGTGCGCAAATGCCGTGCCGCGGCGAAGCCCGTCATCGTGGCAACACAGATGCTCGAGTCCATGATCGACAGTCCGATGCCGACACGTGCCGAGGTGTCGGATGTGGCCACGGCGATCTATGAGGGGGCTGACGCGATCATGTTGTCGGCCGAATCCGCCGCAGGCTCTTTCCCGATTGAGGCCGTCACCACGATGAGCAATGTCGCAGCCGAGGTCGAAGCCGACCCGACCTATACCGAAATTATCGAGGCGTCGCGCAAATCCGACGGCAAGACCGTCGCAGACGGAATCGTGTCCGCCGCCCGAGAGATTGCCGAAACAACGGATGTCAAAGCGATCTGCTGTTTCTCGCAATCCGGCACGACCGCTCTGTTGGTATCGCGCGAACGCCCGCGTGTGCCGATCATTGCCTTGACCAATCACATCACGACCGCGCGGCGGCTCTGCCTGTCATGGGGCACGAATTGTGTGCTTTCCGGTCAAGTGGACCGCTTTAAGGATGCTGTCATTGCCGCAGTCCGTGCCGCAAAGGCCCAGAACCTTGCGGGTGAGGACGACATGGTCGTCGTTACCGCAGGTGTGCCTTTCAATACGCCGGGGTCTACAAATATCTTGCGGGTTGCCCCTTGTGCAGAGCGTTTGATTTACGCAGTAGAACAAGAGTAACATCGCAAAGCAGCATCGGTAGGGCGCCATGGATTATGATCTTATTTTTGTGATCGGTTTGACGATGGTCGCCTTTGCAATCCCGTCAGCTGTCAGCGCTTATTCCGATTGGCGCTGGCCCAAGAATGCGCTTGCTTTGCTGGTGATAGGGGCGGGAAGCATGGCTTATGCGGCGCAGGAAAACCCCGGGGCCTATGCGCTTGATACGGTCGATGATGTGATCCTCCGTGTCGTGGCGACAGTGATCGGCTCCTGAAGCCCGCTTTGCCTTTCATAGCAGGGTAAAACGCGAAACACCTCTTGCAATACCCCCACCCCTGTCGTATCAGCCGCGCCTGAGCCCGCGCGTCCGGCCAAGATGGCATGCCGAGTCGCGCGATTAGACCGAACCTTTGAAGGAGACGGAAATGCCGAAGATGAAAACGAAATCGAGCTGCAAAAAGCGGTTCAAAGTGACGGCTTCTGGCCGTGTTGTGGCGGGCCAGGCTGGCAAACGTCACGGCATGATCAAGCGCACGAACAAATTCCTCCGTAACGCTCGTGGGACAACCACACTGAGCAAGCAAGACGAGGGTATCATCAAGCCGATGATGCCTTACGCACGTTAATTAGAGGGAATTGAGATATGCGCGTTAAAGGTGGAACCGTCACGCACCGTCGTCACAAAAAAGTACTCGACGCTGCCAAAGGTTATTATGATCGCCGCTCCAAGACCTTCAAGGTCGCGGCACAAGCGGTCGACAAAGCCAACCAGTATGCAACCCGTGACCGTCACAACCGCAAGCGCAACTTCCGCGCTTTGTGGATCCAGCGGATCAACGCAGGTGTGCGCTCGGTTGACGAGACACTGAACTATTCCAAGTTCATCAACGGCCTGACACTGGCTGGCATCGAAGTGGACCGTAAGGTTCTTGCTGATCTCGCCGTGAACGAGCCTGAGGCATTTGCCGCTGTTGTTGGAAAAGCCAAGGATGCGCTGGCTGCTTAAGCCCCGCACCCGACCGGAAAACAAAGGCCGCTCAGGAAACTGGGCGGCCTTTTTCGTCAGATAGTTCGGCAGATCATGTGAATGAGTTTGCAGTAACGCAGGCGCGAAGGCTGCTCAATTTCTGGCCGCCCAGTTATCTGTTTGCGGCGCGAACCGGACGGTCTGCGATGCGCAGGCTGGACGCCAGAGATCTTCAAATCTCATCGGGGCTTGCCAGCTTAGCAAGCCCACCTTGCAGTGCAGCAAAGCAGACGGGGTCAAAGGCGGCTTCAACATCTGCGGCCATGATTTCCAGCGCTTTCGCGATCGGCATTGCCGCCCGGTAGGGCCTGTCCGCAGTGAGTGCATCAAAAACATCCGCAACGGCGAGTATGCGGGCTTCTAGGCAAAGGTCTTTGCCACCCAGTCCCGCAGGATATCCTTTCCCATCCACACGTTCATGGTGCGCCCCGGCAACGGGTGCAATATCGCAAAAGGCCTCGACCCGTTCGAGGATTGTCTGACTATATTTCGGATGCGTCCGGATGGTTGCCCATTCGGTGGCATCCGGTCGTCCCGGTTTGTCGAGAATCTGATTGCTCACCGCCAGTTTGCCAAGATCATGCAAGAGCGCCGCGCGCCGCAGCCAGCGCCGGTGATCCGCCGAAAGCCCGAGTTCCTCGGCGATCATGTCGGTATAGAGGGTGACACGGTTGGAGTGGTCGGCCGTAAAGGGCGATTTTGCATCGACGACATCGGAAAAGGCCGAGGCGATATCGTCAAGATAGTCCTCGTCGACATCAAGGGCCGTTTCGCTTGGGTCGAGTGAGAAAACAAGTTCTGCCAAATCTGGATCGTTCAGGCGCGTCCAAAAGTCAGGCGTTGCGCTGGCCGTTTTAAGCGCTGCCACCAGAGCCGGATCAAACCAGTCGCCGGCGCGTCCTTCGATTTCTGCCATTGCGGCCTCTGGGCCCTGCGCTGAATGAAAAATGTCGACGACCTGCGCCATCAGGGCGATGTTTGAAATACGCGGTATATCATCGCCAGACAGCCCGAGTGGTTTGCCGCCGCCGCCCCAGTGCTCATCAAGCGATCTGATGCCCTCCTGGACAGCCTTCGAAAACCGCATCTTTGCCGCAATATCTGCGCCACGGTTGCAACGGGTTTCAATCAGTTCGCGGCTAATGTCGCCCCCGTTGCGCAAGATATTGACGGTCGCGCGCAACCTTTCACTGAGCCCGGCGCCCAGCCCGGTTTTGGTGAAGACAAACCGCAATGCGGCCGAGAGACTCCCGTCGATCATCTTGAAATCACGTTTGAAGGTGATGTCATCTGCAATGTAGAGTTCACAAATTCGTGCCGCATTGCTGCTGCAGCCAAGATCTTTCAGCAAAAGGGTGAAATAGAGGTCCTCATAGGCTTGCCCGGTTATCTCCAAGGCTTTGCCAATGCGTGTCCCGATCCAGCAACAGCGAATGCAATGCCCTGGCGGCTGGCCTTCCGTCATATCAAGTGCATAGCTCATCGCCCCGAGAAGCGAACCCAGCCGTAGCGCACGCGGCGGCGCGTGAGTACCTGCCGCCGTATAAAGGCTCTTCGCGGCAATAACGGGGGCTGCGGTCTGCATAAACATGCACGCGTCTTACGACAGCAAAGTTAAGAGGAGCTTAGGCACCGCGCATCGGGAGTTTTTTCAGTCGCTGTACGGATCAGATAGTCCCTTTGTGTGCCGGGTCACAATTTGAAGTAAATTTTCAATATTCTGTCTTAATTGGAACATATCCTCACGCGATCAGCAGACCAATGAAAAGGCGGGTGCCGTCCCGTTTTTGTATCTAGTGCGAGTTGAGAAGGACCAGTGATATGTTCGATATGTTTGGTAACGCCAATCTGCTGCGGCGCTGCGGCAAAACCCAACAACCGACAGGTCCCCGCGCGTTTTTCAAGAAATTCCAACAAGATGACAATGGCGCTGTCACTGTCGATTTTGCCGTTGTTACTTCTCTTGCCGTTATTCTGGGGGTTGGCGCATCACAAGCCACGTTGAACGGGGCCAGAGCCTTTGCAATGGACATGGCAGAGGCCATGGGGGATATACAACCGCCTCCTATGGATGATGCTGGGAACGGCAACGGCAATGGCGGCAACGGTAACGGCAATGGCGGCAACGGCAATGGCGACGGCGGCAATGGCGACGGCGGCAACGGCAGTGGCAACGGC
This sequence comes from Yoonia rosea, assembly GCF_900156505.1. Lineage (NCBI taxonomy): Bacteria > Pseudomonadati > Pseudomonadota > Alphaproteobacteria > Rhodobacterales > Paracoccaceae > Yoonia > Yoonia rosea. The sequence continues at coordinate 2,162,886 of NZ_FTPR01000001.1, read as the reverse complement.
GGCAATGGCGACGGCGGCAACGGCAGTGGCAACGGCAATAACGGCAACGGCAGTGGCAATAACGGCAGTGGCAATGGCAATAGCGGCAATGGCAACGGCAATAACGGCAACGGCAACGGCAATGGCAACGGCAATAACGGCAACGGCAACGGCAATGGCAACGGCAATAACGGCAACGGCAACGGCAACGGTAATAACGGCAACGGCAATAACGGCAACGGCAAAGGCGGTAACGGTAACAACGGCAGAGGCAATCGCTGACGTTTACAGGCTGCTCTCTCCAGCAAAAGGCCCCACCTTGCGCACCATTTACAGTTTTGTCCCAGATTGCCCTGTGTCTGACCAGTTGGTCTAGACTCCGGCGCGGCCGCCACGCTTGCCGCGCCAAGGCTGAACGCTTCTTGCAACCATGGCACCATTTCGCTAACTCCGCTGGGACGATTGCAAGAGGTGCGGCATGGACGATCTGAAACAAAAATACCTTGGCTTGATTGCCGGTGCCGCCGATGAGGCCGCCATCGAAGACCTGCGCGTGCAGGCCGTCGGCAAAAAGGGCGAGATCAGTTTGCAGATGCGGGAATTGGGCAAGATGACGCCCGAGGAACGCCAGACCGCAGGCCCTGCGCTGAATGCGCTGAAGGATGAGATCAATTCCGCACTGGCGGCCAAGAAAATGGCGCTGGCTGATGCCGCCCTTGATGCGCGTTTGCGCGACGAATGGCTGGATGTGACGCTGCCTGCACGTGATGCGCGGCAAGGGTCAATTCACCCCATCAGCCAGGTGACCGAAGAGGTGACCGCGATCTTTGCCGACATGGGGTTCCGTGTGGCCGAAGGCCCGCAGATCGAAAGCGACTGGTACAACTTTGACGCCCTGAACATCCCCGACCACCACCCTGCGCGGGCTGAGATGGACACGTTCTATACCCACCGTGCCGAAGGCGATGACCGCCCGCCGCATGTGTTGCGCACGCATACATCACCGGTGCAAATCCGCTCGATGGAGGCGACAGGCGCACCGACCCGCATCATCTGCCCCGGTCGTGTGTACCGCGCCGATTATGACCAGACCCACACGCCGATGTTCCATCAGGTCGAGGGGCTCGCGATTGACAAAGATATCAGCATGGCGAACCTGAAATGGGTACTGGAAGAGTTCGTGAAAAGCTACTTCGAGGTTGACCACGTCGACATCCGCTTCCGCGCGTCGCACTTTCCTTTCACAGAACCATCGGCCGAGGTCGACATCCGCTGTTCATGGGAAGGCGGCACGCTCAAAGTGGGCGAGGGCGACGACTGGCTGGAAATCCTCGGTTCCGGCATGGTGCACCCCAAGGTGCTGCAAGCAGGCGGGATCGACCCTGCGGAATGGCAAGGCTTTGCTTTTGGCATGGGCATCGACCGGATCGCGATGCTAAAATACGGCATCCCCGATCTGCGGGCGTTCTTTGACAGCGATCTGCGGTGGTTGCGGCACTACGGCTTCAGCGCGCTGGATGTGCCGACGCTGCATGGTGGGTTGAGTAGGTGAGTTTACTTGGAAGACTTCTTGGTCGGAAGAAGAAGGAATTCACTGCTTCTTTCACACTCGCTCATACTAGGGGCTTCCAACAGAAAGTTGTTGGTGAGGCAAGCTATCAGAATGCTATCAGCAACATTGTAGGAGGCAAGTCAGAACGCTCTGCCAAGTATGAGTGCATTGCGGTCTTAGTGCCTGATGATGTTAACCCGTATGACGCTAACGCAGTTGAAGTAAGGATAAATGGTCTATTGGTGGGTTATCTGCCAAAAACCGATGCAACGAAATACCGAGATGAGCTGAAGGCTCTTGATCCTAGCCTGCCTATAGCCGCTGCACGCGCAAAGATTGTAGGTGGATGGATTGATGAAGAATCCGAAGGGCATTTTGGTGTGAAACTTAATCTGAAATGGCCATTGACTCCGACTTAGCCTCGCGTGTTGACGAAGTTTCCGCCCGGCTCGCCGGGCAGCGCCCGGACCTCCCCCATGGGGAGGGCGCTTTTGCAACGCTGCAAACATCACCAGCCGGACCGATCGACTCAATGCTCCGCCAAATCGAACCGTCGCAGCGCCCACCCCGAGGTCCGTGCGTTGCCCTTCGGTTGCATTTGGTTGCCGCGCCCCTGGGGCTTCGCCCGTTTGAACCTGAAAAGGTCCGCGCGATCATCTCCAAGCCGGTTGACCATGAAATCCACGTTCCGGCACGGCATGTGTTTTGCCTTTTGTGGGTTTCACCCACCCTACCTGACAAACTCTTGCCCGCTTTGGGTCCTGCCCTAACGTTCCGCGCCAAATCCCTGTAGGGTGGGTGAAACCCACGCGAGAAAGCCACCCCCATGACCAACGACACCGAAGACCTCCAAGACACATACCCCGGCGCAGGGACGTTCAAATTCGGCGATAGCGCGCAACTCTGCCAACACCTGATCGCCCTTGTCCGCCAAGGCAAAAAGACCGCCACCTGCGGCGCGCTGGCCGATTTCGACGGCGAACCCGAGGCGATGCCCGTCGTCGGCCGTTGCGATATCGCGGCGAATTGGGACGGCACGCCCGCATTGGTCATCCGCACCACCAAGGTAGAAGAAATCCGCTATTGCGACGTGACCGAAGAGATGGCGCTGGCCGAGGGCGAGAATGACAGCCTTCTGGGCTGGCGCAAGGATCACAAGGCGTATTTCAAACGCAACGGCGGGTTTGACCCTGAAATGATGCTGGTCTTCGAACACTTCGAACTGGTTGAGGATTTGGCAGGGCGCGAGTTGTAGGCCGTGCGCCGGGGTTTTCCCCGGCGACCACAACGCTATATCAAGTCGATGCAACGGCTCTGGCTCATCATCCTTCTGACCTTCATCATTGGCGGCCACATCGCGATGTGGACCTCGGACATGCCGCGCGATCTGGCATTGCGGCTGACGCTGATCAACGCGGCTGGCTGGGGCGTGATCCTGATCCCTGCATGGCTGGTGTCAAAGTGGGCTGCGGCACATCAACGTCGCAGCGATCCGCAGTCCCGGACCTGATCCGGGACCTCACCGCTGCGTAACGCCCTCTTCCCCCTCTGCGCGTAATCCGCTAAGCCCTTCGCAACAGATTTAACCCGCAGGACGGACCCATGAAATTCACGCTTTCCTGGCTGAAACACCACCTTGAAACCGACGCCTCTGTTGCGGACATCGCCTATGCGCTGACCGATCTGGGGCTCGAGGTGGAAGGCATCGAAAACCCCATCGACAAGCTGGCGGATTTCACCATCGGCAAGGTGGTTTCGGCGGAAAAGCACCCCGATGCCGACAAACTTCAGGTTTGTCAGGTCGAAACGGCAGATGGCCCGACCCAGATCATCTGTGGCGCACCCAACGCACGCGCAGGCATCACCGTCGTGATCGCCAGCCCCGGCACCTCTGTCCCCGGCATCGACACGACGATCGGCGTGGGCAAGATCCGCGGCATCGAAAGCTATGGCATGATGTGTTCCGAGCGCGAGATGGAACTCTCAGAAGAACATGACGGTATCATCGAACTGCCCTCGGGCGAGGTGGGACAGCGGTTCACCGACTGGCTGGCCGAGAACAGTCCTGAAAAAGTCGACCCTGTGATTGAAATCGCGATCACGCCAAACCGCCCTGATGCACTTGGCGTCCGTGGCATCGCCCGCGATCTGGCGGCGCGCGGCATCGGCAAACTGCTTCCCCTATCGGTTGATCCTGTGCCCGCGTCCTTCAAGGCCGATCTTGGTGTGAGTATTGCCGAGGATACCTTGGACGGCTGCCCCGTCTTCTGTGGCCGCCTGATCAAAGGGGTCAAGAACGGCCCCAGCCCTGAATGGCTGCAAGCGCAGCTGCGCGCCATCGGGTTGCGTCCGATCAGTTTTCTGGTGGATGTGACCAATTGGTTCACCTACGACCTGAACCGCCCGCTGCATGTCTTTGATGCCGATAAGGTGCAAGGCAACCTGCGCGTCCATCGCGCTGCTGGTGGCGAGACCCTCACAGCGCTTGATGACAAGGACTATACCCTGCAAGCAGGCCAGATGGTGATTTCGGACGACAACGGCCCCGAAAGCATTGCGGGGATTATGGGCGGGCTTGCGACAGGCTGCACCGAAGAGACCGTAAACGTCTTCGTCGAAAGTGCCTATTGGGATCCCGTGCAGATCGCCTACACAGGCCGCGCGCTCAAGATCAACTCGGATGCGCGGTACCGGTTCGAGCGTGGTGTTGACCCTGCATTCACGCCAGAGGGGCTTGAACATGCGGTGCGGATGATCGTCGATCATGCGGGCGGCGAGGTGTCTGAAGTGATTCAGGCAGGTGCTGTGCCCGATACGTCGCGCGCTTATAAACTTGACGCCAAGCGCGTCATATCGCTGGTGGGTATGGAGATTTCGGAATCTACCCAGCGCAGCACATTGACCGATCTTGGTTTTGTGATGGAAGGCAATATGGCCCATGTGCCGTCTTGGCGTCCCGATGTGCAGGGCGAGGCTGATCTGGTCGAAGAAGTCGCGCGGATCGCGTCCTTGACGAAACTCAAAGGCAAGCCTTTGCCGCGCATTGACGCGGGCGTCCCCAAGCCAATCCTGACACCCGGTCAGATGCGTCAACAGGCGGCACGCCGGACCGCGGCAGCGCTGGGCTACAACGAATGTGTAACCTACAGCTTTATTGATGCCGAGGCGGCCAAGCTCTTTGGCGGTGGCGATGATGCGACCATGCTGGAGAACCCGATCAGTTCGGAGATGTCGCATATGCGGCCTGCATTGCTGCCCGGTCTGTTGCGGGCAGCGGCGCGCAATCAGGCGCGCGGTTTCATGGATATGGGCCTGTTTGAGGTCGGCGCAGGTTTCCACGGCGGTGAGCCGGGTGAACAGCACATGCTGGTCTCGGGTGTGTTGATCGGGCGAACAGGCCCCAAGGACGTGCACGGGACAGCGCGCCCGGTTGATCTGTACGATGCCAAGGCCGATGCCGAGGCGATCCTGGCGGCAATCGGCGCGCCTGCGAAAGTACAGATCCTGCGTGGCGCGGATGATTGGTGGCACCCCGGACGGCATGGCAAGATTTGCCTCGGGCCGAAGAAGGTGTTGGGTATCTTTGGTGAACTGCACCCGCGCGTGCTGCGCGAGATGGATATCAAAGGGCCTGCTGTGGCCTTTACCATCTGGCCCGATGAAGTTCCTCTGCCCAAGAACAAATCTGCCACACGTTCCGCACTTGTCGCCACGGATCTGCAAGCGGTCGAGCGCGATTTTGCCTTTGTCGTCGATACGCAGGTCGAGGCGCTGACGCTGGTCAACGCCGCCGCGGGTGCGGATAAGTCCCTGATCACCGACGTGCGCGTCTTTGACGAATTCATTGGCGGGTCGCTGGGTGAAGGCAAGAAATCCCTGGCTGTGACCGTGCGTTTGCAGCCGACCGAGGCGACGTTGAAGGACGCCGATATCGAAGCGGTCAGCGCCAAGATTGTGGAGAAAGTGACGAAAGCCACGGGTGGTGTCCTGCGCGGGTAATTCTGCGCCGCGCCAACGGCCTGTACGAAACAAACGAAGGAGCCCCAATATGACCCTCAAGATTTACCTCTCCGGCGAAATCCACACCGACTGGCGCGAGCAGATCATCACCGGTGCAGCGGGGCTTGATGTGGTGTTTGACGGGCCGGTGACGGACCATGCTGCTTCGGACGATTGTGGCGTTGCGATCATGGGCGCGGAAGACAAGAAGTTCTGGCATGACAACAAAGGTGCGAACCTGAATGCGATCCGCACGCGACATGGGCTACAGAATGCCGATATCGTGGTGGTCCGCTTTGGCGACAAATACAAACAGTGGAACGCAGCCTTTGATGCGGGCTATGCGGCGGCTCTTGGTAAATCACTGATCGTGATGCACGGGCCGGAACATCAGCATCCGCTCAAAGAGGTTGACGCGGCCGCCCTCGCTGTTGTGGAAGAGCCGCAGCAGGTGGTTGATATCCTCGCTTACGTTTTGAACGGGACGTTGCCTGAAAAGGGGGCGGGGCTTTAGCGGTCTTTGAAAGCTTGTAATTCAGCTTCGATTTTGCCGCTAATTCCGCTCGTCAAATCATTCGTCCAGTAGCCCACGCGACCATGATGATCGACGATCCGCTCATCTTTACCTGCGGCCAGCAATTTTTCGAGTTTTGTGTTTCTTCCAGCAAAGGTCACAACAACGATCTGTTGCCGGAGCCTCTTTCGGAAAATCGCAAAGAGGCGCGTGATCCACATGGCAGGTGCTAGAAATTCAAGCCGGAAATAGGAGACCAGATGCGTGGGGAAACCGCGTAGCTTTTCTTGGCAGCTCCATCCAATAAAGCGATCATCATGCAACAACCGTTTGGGCAGCTTGCCTGCTGCGAAGAGCGTTCTGAACTTTTCTGTTGGGTTGCCTGGAAACCGGTTTTTGAACACAAAACATGATGAATTGCCTGCGGTAAAGTACTTGCCACCGGAAAGCCGAAACCGGGCTCGCCGAAAGCGGGAAAAACGCCGCGGGAAAACATCAATCGTCCAGATATCGGCCTTCTCTGCGAGCACCGCAATTTTATCAAGATTTCCGACAATCATGGAGTCGAGGTCAACATAAATGCAGACATCGCCCTCTGGGACTGTGGGGAGATCAAACATACAAATCTTGATCGGCAGTCCACTCCGCTTGAAATCGTCGCGGTTAAAGTCCTCGGGGAACGGCACTAACGTCGCCCTGCTGTCTATCGCTCTGTCCAAGCGGTCTGTCAGGACGCAAACGCCTTTACAATTTGTGGAATGCCTCAGGGCGCTGAAGATAAGCCGGTTGCAGTCGTCATCAGAGTATTTTTCGCCCCAGATGACGAGTACGAGCCACCATTCTTGATTGTCGCGCATCCTACAATTTCCTGAATACCAGCCCTTCCACCCACTAATCCATGAAAGGCAGTGTGTCCAGTGACGCACCATGGTGCTTGGCCCCGGTGCGTCTGCTGACTCTTTCGTCAGTTCAAGATGGATCGGGAATATTTTTGGCCTTGTCCACCGCAGGCCGTTCGAAAAATCGCGTGACATAGGCCGGCACGTTTTTCAGATCGTCATAGCCGACCTCGTCTTTGGTGCCGTAAAATCCCAGCGCGTTCACCCATGGCGCAATCGCCATATCCGCGATGGAATAATCGCCCGCGATCCAGTCTTTGCCGGCAAGTTCTTTGTCGAGGACGGCCAACAGACGGATCGCCTCATCGCGGTAGCGTTCACGCGGGCGGGGATCCTCGATCTGTGAGCCTGCAAATTTGTAGAAGAACCCCATCTGACCAAGCATAGGTCCGAGGCCACCCATCTGGAACATCAGCCACTGGGTGATCTTGTGCTTGTCTGCCGTTGTCGCGCCGATGAATTTGCCGGACTTTTCGGCCAGATAGAGCAGGATGGCACCGCTTTCGAACAGCCCAATTGCGCCGTCAGGCCCATTCGGGTCAATGATCGCGGGAATTTTGTTGTTGGGGTTCAGCGACAGAAAGGCATCGCTTTTCACGTCGGCATCGCTGAGCGTGACAAGGTGCGGTTCATACGCCAGCCCCATCTCTTCAAGCGCAATAGAGACTTTGACGCCGTTGGGGGTAGGGAATGAATAAAGCTGGATCACGGACGGGTCCTTTGCGTGCCAGCGTTGTGTGATCGGAAAGTCCGATAAATCGGCCATGTGTAGTGGTCCTTCTATCTCGTTTTGCAATCCACCGAAGGTAGGGGGAAAAACCGCAAACAAAAACCCGTTCCACTGTTCAAAAATATGGTTAATACTGTGCGCGCAGCCGCAATAGGGAATTAACCGTAGGCTGAAAAACAAGAAATGGGGACAAAGAATGCTTAATGAATTCAAAACGTTTATTGCCAAGGGGAATGTCATGGACATGGCCGTTGGTATCATCATCGGTGCCGCATTTACGGCCATCGTCACATCGCTTGTTGGCGATTTGATCAACCCTATTATCGGCCTTGTGTCCGGCGGTGTTGATTTCACGAACAACTACGCCGTACTTGCCGGAGAAGTGCCTGCGGGCGCATCGCTGGAAGCCGCGCGCGAGGCAGGTGCATCGATCTTTGCCTACGGCGCGTTCATCATGGCCATCATCAATTTTCTGATTATTGCCTTCGTTGTCTTCATGCTGGTGAAAATGGTCAACAAGGTCAAAGACGCTGCGATGAAAGAGGAAGAGGCTGCACCGGAAGCGCCGAAGGGTCCGACAGCAGAAGAACTGTTGGCCGAAATTCGCGATGCGCTCAAGGCGAACGCCTGATTTTAACTGCCGCAGGTAGAAAGGGCCCGCTTTTTGCAAGCGGGCCCTTTTCTGTGTCTACGCTTTAAGCGCCAGTGATGGCGACAAAACGTCAATCCCCAAGGCCTTGCCGACGGCATAGTAGGTCAGGTTGCCTGCATGGACGTTCAGACCGTTCAGCAGATGTGGATCATCTTCGCAGGCCTGCCGCCAGCCTTTGTCGGCCAACGCGAGCATGAACGGCATGGTGGCATTCCCAAGTGCGATCGTGGACGTGCGCGCCACAGCACCCGGCATGTTGGCCACGCAATAGTGCATGATCCCGTCGACATCATAGACAGGGTCTTCGTGGGTTGTGGCCTTTGACGTCTCGAAACAACCGCCTTGGTCAATCGCCACGTCAACAAGTGCCGCACCCGGTTTCAACTCGGAAAGTTGCGCGCGCGAGATCAGCTTGGGCGCCGCCGCACCCGGGATCAGGACTGCGCCGATGATCATGTCGGCCTGACGTGCCAGCTCAATTGTGTTGCCTGCATTGGCGTAGCCGTTCTTGAAAACGCCGCCGAACGTATCATCCAGATAGCGCAGACGCGGCAGGGACCGGTCCAGCACGGTGACATCAGCGCCCATGCCCGCCGCGATGCGCGCCGCATGGGTGCCGACAACACCGCCGCCGATGACCAGCACGCGGGCAGGGCCAACACCCGGTACGCCACCCATAAGAACACCGCGCCCGCCGTTGGCCTTTTGCAGCGTCCATGCGCCGACCTGCGGTGCCAGACGCCCTGCGACCTCTGACATGGGCGCCAAGAGCGGCAGCCCGCCGCGATCGTCGGTCACTGTTTCGTAGGCAATGCAGGTTGCACCGGACTCCATCAGGTCTTTGGTTTGTTCGGGGTCCGGCGCAAGGTGCAGATAAGTAAACAAAATCTGACCTTCGCGGAGCATTTTGCGCTCTTTGGGCTGTGGTTCTTTCACTTTTACAACCATATCGGCTTTTTCGAACACTTCTGCAGCGGTGCCTACAATTGCGGCCCCGGCATCAGTGTAATCGGCGTCGGTAAAGCCCGCGCCATTGCCAGCGCCGGACTGGATTGTCACGGTGTGGCCGTGGTTGACGGCTTCAAAGGCTGCGTTCGGTGTCAGGCCGACGCGAAATTCTTGTGGTTTGATCTCTGTTGGGCATCCAATATGCATGACCGGTTCCTCCTGTGTCTGTTGGAAGTATCACGCCGCTTCGCTGCAATTTCATCGGAGTGTCCTTGGATGTTCTAGGTATTTGCGGTAGAACTGTGTGCAAAAGTATCATTTGTTCGAAGGATCGTGCGTAAAATGGAACTGGATAGTATTGATCGCCGAATCCTCGAGGTTTTGCAGAAGAAAGGCCGCATCTCGAACGCCGAATTGTCAGAGAAGGCGAACCTGTCCGCCTCGGCCTGTCACCGGCGTGTGCAGCGACTGGAAAAGGACGGCTATATCCGGGATTACGTGGCGCTGCTCGACCCCCGCAAAGTGGGGCGTCCGACGACGGTTTTTGTGGAAATCACGCTCAGCGGGCAGGCCGACGAGGTGCTCGATGCGTTTGAACGTGCTGTGGCCCGCGTGCCGGATGTGCTCGAGTGTCATTTGATGGCGGGCACGGCGGATTATCTGCTGAAGGTCTTGGCCGGCGATACCGAGGATTTCGCCCGTATTCACCGGCGTTATCTGGCGACACTGCCAGGGGTGGCGCAGATGCAATCGTCCTTTGCGTTGCGCACCGTGCGTCAGACAACCGCAATGCCGGTTTAAGGATCGGTCCGCTCGTTCTCTTCCGATGCAATCCCGTAGGGTTTGGCTAGGTTCCAGACGTGCTCGGGTACCATGTTTTTAATCTTGGCGGGTTCTTCGCGGCGCAAATGCAAGACGGTTTCGGCCGCTTTCATTTCAACCCGCGCACGGGCAAATTCCAGACCGCGCGGCCCCACCCGTGGCATCACCCATGCCATGATCCCGCGCAGCCAGTTGGGCATCCGCCGCAACGGAAGCCCGCCTGCCGCAAGGCGCGTGTTTTCCACAAAACCCTTGACCGAGCTTTGGCGCTGACCGCGTGATCCCGGCGCGGCAAGCGACACTTCATCGCCGAGAGCTTCCAAAATCTCTTTGCCACGCTGGTTGCGCACGATCAGCCATTGTTCCCCTTCGCCGGCCATATAGCCCACCGTGATATCGGCCAGCCGGTTGGTGTAATCCACGCAGGTACGGCACGTCGTTGGGAAGAAATCGGGCGGCAGGTCCGATAGTGGAAGTTTCAAAAACGGGATCAGCCGTTTGCTGCCATCGCTAAAGCGCAGCTCGACGTGATAATCGGCGCGGAATTCCAGATAGGTGACTGTGTCAGGTGCATCTGTCAGCCGTGCAAGAAAACTGTGGAAGTTCTCGGTCGTTGTGTTGTCAGAGCAGGGGGTGCCGATTACATATATCCGCTCGAACCCCAGATCTGCCTCAATCGCGCGCAAGGCGTAGATTTGGCACGGAATGCCGATAACCGCGATCTTGCGGTGTCCTGCCGCCAAAGCAGGTTCAAGCAATGCCAAAAGCGGGGCATAGCCCATCCGCATGCCACGTGCGTGTTGCATGTCGGCAGGGTCGGTGATGATCGCGGGGCGGGGCCGCCATTTGTCGTCTGCATCGGGCACCATTGTCAGCACGGCATCCACCGCACCTGTTTCAAGCAGTCGCTCGGCAAAGCGGGTGGTAAGGCCAGTCCACTGCGCGCCCTCGCGCGCAGGTCTCAGCGCGGCACGGTACATCGCGCGCGAAACCCCGAAGAAACGTTCGTCGCCAGTATCTTTTGCTGCACGCCCATGAATATAGGCCTCATGCTTGGGATAATCCGGTTTGATAAACTGGCAGGCCTTTCCGCAGGCACTGGCATCGGCCATGCGCGACACGCCGCAATCGGTGCAAAGGCCACGGGGTGCGGCTTGACGGAACGGGGGGGTACTGGGCACCTTCATGGTGCCACCTTAGGCCTGACGCGACCGGTGTCTAGAGGCCGCAACAACGTGCTGTGGTTATTGGTGGTTGACGTGACATCCCCGTCAAGTGATGTATAGGAATACAACGTTCGGTTGTGTCCGGTTGTGCCTTATGTCCTAGGCCGCAGCCTGCCCGAAACTGCCCTGTTTCTGGGCCAGTTGGAATTGCTGTACCAACACCGCAAGCTCTTGCGCATAGGCGTTCAATTCATAGCCGCTCGTCGTCAGCGCACCTGCCATTGCGGCGTTCCGCTGGGTGACGGTATCAAGTTCGCTGACGCCAACGTTTATTTCACTCAGTCCGCGTGATTGTTCTTCAGAGGCGCTGGCAATTTCGGCGATGGCGGTGGAGATTTCTTTGACCCGCGCCACGATGCCGCCAATTGCTTCACCGGCTTTCCCAATGAATTCCACGCCGTTGCGGACCTGCAGAGAGCTTTGTTCGATCAACCCTTTGATTTCTGTTGCAGAGTCCGCTGACCGATGGGCCAAGCCGCGTACCTCTGTGGCGACCACGGCAAATCCGCGCCCTGCATCGCCGGCGCGGGCCGCTTCAACACCGGCATTCAACGCCAGCAGGTTGGTCTGAAATGCGATATCATCAATGACGCCAATGATGCTCGAGATTTGATCGGATGACGCTTCGATCGCTGTCATTGCGGCAATCGCGTCTGCCACGATATTGCCGGTTCTTTCGGCATCGTGCCGCGTGTCGGTTGCGATGGTCTTGGCGTTTTGCGCGCTCTGTGCGGCCTGCCTTACCGAAACTGTAATTTCTTCAAGCGCAGCTACAGTTTCTTCCAACGTGGCCGCCTGTGTTTCGGACCGTCTGGACAGATCTTCGGAAGATTGGCTCATGTTGGCGACATTTGTTTTGATATTCGTCGCAGCGCCGGAAACCTGCCCAAGCGTTTCACCAAGCTTCTCAACCGCAGCGTTAAAACTGAGGCGCAACGGCGCATAGTCCTTTGGAAACTCAGTCTTGATCTGGCAGTCCAAAACGCCACGCGCCAAATCGTCCAGATGGCGTTGGAGCGTTTTCACGACAACTTCTGCGTCATCTTGGTCCTTTCTGGCGGCAGCGCGCGATTGGTTGGCGACCTCGGTCTGCTCTTGCAGGGCGGCGCGTTCGACCTGAAGCGCCGATTCCGCAGCGGCACGATTTATGATTGAGACCAGCAGCACGCCGCTTCCGAGTAAGACAATCGCGGCATGGAATGCTGTCCGTTCAAGATTTCCGACGAGGCCTACGCTTGGAAACACGAGGCCGGGGAGAACGATACTGAACGCCATGTGATGCAAGGCCACCAGCACGGTTGCGAAAACCAGTGCGCGCGGACTGCCCAATGTTGATATGATCGCCAATACCGCGAAGAACAACATGTGCGAATCGATCTGCCACGGATGGCCGGCAAGTGCGGATGTCAGTAGGATGCACTGACCGACAAAGCAGAAACTGATCACGTAGTCGCGCAATTCAGCCGAAGACCTTATTGCTGCGTTGCCGAGCACGCCGAGCAACAGCCCGATCACGGCAAAAATCCACCAATGAGGCAAATCGTTCACGGCATAGGCTGCCACCGCAGGGACGGGCGCCAATATCCAGTTCGTAACCTGCTGCACGAAGCGTTCGTTTGCTTGCTGCTGCTGTCCTGCTGCGGAGTGTGTTGCTGTCGCTAGCATAGCTCGAGTATCTCCTTGCCGCGCAATACGAGCCAGGCCCCGTTTTCAATCAGCAGGTCGTAGCTTTGCGGTGTTTCCAATTGGACGAAAGCGCCCAGTGGCGCACGATTTGGATAGGCATCTGTCATTCCTGATGCGTCAAGCACCTGCTCAACCGACCTGCCAAACGGGGACGCAACGACCAGTGCAAGATCGCCGCTTTCAGGTTTTTTCTGTGCGACGAGTGCCAAGCCAGGCGATGCAAGCACCGTCGCCGTAGCGATCGTTATGAATAGTACATTCTTCATGCAGAGATTCCTTCCCCCACATCCACTAGCCCCTGAGGATTAAGAAACTGCGAATTCACACAGATGATTTGCGATACAAACCCGCAACAAAGATGCCTGTAAAACTGGGCTGGCAGTGGGTTCGCGATGCCCACCCCTTTCCCTTGGTCCCCCCACGCGTTAAAGGGGCGCATCTGTAACAAGGAGCCAGCCAAATGGGCTATAGAATCGCCGTTGTCGGTGCCACTGGGAATGTGGGCCGCGAAATGCTGAACATCCTCGCCGAGCGGGCCTTTCCCGTGGACGAGATTGCCGTACTTGCCAGCCGTAAATCGCTTGGCACCGAGGTCAGCTTTGGCGATAAAACCCTGAAGACCAAGGACCTTGATACATTTGATTTCACCGGCTGGGACATGGCGCTTTTTGCGGTCGGGTCCGAGGCGACCAAGATTTATGCCCCCAAGGCTGCCAAAGCCGGTTGTGTGGTGATCGATAACTCATCGCTTTATCGCTATGACGCCGATGTGCCGTTGATCGTGCCCGAGGTGAACCCGCAGGCCGTGCACGGCTATTCCAAGAAAAATATTATTGCCAACCCGAACTGTTCGACAGCGCAGATGGTTGTGGCGCTCAAGCCCCTGCATGACCGCGCCACGATCAAGCGCGTTGTTGTGAGCACTTATCAGTCCGTGTCGGGCGCCGGCAAAGGCGGGATTGATGAGCTGTGGGACCAGACCAAATCGATCTATAATCCCACCGACAGCAAGCCGCCCAAGCAGTTCACCAAGCAGATCGCTTTTAACGTGATCCCGCATATCGATGTTTTCATGGATAGCGGCGAGACCAAAGAAGAGTGGAAAATGGTCGCCGAGACCAAGAAGATCGTTGACCCCAAGATCAAGGTCACGGCCACCTGTGTGCGCGTTCCTGTGTTTGTTGGCCACTCCGAAGCGATCAACATCGAATTCGAAGAGTTTCTGGACGAGGACGAGGCCCGCGATATCCTACGCGAAAGCCCCGGCATTATGGTGATCGATAAGCGCGAAGACGGCGGCTATGTGACGCCCATCGAATGTGTCGGTGACTTTGCCACGTTCATCAGCCGCATCCGTCAGGATAGCACGATTGATAACGGTCTTAACCTGTGGTGCGTGTCCGATAACCTGCGCAAGGGTGCGGCTTTGAACGCTGTGCAGATCGCAGAATTGCTTGGACGTGAGTGCCTGAAAAAAGGCTGATTGGCCAAGGTTGGAGTTTGAAAAGGGCGTCCTGCGGGGCGCCCTTTTTGTTGGGATACCTTGGGTGTTCTTTGGTGATGTCTGTTTTGCGGGATTTGTCAGACTTTCGCTGTGGCTGCTCCAATGGCGGCTTTGGATGATTATACCGGATCACAAACGGTAGAGTTCTGGCACATCCTGCGATGCGGAGAAGGTCGGAAAGGGAGCCCAAAATCAAACATGCCGCGCGCGGCATAGATAACCGCTATTGGTGCGGCAAATCTGCGACGAGCTAGCTATCGGGAATAACGAGCTGCGCCCCATAACGGGGCGCAGCCGCGGCAGAGTTAGTTTCCGCCGGTAAAGAAGGGATGCTGATCAACATAGGTTTCTTGACCGCGATAGATCAAGCTACCTTCCAATGACCGCAAGCTTTTGAGGTAGGAATTCAGCGCCATCGTGCCGGAAACACCACGGGAGTCGACATCTGCGATCCATGCGGCCAAATCCGGGAATGAGCTTTTCCAAAGGTTATCCAACAGCGGTTTGTCGGCTTTCACAAAGTCCAACCCCATATCCATCATGCGCGAGCGGAACGCGTTGTCGAACTCGTCCCAAGCTGCCGATCGATAAGAAAGTGCTTCGCCTGAGATCGCTTGAATTGCGTTCTGGTCTGTGGGTGAAATTTGCATCCACGCATCATTTGACAGGACGACTGAAAAGGTAGGTGTATAGGCGCCATTGTCGACTTCCATGACTGAAACGTTCGCATCTTCATTCCAAAGACCCGTCGCCAAAGCCGCGCCATGTGCCATGAAATAGGCAGGCGGAGTGTCGCGCTGGGCAAGCGTTCTTTGTTCCATATCGGCACGCATCACAGCCGGACCGCGTGTGTCGAGCCCCATGAAGTACGGAACAGCGTATTCGTTCTTCGTGACGATATCCTCATCTGGCGTAACCGGCATGCTGGCGTCACGCCAGATATGCGCCGCTGGTGCAGCGATAAAGCCCAGAAGCTGCGCATCGCTGAAGTAGTCTGTTTGCGCGAGATACTCGTCGTGCAGACGCCACAGCGCCACAGCCGTTTGCTCTGCAGAACCGCCAAGCATCGGGTACATTGGCAATTGCAGCAGTGGATGGGAGTCCGCAATTGTACTGTTCAGCACATATGCCCCATCTACTTGGCCAGAGGTAACAAGCGCGAATTGATCGGCATGGTTACGGTTGACTACTTCGGGATCAATAAACGTCACCCGGCCCTCTGTCGCCTCGGTGATGTCGGCAAGGTATGCGTCAACGATACCGCTGTTGATGATAAAGGGTGGGGCGGAGGCTCTGTTAAAGGTAAACACCAGAGCGCCGTCCACAGCGCCGTCATCGTTTTCAGCACTGACAGACAGGATTGTCGCGTCTGATGACAAGCAAGGTATCGACAAGGACTGGCCGATGAAAATACGATCAGGATTTGACCCGATTGTGTCGATGTTCGCAGTGTAGATCGGCTGGTACAAAGGCGATCCGTAGCTCAGCATGCTGATGTGGCTCAGCGTGTCACCGCCAACGACTGAATAGGTGGTCCCGCATGTTATTTCTGCGCTTTGGGCGCTTCCGACACAGGCGGCAGATGCCACCGCAGAGCACAAAAATGCTTTTACGATAGGGTGTTTCAATTTGATGTCCTTTACTCATTACGATGCCGTTTCCGGCACTTAACTCACTCACAATGACAAGTTCATAGGTGTCGAATATGTCAAATATGCGCCTGATTTTTGATCGTGCGGCAGCGGAATCGGACCAACTGTGGCCGTCAATTGTTCTGAGCGACGCTTGAAGAGCTGCGCTTCACGTTGGGCTGCCGCAAACAGGGCAGAGCAAATATGCCCTCTTGTTGAAGGCGCAAATGAGAACCCTATCGATAGCACCTGAACCGGCCGTTTGGCCAAATTCGGGCGCGGACCCGTTGGTCCGCAAACAAGCTAAAAACCCGCTGGTAGAACCCATGCGCCAAAAACGGACGCGATCGCAGACGACAAAACGCATGGGTTTTGGCTGGTTCCACGTGTTGCTACCGCGCGTTCTGCGGTAAGCCATCCCCGATTTCGTAGTAGTCGCCCTTTTCCGCGACAAAGATGTGCATCGACAGTGAAGTATCGGTTGGTCCGTCGAAGACACCCATAGCAATGGCAGTCCAATCGTATTGGATCGGGTCCCAAAACAGTGTCACGCCACAAGTCCCGCAGAAACCGCGCCTGACCTTCTCTGAAGACTGATACCAGCAAATCGCATTTTCACCCTCCACCTGTACCCGTGTCCGCGGGACGTCGAGTGAAGCACCGAAATGGCCTGTCTGCTTTCTGCAGGCAGTGCAATGGCAAGCGTTCGGTCGAGGCAGACGACCTTCGACAGTGATCCGAACCGCGCCACACAAACAGCTGCCCCTATGCATTATTTGGCCCCATAGAACGCATACGCGTGCGCTGTCCAAGTTCCCGGATGAGCAGCTTTGCATCAGCGGGCGGTTCCTGCTCGACCCGCCGGTAGTCTGTTCCATCGTTGCGCCGCGAAAGAAGATGGCAAGCAATCATTGTTCGGCGTAGTGTCGCGGGATCACCGAACAGATGCTGCCGGTTCAAGCTATCGTTGATCTCTTGCTCTTTCATGGCTTGGCCAGCGGGCAATGCTGCCCAAAGCACCCAGAGAGCAAGCGTCTGAACGCCTCGCTTCGAAGGCCATTGCTTCAGGCGACCTTCGGCGTCGAAATGGTGCAAAGCGCGTTCAACAGCCCGCGTGTTAGCTGGCAGTTCATCAACCGTGCGCTTCAGCCGTTGAGCCGCTGCATGCGCCGAACGCATGTGCTGTACGTTCTGATAACCTGCTGCTCGCGCGGCCATGTTCATGAGAGTGAGATGCGTCGGGCTTGCGCCTCCCAACTGTTCGGAGAGCGCGCGCACAAAAATCGTCAAATCTTCCGCGGATAGCGGTAAAGGAATCTTCGGCATGGGTTATCCACATCGAGCACCAGTGGTCATCATCGGTCGCTGGCTTAATGACGCGGCGCTCTTATCTGAATGATTAGATGCGATGCCGATAGTCGTTTTGGCAGGTTTAGCTCTCCAACAGGAGCAGCGACGCCTCGGTGTCTGCCGACCGTACGAAAGTGTACCGCAAATCGCGATACTCGCCAAGCCGATTGTCAGGCAAGGCAAACCCCCCTGCCAATACCTATGTGCCAAGAATGGTCGTTTTGGCAGTCTTCCGACATACCTGACGTTTGTGCAGTATGCAGCATCTTGCAGATTGGCCTTTAACCCGACACTCACTCTGGCCATCAATGCCTCCGATCTCATGCACCCGTAAAATGCCCCGAAAGATTTTTTGCTAATCGCGCCAAGGATTGCCTGCTGCCATCCGTCAAAGCCTGTATAAAGATACTTGACATAAGCAGGAGACCATTCATGTTTCGCCTTTTTCTGACGACAAGCCTGATTGCACTGGCCGCCCCATCACTCGCCGATACCTTCACTGCGCCGGCGCGGGTTGATACCGTTACGATCTATCCGGGGCTTGCAACTGTCACGCGGCAGATCAGCCTTGATCTGCCTGCGGGCCAGCACGAGATTGTTGTGCCGGATATGCCAGAGGGCCTGTCGACCGCAGGGTTGCGTTTGGCAGCCTCTGGCGGCGCACAGCTTGGGGCGGTGAACCTTGCCTTTGATCGCTTGCCGGTGACACCCGACCAAAGCGCGCCCGAGATCGTGGCCGCCCGCGATGAGGTGGAGCGTCTGGAAAGCGTCTTGCGCGCGCGTGACGCCGCGATTGCGCAGATCCGCCTGCGGGTGCAGGCCGCCGAAGAACAGGTATCCTTTTTGCAAAGCTTGTCACAGGCCAGCGCAAGCGAGGCTTTGAATGCGGCCGATATTCAGGCCCTCGCACAGATGGTCGGTGCTGAGACTTTGGCCGTGCGTGAAGCTGCATTTGCCGCCGAGCAAGAGGCGCAGGCGGCGGAACTGGCGCGCAAAGACGACGTGGAGGCTTTGGAGGATGCCCGCCAGACCTTGGCGGCGCTACTGGCACCTGAACAGCAGGGTGCTGTATTAACCTTTACGTTGGCCGTTGAAGAGGCAGGCGAGGTGACTGTCGATGTCAGCTCGGTCGAAGGGTTTGCCAACTGGTCACCCGTCTATGACATGCGCTTGACCACGGGTGCAGAGGCGGCTTTGGCGGTCGAGCGCTCGGTCGTGATCAGCCAGCAAACCGGACAGGACTGGAATGATGTGCAGTTGATCCTTTCGACGGCGCGCCCAGGCGAGCAGACGGGGCCAAGCGGTGTCTGGGCACCTTTGCGGCGGATCATATCCGAGGAAGAACTGGGCCGTGATGACGGTCTCATGATGATGGCTGACAGTATGCCATCCTTTGCGCGTTCGGGGGCCGTGGCTGAGGTCGCGGCGGCGCCGATGCCCGTGACAGCCAAGGCGGATTTCAGCGGCGCGACCGTTACTTACATTTATCCGGGCCGGGTTGATATCCGCAACGGTGTCGAGGATCTGCGCCTGCCACTGGATACCCTGAATTTCGCCGCGGATGTCTGGGCCGAAGCGGTGCCCAGCCGTGACCAGATTGGCTATCGCATGGCGGAATTTACCAATGATACCGGCGAAGTCATGTTGCCCGGTCAGGCGCTTCTCTATGCGGACGGCACGATGATCGGGTTCGGACAGTTGCCTTTGCTCGCGGCAGGGGCGGATACGGAAATGGGGTTCGGGCCGCTGGATGGTCTGCGCCTGACCCGTGCTGTGCCGAATAAATCCGAAGGGGATGTGGGGGTCTTTACCAGTGCAAACCAGTTGACCGAACAGGCGGTGATGACAGTGGAAAACCTGACCGGGCAGGATTGGGACGTGAAACTGCGCGACGCGATCCCATATTCCGAGCAGGACGATCTTGAGGTGGAGTTTACCGCAAGCCCCGCGGTCACCCGGCTTGATCCTGAAGGGCTGCGCGGTATTTTGGAATGGGACCTCGATGTGGCGGCGGGTGCCGAGCAAGAGGTAAAGCTGGACTATACGCTGACATGGCCGAACGGTTATGTGCTGCAGTAAGTGGGGCTATTGGGAATGGCGGCAGTGCGGGACATAATTGCCTTCTCCGTTTTACCCAGAAGCACCCCCACAGCACAAACGGCCGGCGCAGTCCGGCCATCGCCCGACCTCCCCCCAGGAGGGCGATTTTGCGACGCTTTCAAAGGTATCTCACCCTGCTTCTTCTGCACGAGCCAGTGCCTCTGACAGCGCAAAGCCCTCCAGGTCGGACGATGGCCGAACTGCACCTCGGTCAGCAGACTGGGGCTCGAAGCCGCCATTCATCGCCCTCATGCGCATGAATAGAAAGGGCCCCGCGAGGGGCCCTTGATAGTTTACATATTCGGATAGTTCGGCCCGTCGCCACCTTGTGGCACTGTCCAGGTGATATTCTGGCTCGGGTCTTTGATATCGCAGGTTTTGCAGTGCACGCAGTTCTGGAAGTTGATCTGGAACTTGGTGTCAGCCCCTTCGCCGACGAATTCATAGACACCTGCAGGGCAATAGCGCGCTGAGGGGCCTGCGTATTTCGCAAGGTTCACGTTCACCGGCACGTCTGGGTCAGTCAGGTGCAGGTGTGCCGGCTGGCTTTCCTCGTGGTTGGTAAAGCTGAACGAGACGTTGGTCAGACGGTCAAACGACAGCGTGCCATCGGGCTTGGGGTAGGTGATCTCTTTGTGTTTGCTGGCGGGTTCGGTCGCTTCGGCGTCTGATTTTCCGTGTGACAGCGTGCCAAGAAAACCGTTGCCGAAAGTGTTCATCCACATATCCATGCCGCCGATGGTCAGTGACCCGAGCAGGCCATATTTAGACCAGAGCGGCTTGACGTTGCGCACTTTCTTGAGGTCTTTGCCAATCTCGCCTTTGCGCACGGCAGCGTCGTAACCTTCCAGCAGATCACCGCTGCGCCCTGCTTTGATCGCGTCCATGGCGGCCTCGGCTGCGGCGATGCCGGACAGCATGGCGTTATGGTTGCCCTTGATACGGGGGACGTTGACCATGCCGGCCGCACAGCCCAAAAGCGCCCCACCGGGGAATTCAAGCTGCGGCATGGATTGGAAACCACCCTCGGAAATGGCGCGCGCGCCGTAAGCCACGCGCTTGCCGCCTTTCAGGAGTTCGGCCACTTGCGGGTGGTGCTTGAACCGCTGGAATTCCATGTAGGGGAACAGATGCGGGTTCTTGTAGTTCAGGTGAACCACGAAACCCACGTA
Organism: Yoonia rosea; assembly: GCF_900156505.1. NCBI lineage: Bacteria > Pseudomonadati > Pseudomonadota > Alphaproteobacteria > Rhodobacterales > Paracoccaceae > Yoonia > Yoonia rosea. The sequence goes on along the minus strand of NZ_FTPR01000001.1, from coordinate 2,142,122 downwards.
AACCTGATTGTTCTCAAGGTGGTAAATGAACGATCCGCCACCTGCATTCCCGTTCAACGGCCAGCCCATGGTGTGTGTAACGGTACCTTCTTTATGCTTTTCAGGGTCGATTTCCCAGATTTCCTTCATGCCAAGGCCGTATTTCTGGACATCGGATTTTGCATCAAGGTCGTATTTTGCGATCACCTGTTTCGACAGCGATCCGCGTACGCCTTCGCCAAGGAACACGTATTTCCCGTGCAGTTCCATGCCGGGTTCATAGGACGGTCCGGGGGTGCCATCGGCGTTCTTGCCGAATTCGCCTGCGACCACGCCTTTGACTTCGCCGTTTTCGCCATAAACCAGTTCCGAGCAGGACATGCCGGGGAAAATCTCGACGCCCATTTCCTCGGCCTGTTCGGCCATCCAGCGGCAGACATTGCCCATCGACACGATGTAATTGCCATGGTTGCTCATGAACGGTGGCATCAGGATGTTGGGGATGCGCAGCTGTCCGGCCTCACCCAGCATGTAGAAATTGTCTTCTTTCACAGGCACGTTCAGTGGTGCGCCCTTGTCTTTCCAATCGGGGATCAGCTTGTTCAGACCAACCGGATCAAGCACCGCGCCCGACAGGATATGCGCGCCCACTTCCGAGCCTTTTTCCAGCACAACCACGCTGAGTTCGGCATCCAGTTGCTTCAGCCGGATTGCCGCAGAGAGACCGGCAGGGCCTGCGCCCACGATCACGACATCATATTCCATTGCTTCGCGTTCAATCTCGGCCATCGGCAAATCCTTCAAAATACGGGGCGCTTGCCCCCTTTTATTCAGTCGTAGCAAGGGTTACCTGATGACGGATTAAGGGGCAATCAAGACACGACGTCAAAATTGGCGCACGCGACATCTAATCGCGGCTAAGCCTTGACTTGGCCTCTGCCTAATAGACTATGAACGCTGGACGAATGATTTTCCCCCGGGAGGGGAGTAGCGATGGATAAGATACCTTTGACCCGCGCTGGCTTTGACAAGCTGGATGCCGAACTCAAGCACCTGAAATCCGTGGAACGCCCTGCGATTATCCGCGCAATCTCGGAGGCGCGTGAGCATGGCGATTTGTCCGAGAACGCGGAATATCACTCGGCCAAGGAAAAGCAGTCCTTTATCGAAGGGCGCGTGAAAGAGCTTGAAGGCGTGATTTCGCTGGCGGATGTGATTGATCCCGCCAAACTGTCGGGCACCGTCAAATTCGGGGCGACTGTGACGCTGGTCGACGAGGATACTGATGAGGAAAAGACCTATCAGATCGTGGGCGAGTATGAGGCCGACATTGAAAGCGGGAAGCTGAATATGAAGTCGCCATTGTCGCGGGCGCTGATCGGCAAGGACGAAGGTGACAGCGTTGAGGTCCGCACGCCCGGTGGTGTGCGCAGCTATGAGATCTTGTCGATCGCCTTCAAATAGGAAGTGCGCAAAAAATGGCGCAGAAGTCCAACACTGATCGTGCCGGCTTGGACGCAGGTCCTGGCCAGATCGAGCCATTGGCGATTGCGGCGTCAGTCGCATGGGTCATTGTTGCGACGTTTCTGTTTTGGCTGACGTGGCCCGACCCTGCACCCGCTGACGGGTTTGCCACGGCGTGGTTCGTTCTTGTTGCGCTCGCGATTATCTTGCCTGCGGCATTGATCTGGGTGGCGGTCGCCGCGGCGCGGGCTGTGCGCAACCTGCGCCACGAGTTGTTTCAGGCGCAGACCAGCATCGACCGGCTGGCTGATATGCTGGCCAGCAAAAGCGCAGCAAAAGAGCCCGCTGCCCTTCAACCTGCGGTGCCCAAGGCACCTCCGCCGCCGGAACCTGCGCCTGCGCCGCCAACTCCGCCGCTTGCGGAAGCGCAGCAAGAGGCGCCTGTGTCGCAGTTCGCCTCCCGGCGCGAGGTGTCCCGCCTGATCGTCCCGCGCGCCGCACCGCAGATGCCCGCTGATCAACCGGTCTTGGCGTTTGATACCCCGTCCGAGGAGGCCCGCCCGCCGATCGCGCGCCCTGATCTGGTCAAGGCGCTGCATTTTCCGAATGATGAAAACGATACGGACGGTTTCGGGGCCCTGCGCCGCGCCCTGCGTGACCGCGATGCGCGCAAACTGGTGCAGGCCAGTCAGGATGTGCTGACGCTTTTGTCGCAGGAAGGCATCTATATGGATGATCTGCGCCCCGCACCTGTCAGCGCGGATCTTTGGCGCCGGTTTGCCAAGGGCGAGCGGGGGCGGTCGGTCGAGCAGCTGGGTGCTATCCGTGATCAGGCTTACCTGTCGCAGCTGAGCAGGCGGACCCGCGAAGATGCTATTTTTCGGGACGCAGTGCACCATTTCCTGCGCTGCTACGATCAGTTCCTTGTGACCTTCGCGGAAGACGCCACCGATACGGATTTGCTCGCGCTCGCCGAAACCCGCACGTCGCGGGCGTTCATGCTGCTGGCCCGCACCACAGGGACGTTTGATTAACCCGTATGTGGGATATTTTTCTTCAGACTTTGCCTTTCTTTATGCTCATCGCGCTGGGCTATGGATCGGGGCTGACCAAGTTTTTTACGCCCGAGGCCACGGCCTATCTGACGAAATTCGTATTCTACTTTGCGCTCTCGGCGATGCTGTTTCGCTTTTCGGCCAACCTGTCGCTGGCAGAGATCCTTGATTGGCAATTCGTGCTGGCCTACCTGAGCGCTACAACGGTGATCTATCTGCTGGCTGTCGCTGTTGCGCGCAGACGCGGCTTGCCGATGACCGAAGCGGCGGTTGAGGGCCAGTGTGCCGTGATCGGCAACGTTGGATTCTTGGGTATCCCGATGTTGGTCCTGCTTTTGGGTGAGGGCGCGGTTGGCCCCGTCATGATGGTGCTGGCGGTTGATCTGATCGTCTTTGGCAGTCTGATTGTGATCCTGATCACCGGCTCGCGCGACGGGCGCATGTCGCCGCGTGTCTTGTGGACTGTCACGGTTGGGCTCATCAAGAACCCGATGATCGTTTCGATCTCGTTGGGTCTGCTGGTGTCGGCCAACACTATTCCGGTGCCTGTGCCGGTAAACGAGTTTCTGACCTTGCTGGGGGCCGCCGCCACGCCCGGCGCGCTTTTTGCGATCGGGGCGTCTCTGGCCACCAAATCGGCCGAGCGTGTGGCCGTTGCAGGCTGGCTGTCGTTTTGCAAACTGATCCTGCATCCGGCGGCGGTGGCATTTGCCGCACTGATGCTTTTTGACGTTGATCCCTATACTGCGGGCGTAATGATTGCCGCTGCTGCGCTGCCGGTCGCGGGCAATGTCTATATTCTGGCACAGCACTATGGCGTCGCCCCCACACGCGTCTCTGCAGCGATCCTGATCTCGACTGCGGCAAGCGTGGTGACTGTGTCGTTGGTCATTGCGTGGGTGACAAGCTTCTGAACCTGCGCTAGCCCTTGGACAAACGAAAGGGAAGCACATGGAAACGATCTCGGAAAACCGCGCCTTTGGTGGCACGCAGGGGGTGTACAAGCACGCCTCAGCGGCCTGTTCTTGTGATATGGCTTTTGCGGTCTTTCTGCCTGCCGAGGCCGCCGATGGCCCTGTGCCGGTCTTGTGGTTCCTGTCGGGTCTGACCTGCACCCATGAAAACGCCATGACCAAGGCCGGCGCGCAGGCCTGGGCCGCCGAACAGGGGATTGCACTGGTCTATCCCGATACCTCGCCACGCGGTGACGATGTGCCCAATGACGAGGCCTATGACCTGGGCCAAGGGGCTGGGTTCTACGTTGATGCGACCGAGGCCCCTTGGGACAAGCATTTCAAAATGTGGACCTATGTGAGTGAGGAATTGCCCGCCCTCTTGGCCGAGAAATTTCCGCTGGATATGGCGCGCCAGTCGATCACTGGGCATTCGATGGGCGGGCATGGTGCGCTGACGCTCGCGATGTCTTTGCCCGGGCGGTTCCGGTCCGTGTCGGCTTTTGCGCCGATCTGCCACCCCACCGCCAGCGACTGGGGCCGCAAACAGTTTACCGCCTACTTCGGGGATGTCGCCGCAGGCGCGGCACATGACGCGACGCTGTTGATGCAGAAAGCTGGCTTTGACGGGCCGGTCCTGATTGATACCGGCACCGATGACCAGTTCGGTGATCTCTTGGGAACAGAACATTTCGCGCAAGCCATGGCGGCGAAGCGGCAAGAGGGACAGGTGCGCTTGCAAAAGGGCTATGACCACTCTTACTTCTTTATCGCTACCTTCATGGAAGATCACGTCGCCTTCCATGCCGAGGCGCTTTATTCGTGATTTATGTCGATGCCGATGCCTGCCCGGTGAAGGCCGAGGTCGAACGTGTCGGCACACGGCATAAGCTGAAGATGTTTGTGGTGTCGAACGGGGGTATCCGGCCGTCGCAGAACCCGTTGGTGGAAACGGTAGTCGTGCCCGATGGCCCCGATGTGGCCGATATGTGGATCGCGGATCGTGCAACCAAGGGTGATGTCGTGATTACGGGCGATATTCCTCTGGCGGCGCGCTGTATCGAGAACGGTGCGCTGGTGCTAAAGCATAACGGTGAGGCACTGACGCAGGCCAATATCGGCAATGTGCTGGCAACACGCGATTTGATGACGGATATGCGCGCGGCCGATCCGTTTCGCCAAGGCGGTGGCAAGCCGTTCAGCAAAGCAGACCGCGCGCGGTTTCTGGACGGGTTGGAACGGGCCGTGCGCGCGGCGGCAAAGCTGTGACGCAGATGTCAGGGGCCAAGCTGGGCGCTATTTGCGCGGCGGTGTCGGTGCTGTTCTTCTCGATCAATGACGTCGCCATCAAGTTCCTGAGTGGAGGGTACGCGCTGCATCAGGTCGTGCTGATCCGCTCGGTGATTGGCCTTTTGATTATTGTGACTGTGATCGCACCCTTCACTTCGGGCTGGGCAATCGCGCGGACCAAGCGGTTGAAAATGCACCTTTTACGCGGCCTTTGCGTGGTGTTTGCCAATATGACGTTCTTCCTTGGGTTGGCGGCGATGCCGTTGGCGGATGCGGTCGCGATCTTCTTTGTCAGCCCTTTGGTCATCACCCTGTTCTCAGTGGTCTTTCTGGGCGAAGTGGTCGGCCCGCGGCGCTGGGCAGCCATTGCTGTGGGATTAATCGGTGTGCTGGTGATGATGCGCCCCGGTACGGCTGCGTTTCAGGTTGCGTCGCTTTTGCCGCTGGCGGCGGCGGTATGCTATGCGGGGCTCCATATCCTGACGCGCCGGATCGGCGGTACCGAGAGTGCAGCGACAATGGCGTTCTATATTCAGGTCGTCTTTCTCTTTGTCGGGGTGTCGTTTGGCCTGATCGCAGGCGACGGGCGTTTTGGCGACCAAACTGACCTTTCGTTGGCCTTTTTGTTCCGCGCATGGAGCTGGCCTGCCGTCGCGGACTATCCGATTTTTCTGCTGATCGGTGCGGGAACTGCGGTTGCCGGGTATCTGATCTCTCAGGCTTACCGTGTTGCCGAGGCGTCTTATGTGGCCCCGTTCGAGTATCTTGCGCTGCCCATGGCCGTGGTCTGGGGGATCGTGGTATTTGACGAATTTCCTGACCTTTGGGATTTTGTGGGGATGGGTTTAATCCTTGGCGCGGGGCTTTTCATGGTCTGGCGCGAGGCGCGGGCCAAACCGGTTGCTTTACAGCGTCCCTTGCGGCGTTAGGCTGGCGTGAATTGCAAGAAGGAGTCGCTCTATGGCAGGCGTTCAGGCGGTTGTTTTTGACATTGGAAACGTGCTGATCGAATGGCAGCCTGAGCGGTTTTTCGACAGTATGATCGGCGAAGAACGGCGCCGTGCGATGTTTGCGGCGATTGATCTGCACGGCATCAATGATGAGGTGGACCGTGGCGGCAATTTTCACGCAACGATAACGGCGGCGGCCAAGGCCAACCCCGAATGGCATGACGAAGTGATGATGTGGCACGATCGCTGGATCGATATGGCGGCCCCCGCGATTGACCATTCGGTCCGCTTGTTGCGGGCCTTGCGGGCGGCGGAGGTGCCTGTTTTTGCCTTGACGAATTTCGGCATCCAGACCTTCGAGATTGCAGAACCCGTCTATCCCTTTTTGGGTGAATTCGACCGCCGCTACATCTCGGGCCATATGGGCGTGATCAAACCCGATGCCGAAATCTATGCGCAGGTCGAGGCGGATTGCGGTGTGCCGCCCGATGGCCTGCTGTTCACTGACGACCGGATCGACAATATCAACGCGGCTGCGTCACGCGGGTGGCAGACGCATCTATTCGAACACCCCCAAGGCTGGGCTGACCGATTGGTCGCAGAAGGTGTCTTAAGTGAGGAGGCGGCGCAATGACTGTGATGATCCCTTTCGCGGAAGGCCAGAAGAAACTGGATTGGCTGGCGCTGACCGATGCTTTGGCTGTGGGGCACGATGGGCCGAAGGCGGATGTGGCGGATGTGTTTCTTTATGAAGGCAACAACACGCTGTTGAACCGTTCGGCGTGGATTGCGGGCCTCGGTCTGGCCGTTAAATGCGCCACGATTTTTCCCGGCAACAAAGCCGCTGGGAAACCCGCGATTGGCGGGGCGGTGAACCTGTTCTCCGGTCAGGATGGCGCACTTGAGGCGATCCTTGATTTTGCGCTCGTGACCAAGTGGAAAACCGCAGGCGACAGCCTTTTGGCAGCGCGGCGTCTGGCACGGCCCGATAGCCGGAATATCCTGATTGTGGGTGCGGGCACTGTGGGGCATTCGCTTTATGAAGCTTATGGCGCGGCCTTCCCGGATGCGGCGTTTACAATCTGGAACCGCTCCCCCGAGGGTGCCAAGGCCTTTCAAGCGCAGCATCCGGATGTCGCGATTGCGGACAATCTGGAGCAGGCGGTGCGCGGCGCCGACGTGATTACGTCGGCCACGATGTCGACCGATCCCGTGATCAAGGGGGCGTGGCTGCAACCCGGCCAGCATGTAGACCTGATTGGCGCCTACCGTCCCGATATGCGCGAGGTGGACGATGCGGCGCTGCAAAAGGCGCGGGTCTTTGTCGATAGTCGCGAAACGACAATCGGGCATATCGGCGAGTTGAAAATCCCGATCGCCTCTGGTGCATTTCACGCGGCAGATGTGGTCGCTGACTATTATCAGCTTGCGCAATTCAAGCGCCACAATGACGACGAGATTACCCTGTTTAAGAATGGCGGTGGCGCGCATCTGGATCTGATGACGAGCCGATACATACTAGAAGCCTGGTCGGCAGAGGGTTAAGAGCCCCCTGAAGGTCTTGGAAAGGGACAGCTGTCGTGTTTTGGGTGCTTATTGTTCTGGTCGTCGCGTTGGGTGCCTATGTCGCCGCGCAACCGTTTCTGGTTGAACGCCGCCGTCCCGTGATCGGTGATGCAGAACGACAAGGTGCGCGCGGTGAGTTTGTCACGCTGTCGCAAGGTGTGACTCATTTCCGCTGGGCAGGGTCTGTGCGCGGTCCGGTGGCTGTTGTCGTGCATGGCATCTCGACGCCGATGATTGCGATGGAAGGGGTGGCCGAGGACTTGGGCCGCTTGGGGTATCGTGTCTTGATGTATGACCTTTACGGGCGTGGTTTGTCGGATGCCCCGGCCGGCAAACAGGACCGTGCGTTTTTTGTGCGGCAATTGGCCGATCTTTGCGCTGATCAAGGCGTATCGGAAGAAATCACGATTGCCGGTTTTTCCATGGGTGGCGGCATTGCGACAGCATTTGCCAGCGAATACCCCCATAGCGTGAGGCAGGTGATCCTGATCGCGAGTTCCGGCATCGCCACAAACGAAAGCCGTTTTTCGCGGTTTTGTCGGCGGGTCCCGCTGCTGGGGGATTGGGTGCATGCCGCCTTTGGTCATGAGCGCATGCGCAAAGCGATCCCCTCCCGCGGCGAAACGCCTGAAATTGAGCGGGTCTTGAACGCGCAGCGCAAGGAATTGAGGCGGCGCGGTTATCTGCCTGCGCAGCTGTTGTCGCGGCGTGGAATGCTCAATGAGAGCCAGGAAGACGACCACCGCAAGCTGCACCGTCAGGGCATCTCTGTCGCGGCGATATGGGCGCGGGAAGATCCGGTGATCTCGATCCGCGCTGTGGGTCTTTTGGGATTGTGGAACAGGGATGCACGGCAAGAGGTTGTGGAGGGGGCTGATCATGCGCTGCCTTACACCCACAAGGCCGAAGTGGCAGCAGCTTTGCGCGCCACGCTGCGGGATTGACTGATTTAAGGCGTCAGGCTGGCGTGCCTTTTGCTTCGGTGCGCTGCTTTCATGCCATACTCAAAACTGGCGCAGGGTTTGAAATGCGTTATCTGGATCGTCTATGAGACCCTTTCTTCAAACATCATCGCTGGTGCTTTTGGCGCTGCTCATAGTTCCTTTTGCACTTTACGCGATTGATTTCGGGCAATCGGGCCTCAGGGATGCCTTGCCAGAGCCGCACTACATACAATCCGAAAATACTGTCGCGAATGTCTCGGTTTTTGTCCACATGGCGACGGGCGCGGCAATCACCGCCTTGGTGCCTTTCCAACTGGTCCCCGCAATCCGGCGGCGGTGGCCTGCGTTGCACCGCTGGTCGGGGCGGCTGATTATCGTAGCCGGCGTCGCAACCGCAGTGGGCGGGCTGGTTTATATTGCGCTGCGGGGCACAATTGGCGGCACACCGATGGATATCGGGTTTTCGCTTTACGGGGTGTTGTTGCTGGGGACTGCGCTGCAAACGATCCGCCATGCGCGGGCGGGGCGTTTTGTAGATCACAACGCTTGGGCCTTGCGGTTCTTCTGGTTGGCGCTGGGGTCCTGGTTTTACCGTGTCCACTACGGCCTTTGGTATCTGGCGACCGATGGGCTCTGGTCGAACCCGCAGTTCACGGGTGGTTTTGATCTGGTGCAGAATTTTGCGTTCTTTTTGCCCTATCTTCTTGGTGTCGAAATATATCTGCGGCGCAGGCGCTAGGCAGGTCGCAGCGCCTTTGCACCGATATTCTGCAACCTCGCACATATGACACGCTTTTCATCGGCAGGGCTGCGCGCTATCCAAACGCGATGACAGTACAAGAGGCATATCACGCGGCGGTTGCCGCAGGCAGGCTACACGCGGATGATGCCCAGATCGGGGTTCTGCCCGAATTGGAACGCGTGCGTGCCGCGGTTGATACGCCGGTGAAACGTGGTCTCTTCCGCAAAGCGCCACCGCCTGTTCGGGGCCTTTACATGTGGGGTGGGGTCGGGCGCGGCAAGTCGATGCTGATGGACCTGCTTTATGATCTGGTTACAGTCCCGAAACAGCGCCGCCATTTCCATGCCTTCATGCAATGGGTTCACAGCGAGATGACGGCGGCGCGCAAAACCGGCGTAGATGATGCGCTGGCCCCGGTGGCCGCAAAGCTGGCGGATGAGGTGCGCTTTCTGGCGTTCGACGAGATGCAGATTTCCGACATCACCGATGCGATGCTTGTGGGGCGCCTGTTTGAAGCGCTGTTTGCGCGCGGTGTGGTCATTGTCACGACATCGAACCGCCCACCGGATGATCTCTACAAGGACGGATTGAACCGGCAGCTGTTCACGCCGTTCATCGCCTTGCTGAAAGAGCGGATGGTTGTGCATGAATTGGCCAGCCCGACGGATTACCGTCAGGACCGGTTGGCGGGTAGCCCCAGCTATTTCACACCCAATGACGCGGCCGCGCACCAAGCCATCGCCAAGATCTGGGATCACCTGAGCAACGGGGTGTCGGAAGCGCTGGTGCTGCATGTCAAAGGGCGCGAAGTCACCTTGCCACAGTTTCACAACGGGGTCGCGCGCGCGAAATTTTTTGATTTGTGTGGCCGGCCATTGGGCGCGGGGGATTATCTGGCGCTGGCAGATGCGGTGCGGGTGCTGATCCTCGAGGACATCCCGATCCTGTCGCGCCATAATTTCAATGAAGCCAAGCGTTTCGTCACGCTGATCGACGCATTGTACGAAGCGAAGGTGCAACTGATTTGCTCAGCCGCAGCCGTGCCTGAGATGCTCTATGTTGAAGGCACTGGCACATTCGAGTTCGAGCGTACCGCCAGCCGTTTGCGCGAGATGCAGTCAGCGGATTGGGCGGGGTAGGGCATCAGTCGCCGCACCCCGCCTCTTGTGCTAGTTCCAGCCTTTAAAGCTGAAGCCCCTGAGGCCATTGGCACCAAATGAGGCGGTATATGTATGGCTGCTCAGCCAGCTGACCTTGAATTTGGCATAGATGCCGACCTGTGGCTGCACATCATCTTTCGGGCCAAGGTTAGAGGGCGCAGTCACCTCGGCATGGGCATCAAGCCGGAAGGAAAAGCCGACGAAAATCTTGACCACATTGAAATGCACCGATGGCAAGTAGTGACCAAAAGCCATGTCCGGCTTGCTTGGGGTCGCATGATAGGTGCCTTGCAAGCGCGAGATGACTTCGACCAAAATCCAGTCCTTGATGAGTGAATCGTGGACATAGAACCGGATGTCGCCGGTTTTGCCTTCTTTTGCATTTTGATAATCGAGCGGATCAGTGCCCTTCAGGATCACCGATGTCGTGGTGTCTTTGGCGTTGCTGACGGCCTTGTTATCCTTGATGAAATCCCACGCAAATTTCGTGACTTCAAGCGCGGTGTCGGCGCTGCCTTCAAGCGATGCACCCGCAGCGCTTTCCTCCATCGTGTGGATTGATTGTGCTTCGGGGGTGATCCATTTCTCCGAAATCAGCTTGGTCTCAAGCCCCTGAGAGGCATCTAGCTTGTCTGTTACCGCAAGGATTTCATATTCCCATGTCGCGATCGCGGTGTTGGTTTCGACATCCTCCAACACAGCCGTGAGTTTTTGTCCGACATACAGTTCTTCGTTAGCCATTTGTTTACTCCAATTCATATAAAAATACGGTGTAGAATATGGAGGACAGTAGCCTAACGATCCGCGCTGCTCTGTGATCTGGCACACGTTTTTGTTGCAGATGTTAAGAATTGGTTAAGGCAGGTTCCAAATCGCTTTGCACACGCCGGATTCCCTCGCAAAGGGCACAAGGCTGCACTCACCAACGTCAATTCAGGGTCTTTGAATGGACAGTGTTTCGCGTTCGACCGGTCGTTGGGCGCGGCGGTTTGGGGCGCTTAGAAACGCTCCGCGCGCAGCACCTGTGCGTCGGTGATGCTCACCACGCCGATGTGTTTTTCCACCACGCTGAATGCGGCATCCAACAATCCGTCAAGCCGCTCGGGCTTGATCAGGCAGACCACTTGGACCATGCCCGCGCGCCCGACCTGACCTTCGCGGGTCCAAACCCCCGACCGTCCAGAACCGCCCAATACGGGCAGGATCGTAAAGCCGGTCACCCCCGCCTCTGTCAGGGCCTTTGTCAGGCGGTTTTCCAAAGGGGCCTCAATCACGATTTCGACCCGTTTTGCTGTATGGGTTTGCATGTCAGCCTCCGACAACGATTTGCGCTACGGCCAAATAAAGCGGAATGCCAAGCGTGAGGTTAAAGGGAAAGGTGACCCCGAGTGACAGGGTCAGATAGACCGAAGGATTTGCCTCGGGCAGGGCCACGCGCATCGCGGCGGGCACGGCGATATAGCTGGCCGAGGCGCTAAGCACCATCATCAGCACCACGCCGCCGAGCGAGAGGCCGACAAGCAGACCCGCGCCAAGCCCGATCATCGCACCGACAAGCGGCATCACGATCGCAAAGCCGACGGCCCCCATGCCGACCACCCCGCGCGATTGCCGCAGGCCACGCCCTGCAATCAGGCCCATGTCGAGCAGGAAAAGACAGAGCACACCTTTGAAAGGGGCCACAATGAAGGGGCTGATCTCTGCAAGGCCCTGTTCGCCGGTGATTGCGCCGATAAAGAACGCGCCAACCAGCAGGACAATTGAGCCGTTCAGTAGAAGTTCGCGCATCAAACCCGGTTCCATTTTGCCACCGCCACCGCTGCGGGCGACAAGCCAGAGGGCAGACAGAATCGCGGGGGCTTCCATGACGGCTGCGACAGCGACCATGTAACCTTCACTGTCGATCAGGCGGCCCTGCAGTACGGAGGTTGCGGCCACGAAGGTCACGATGCTGATAGAGCCATAATGCGCGGCGACGGCGGCGGCGTCGATGTTGGACAGGCCGGTCATGACGCGTAGCAGCGCAAAGGCAATCAATGGCAATCCGAAAGACAGGATCAGGCCGGCAATCAGCGACAGGATCAGCGTTTGGTCAATGCCATGTGTGCTGACTGCGACGCCGCCTTTGAAACCGATGGCGAACAAAAGATAGATCGACATGCCTTTGGCCACGGCTTCTGGGATGGTCAGGTCAGAACGCGCCAAAGCCGCTGCGAGGCCCAAGGCAAAGCTGAGGATGATCGGTGAAATGAGGTTGGCCCCTGCCAGCGATAGGATTTCCTGCATTTCGTCTCAGTCCTTGAATATGCGTGATTTCGGGCAACCGATGCCCCGGGAAATGATTGGTTCTAAATGGGGTAGAACAACTCTTTTTTGGGATCATAGGCTTCGAGCCCGCCCTCGCCGATATCATTCCACAGGCCGTGAATCGACAGACGCTCACTTTCGACCGCCGTTTTCACAAAGGGAAATGTCATCAGGTTTTGCAAAGAGATCACGACAGATGCCTTTTCAAGCGCTGTCTTGCGGGTCGCATCATCGCCCGGGTCCAGTGCCTCATAGCCGGGGCGGAGGATTTCCATCCAGCGGCCCACAAAGCTGCTGGATTCTTCGAGCTCGGGGGCTTTGCCGGAACACATATTGTAGCAGCCTTCAACACCGCCGCAGCCCGAATGACCCAGAACGATGAGATGTGCCACTTTCAGGCCCGAAATCGCATACTCCACGGCCGCAGAGGTGCCGTGATGGTGGCCGTCAGGGTTAAACGGCGGTACCAGATTGGCAATGTTACGGTGAATAAAGAACTCGCCCTGATCAGCGCCAAAGATCGAGGTAACATGCACACGACTGTCGCAGCAGGAAATCACCATCGAGCGCGGGTGCTGTCCGTCTTCGGCCAGACGCCGGTACCAGCCACGGTTTTCTGTATAAATCGTTGCCTTCCAACCGTGATAGCGGTTGACCAGATAGGCTGGAAGGGGGCGGGCATGTTCCATAGGTACGTCTTTCATTACTTCCGCAGAGATACGTGGCATTTTCATGAATTTCGAGCGATTTTTACGCTCGTCTCAACCTTCTGGGAACCTTGTCGTCATAAAACGACGACCATGGAAAATATTACACCCTTCCCCGCACCTGTTTCTGACCCATCTTCTGATGTGGTTGTTCTCAATTGCCAGCATAGGCTGTTCTTTGATCCTTCGCCCCTTATCCGGCTGTTTGCCGAAAAGGATGACGATGACGCCGAAGCGATTGTCTGCCGTATGTTGGAAGACATCGCAATGCGGTTGGACATGTTGCAGCGCGCCCGTGCTGCCGACGCATTCGCCAAGATGCAGCGCCCTGCGGTGCGAATTGGCGTCGTCGCCGATCATATCGGTCTGACAGAGGTCTCTGTCGCGGCGGGCCACGTCTGCGCCTGTATCGCACAAAAGGACTGGATCGCGCTCGATGCCACCATGGCACGGCTTGAGCGGGGCTTTGACATGGCCGTCAGCGAGGTGTGGAATTTCAGGGATTTCTCGTGACGGTGTGATCCGCGCTTGCAGGCTCCGGGCAGAAAGATAGGGTTGGACATGACAATTTTCATAAGGACCCGTCATGCCACTTGCTTTTGCAGACCCCAGCGATGCCGCAATCCCTGTTGATGTCATCGAAAGTGATGGTGTTGATACCGTGCTAGAGGCTCTGTCCTCGGAAGCACAGGCTTGGGCCAAGGCGCAGGACTTTAACGGATCGTTGGGTCAGGTGCTATGTCTGCCGGATGCAAAGGGCGGCATTGCGCGGGTTCTGGTGGGCTATGGCACCGCGGCACGGCGCGCGCGCGACAGATTTCATATGGGGGCTGCAGTGCAAAAGCTGCCAGCAGGAACCTATGACATCGCAAGCGGCCTGCACGGCGATGAACTTGAGGAAGCCGCACTTGCATGGCTTTTGGCCGGGTATAGTTACGACCGCTACTCCAAGCCGTCCAAACCCGCCCCGCGCCTTGTTGCGCCCGAGGATGTTGATGCCGGCCGAATCGCGATTATTGCAAATGGCGAGGCGCTGACGCGGGAACTGATCAACACGCCCCCCTCGGATATGGGTCCGGCTGAGCTGGAAGAGGCCGCGCGCGCCTTGGCGTCAGAACATGAGGCCAGCATCAATGTGATTACGGGTGATGATCTGATCACCAGCAATTTCCCGATGATCCATACGGTCGGGCGTGCGTCATCGCGCGCACCGCGTTTGATTGACATGCGTTGGGGTGACACTGGCCCGCAGCTGACGCTTGTGGGCAAGGGCGTGTGTTTTGACACCGGTGGTCTGAACATCAAACCCGGCAGTTCGATGGGGTTGATGAAGAAAGACATGGGCGGTGCGGCCACGGTGCTGGGCCTTGCGCATATGATCATGGCGCTGGATCTGCCTTTGCGTCTGCGCGTGTTGATCCCTGCGGTGGAAAACAGCATTGATGGCAGTGCTTTCCGGCCGCAGGATATTCTGACGTCGCGCAAGGGTTTGACGGTCGAGATTAACAACACAGATGCCGAGGGGCGTTTGGTTCTGGCTGATGCGCTGACACTGTCGGATGAGGATGATCCGGCGCTGGTGATTTCGATGGCGACACTGACAGGGGCTGCGCGTGTGGCGGTGGGGGCTGACATCTCGCCGTTCTACACCGACAATGATGATCACGCCGATGCGCTTGCGAAGGCCGCGCGCAAGGTTGCCGATCCGGTCTGGCGCATGCCGTTCTATGAACCCTACGAGGCGATGATCGAGCCCGGGATCGCCGATCTGGATAACGCGCCCAAAGGTGGTTTTGCGGGGTCTATCACGGCGGCCTTGTTTCTGCGCCGTTTTGTGGAAAGCCCTTATATGCATTTCGACATTTACGGCTGGCAGCCAACGGCGGCGCCGTCCCGTCCGCGTGGCGGTGTCGGCATGGGCGCGCGTGCGGTGCTCGAGGCCCTGCCAGAGATGCTGAAGTTGTGACCGACAGGCGCCTGACCCCCGCGAATGGCCGTGTCGCTGCGATGCATCTTGCGGGGCAGGTCGATGCTGAACGCTATCTTGAAGGCTGGCCCGCCATGGTTGCCGCGCCAGTTGTGGATTTGCGCGCTGCACCTGATGGACCGCGTGACCGGCAACTGCTGCTGGGGGCGGTCGTTACCGTGTTTGAGGATTTGAACGGTTGGTCCTTTGTTCAAGGCGGCGACGGTTATGTGGGCTATGTGCCGTCAGATCGTTTGGCCACAATGATGCCGCCCTCGCATTTTGTCGCGACCGCCGCGACCCATGCTTATGAGGAAGAAGACTTCAAATCCCCCGATCTGCTTGGTCTGCCATTCGGGGCGCGGGTGCAGGTGCTGGATGAACGACGCAAGTTCTTTGAAACGAATGTCGGGTTTGTGCCAAAAAGCCATCTGCGCGCCTTGGACCGGCCCTTTACCGATCCGGCAACCGTCGCACAGCTGCATTTCGGTGTGCCCTATCTCTGGGGGGGGAATTCTACCCGTGGCATTGATTGTTCGGGGCTGATTGCTGCGGCTTTACAGGCTTGTGCGATCCCCTGTCCCGCCGACAGCGACATGCAGCAGGCCGATCTGGGCGCACCCTTTGAGGGCGCTTTTCAGCGCGGAGATCTGCTTTTCTGGAAAGGTCATGTGGGGATGCTGGTGGATGATACCACGCTTATCCACGCGAATGCCCATCATATGGCGACAGCCTATGAACCGGTGGAACGGGCAATCCTGCGAATTGAGGCACAGGGTGACGGCCCCGTTGTGGCGCGCAAACGGCTCTAATCGACAGCGCGGATCAGTTTGCGCTCAAGCAGGCGCAGGACCTGACGCAGGTCATTGCCGCGCTTGAGGATTTGTCCGTCCATCCCGATGACGGCGTATTGCCCTTGACGCATCCGTAACTTTGGCCGCTTTTCAATGCGGTAGAGTGGGTGTTCAGCGGTGCGGCGGAAAACCGAGAATACGGCAACATCGCGGAGATGCGACATGCCGTAGTCGCGCCATTCGCCCGCGGCGACCATGCGCCCGTACAGCCCGAGAATCACATTCAGTTCTGTCCGATGGAACGCGACCTGTTCGGGCGCGTGAAACTGAGAGAGTGGTTGAATAGTCATAGTTCAGAGTTGCGCCAAACCCCAACAAAATCAAGGGTCCATCTTTCATTGCCATTGTTCTGCCATGAAATGAACGACGCAACGTCACAACGCCTGCCAACTGGGAACACAACTGATTGCGAACACTTGCATATAGCGAAATGCTACCCCGGTGTTGCGGTCAATAGCCCCCACCCAGTTCGTGACATCGGGGACTTTCGTTGCTCCCACAGCTTTAGCCGCAATCAATCCGCTGGATTGTTTCGTCTTCGCCGATCCGGAAATTCACACGATCGGTCCGGAAATCCATTGTGACGGCATCGCCGGGCCTGATCACGCGGACAGGGCCAAGCAGCAATGTCCGTTCAAGGGCTGTTGCCTGTTGCCCGATGAGATGCGCGAATTCCGATGCACCGCAAGTGTCTTCGCTTTGCGGGGGCAGCGGGGCTTGGGCTGCGGTGCAACCGGCAATAAGGGTCAGTGCGAGATAGCGTTTCATCCTGCCATTTTCCGGTGTTTGGTCTCAAACACAAGGCATAGCGCACAGAGTGGTTGAACTTTTGTCCTGTTTGACTGATCGTCTAAGCAATCAATAAGGAGATACCCGATATGCGCACCCGTGCAGCCGTGGCACTAGAAGCGGGCAAACCGCTGGAAGTGATGGAAGTGAACCTCGAAGGCCCCAAGGCCGGTGAGGTGCTGGTTGAAATCAAGGCGACCGGTCTATGCCATACCGATGAATTCACACGTTCGGGCGCTGATCCGGAGGGCGCGTTTCCTGCGATCCTTGGGCATGAAGGTGCGGGCGTCGTGCTTGAGGTCGGCCCCGGTGTGACGAGCCTGAAGCCCGGCGATCACGTGATCCCGCTTTACACACCTGAATGCCGCGAGTGCGAGTATTGCCTGAACCCGAAAACCAACCTGTGCCAAAAGATCCGCAGCACCCAAGGTGCGGGCGTGATGCCGGATGGCACCTCGCGCTTTTCCATGCTCGATGGTACGCCGATCCTGCACTACATGGGGTGCTCGACCTTTGCGAACCACACTGTCCTGCCAGAGATCGCCTTGGCGAAAGTGCGTGAGGACGCACCGTTCGACAAGATTTGTTATATCGGCTGCGGCGTGACGACAGGCATCGGTGCCGTGATCAACACTGCCAAGGTCGAGATCGGCTCGACCGCGATTGTCTTTGGTTTGGGCGGGATTGGCCTGAACGTGATCCAGGGCCTGCGACTGGCAGGTGCGGATCAGATTGTCGGCGTTGATCTGAACGCGGGTAAGGTCGAGATGGCCACACGTTTTGGTATGACCGATTTTGTGAACCCCAGCGAAGTTGACGGTGATCTGGTCGCGCATCTGGTTGCGCTGACAGGCGGCGGTGCCGATTATACCTTTGATGCGACTGGCAACGTAGGTGTGATGCGCACAGCACTGGAAGCGGCGCATAAGGGTTGGGGCGAAAGCATCATCATCGGTGTGGCACCCGCAGGTGCCGAGATTTCAACACGGCCGTTCCAGTTGGTGACAGGCCGCAGTTGGCGCGGAACCGCCTTTGGTGGTGCGCGCGGCCGGACAGATGTGCCCAAGATCGTGGACTGGTACATGCAGGGCAAGATCGAGATTGATCCGATGATTACCCACAAGCTGAGCCTTGACGACATCAACAAGGGTTTTGATCTGATGCATGAGGGCAAATCAATTCGCGCTGTCGTCGAGTTTTAGAACACACGTAATGGTCACAAAGGCCCGGTCGTTGATCGGGCCTTTTGCGTTTGAGGGAACTTGGTTCCATCTTTGAACCGAACGCGGTAGCGTTCGTCTGTCGTCGTCGCGATTTCAAATTATCCCAAGTCTAGGAAAACCCCCTTGTCCAAAGACCGTATGCTGCTGGCCGTCTTGATTGATGCCGATAATATTCCCGCAAAATATGCCGCCGATATCATGCGCGAGATCACGACCTACGGTGAGCCTGCGTTACGTCGTGTCTACGGCGATTGGTCCAGTCCCGCGCTGGGCAATTGGAAAAAGGTGGTCATGGAGTTGGGCATGGTCGCCAATCAGGAAACCGCCAATACCAAGGGCAAGAATGCCAGCGATATCGGGCTGGTGATTGATGCGATGGATATTTTGCACACAGGCCGTTTTGACGGCTTTGTTCTGGTTTCGTCAGACAGTGATTTCACCGCGCTTGCCAACCGCATGCGCGAAAACGGGGTTGAGGTGATCGGCATCGGTGAAAGCAAAGCGCCGGTCAGTCTGCGCAATGTCTGCAATCGCTTTATCCTGATCGAGAATATCGTCAGCGCCGAAAAAGAAGCGGACAAACCTCAGAAAACCGGAAAGTCCGCGCAAACCTCAAATGACCGCCACCCGCCGTCCGAGGCGATCCCGCTGGTGATCAAGGCAATGAATAGTATTGATCCCGAGGGCGAGTGGTTTTCGCTTGGCCAGCTTGGTCAGTATATTACCCGAGCCAGTCCGGACTTTGATCCGCGTACCTATGGCAGCCCAAAACTGAGCGATTTGCTGGAAAAGACCGGGCGGTTCGAGATCAAAAAAGCCCAAGGGCGCAATGTCGAGGTGCGGCGGCTGGATTAAACCCCGTAGCGCGCCATGAACATATCAACAGCACCGTCGATCACGCGCTGTTTCTCGGCTGGCGTGAACTCATCATCCATGTTGAACACCATGCGCGGAAACAGGTCGGCTTTGCAGAGTTCGTGGAATTGTTCCGCCGCCAGTTCGAAATCGGTGATCGCCAATTCGTTATTTTCCACGGCTCTGTGGAAGAAATCCACCAATCGGCCACGGATCAAAAGCGGGCCGCTTTCGTAAAACTCACGCCCCAACTCCGGGAAACGGTCACTTTCGCCCACACAAATCCGGAAAATGCGTTTGCCGAATTGTGATGTGATGAAATCGACCATGTCGATCGCAATCGCATTCAGCACCTGCCGCACGGGCGCATCCATATTGATCGTTTCGATCGCATGTTCGGCCTGACGGGCGCATTCGGTTTTGGCCACTTGCATGAACAAAAAGCGCTTGTCGGGGAAATAGCTATAGAGCGTTGCCTTTGACACACCTGCTGCCTTGGCGATATCATCAACCGAGGCCCCTTCAAAACCGTCGGATAAAAAGACATGTCGGGCGCCTTCCAGCACCTGATCAAATTTCCGTCCTTTTTTGGGTTCGATTGTACCGTCGGGCATCTTGGGCTCCTTACAGGACTTCATCATAAAGCGATCAGTTCACTAGCGGCAAGGACATAGCAGCGACAGGGCGCCAGGAGAATATAACCCCATCGCTGCTACAGCGCTACTTGCCCAGCAGGGTGCAAGTCTCGCTGGAAAGCGTGCCAAGGTTGGCACATCCTTTGGTCGTCTCAGGTGAAGGTTGAGACGTTTGGGTTTGTGTGGATGTATCCGTCTGCGTTGACTGGGCAGACACGGCGCCGGCAGCAACGGCGATGCCAGCGGCGATCAGGATAAAGAAGAGACGAGACATGGCTGAGTCCTGCTTTTTCTGTGCGTGACCCCTATCTAAACCGTTTAGTTCAGATTGCAAGACATTTAGTGAATGATTTGTTTTGCCTTTTTGCTTGAGATTTCTGCTACAGATCCTAACTTAGAACCATTCTAAGAAAGGATCGCACGTATGTTGCAATCATTCGGTTACCGCCGCCGCTTTAGCGAACTGTCAGAGCAAGAGGTTCTGGCGCTGGCGATTTCATCGGAAGAAGATGATGCCCGTATCTATCGTGGCTATGCTGAACGGCTGCGTGCGGAATACCCCGCCTCAGCGGCCATCTTTGACGGGATGGCCAAAGAAGAGGACGGCCACCGCCAACGGCTGATTGATTTGCACCGCACACGTTTTGGCGAAGTGATCCCGCTGATCCGCCGCGAACATGTTTCGGGCTTCTATGCCCGCCGTCCAGTCTGGCTGGTCGAAAACCTCGGGCTTGAACGCATCCGTGATGAGGCCGCCCAGATGGAGCGTGATGCGGAGCGGTTCTATCTGGCGGCTGCCGCTGCAACGACCGATGCGGCAACGCGTAAACTCTTGGGTGATCTCGCGGCTGCCGAGGCAGGTCATTCGGACAAGGCCCAGGAACTGGCCGAAGTGCATCTTGCGGGTGACACCAAATCAGAGGAAGAGACGGCGGCGCACAGGCAGTTCGTGCTGACATGGGTACAGCCGGGGCTTGCCGGCTTGATGGACGGCTCGGTATCGACCCTTGCGCCGATCTTTGCGGTGGCTTTCGCGACCCAAGACACATGGACCACCTTCCTTGTCGGTTTGGCAGCATCGGTAGGTGCCGGCATCTCGATGGGCTTCACGGAAGCCGCTTCGGATGACGGCCAGATCTCGGGCCGCGGATCGCCATACAAACGCGGTCTGGCGGCGGGCGTGATGACAACAATCGGGGGGCTGGGCCATGCTTTGCCCTATCTCATCACCGATTTCTGGACCGCTACGATTATCGCATTGATGGTCGTCTTCGTCGAGCTTTGGGCGATCGCTTGGATCCAGAACCGCTATATGCAGACACCTTGGCTCAAGGCCATTTTTCAGGTGGTTCTGGGCGGTGCGCTGGTCTTTGGTGCGGGTGCGTTGATTGGTGCGGGCTAGACGTCACGGACCATTGTCGTTGAGGCGCTGAAGCCAAAGACGTGTTTCAAAAGGCCGATTTTGCTGGTTTTGACCTCTTTGAAACCCACGTACCGGTAAAGCGCCTTGGCGCGCGGGTTGGTGTCGACCACATCCAGTCTGACCTGATCAAAGCCCCGCCGCCGTGCCTCATCCACGATCGCGTCCAGCAGCGCAGTGCCCACGCCCTTACCACGCGCTTCGGGGGCGACAAAAAGCCCATCCATCAAGAAGCGCTCATTTTCGGTGTCGCGTTCCAGCAAGGACAGAAGCGAACAACGAATAGCGGCACTGACCCAGCCATAGACCTTGCGCAGGTCGTTGAAATCGCCACCAACCAAAGCCCCTTGCGCGGTCTTGAAACCCGCAATGCCCAACAGCCGTCCGTTGTCGTCATGGGCGCAGATGCCATGATCTGGTCGCAGAACCGAGCGCACAAACATCAATGCCTGATATTTGGGGCCCATCGTAAAGCCGAGCTTCTCACCAAAGGCATCCCAGTAAAGGATAGCCGCTTCCTCGCGGTCTTTTTCGGGTATGCCAACAGTAATTTTCATGCATCAAAACTATGGAATGGAAGAAACGCAACCGGATCACCGGGTGCGACCTTTTGCGCCGGATCAGCGAGCTCCACAAGCCCTGTTGCCCAGCTAAGCCCGGATACGCGGCCTGATCCTTCGGAGGGAAAAACCACTGCGGTGCCGTTTTCGATCCGCGCGCGCAGGTATTCACGACGGCCTTCCTTTTTGGATTTGGTGAAACCGGCGGGCACCATATAGCGCGCGGGGGTTTGCCATGTGCCACCTGCCAGAACCCGCAGAGCAGGCGCGACAAAGACCAGCGCGCAAACCATCGCCGCAACCGGATTACCGGGCAGGCCGAAGACGGGCTTACCCTGCCATTGTCCCATGGCAAGCGGGCGTCCGGGTTTCATGGCAATCCGCCAAAGCGCGAAGGACCCTGTGTCTTCGAGCAGGGCAGACATATGGTCCTCGTCCCCCGCAGATGCGCCGCCGGATGACACGATCACATCGCAGCGGCGTGCAGCGTCATCCAGAATGTTGCGCAGGCGGTCACGGTTGTCAGGCGCGCGGCCAAGGTCGATCACATCGTAACCCCATTGCCCGACCAAAGCCGATAGCATGGGGCGGTTTGCATCGAAGATCTGGCCGTCGGTCGTCGCGTCGCCGGGATCGCGCAGCTCGTCACCGGTCGAGAGAATGCCAACCTTCAA
This sequence comes from Yoonia rosea, assembly GCF_900156505.1. Taxonomy (NCBI): domain Bacteria; kingdom Pseudomonadati; phylum Pseudomonadota; class Alphaproteobacteria; order Rhodobacterales; family Paracoccaceae; genus Yoonia; species Yoonia rosea. The sequence goes on along the minus strand of NZ_FTPR01000001.1, from coordinate 2,120,029 downwards.
TTGCTGATGAACGCGAAGTTTGTTCACACCGGCAGCGGCCATCGTTCCAATGTCTGCTGCGGTAAGCTTGCGCCCTGCATGCAGGATGACCTGCCCTGCCTGCATATCCTCGCCTGCTTTGCGCGCATTCGCGCCCTGTTTGATAGGGCCGTGAAAGCTGACGTCCGAGGCGGTCGCGCTGACGTCTTCTTGCAGCACCACGGTGTCGACGCCTTGCGGCAGGTTCGCCCCTGTCAGAATACGGATCGCGTGGTCTGCGGGGACGTTTCCGGCAAATGGTGCGCCTGCCGCCGCGCGGCCTTGCACCAAGGGCAAGCGGTTGATGCCTTCGGGGGCGGGGCCTGCGAAACCATAGCCGTCAACGGCGGCATTGGGGGCGGGCGGATGCGCGCGTGCAGCCACGACATCCGCTGCCAGAATACAGTTCGCGGCGTCTTTGAGGGGGATGTTCCGCGTGCCTGTGACGCAGGACAGCTCGCGGCGCAAATGGTCGAGGGCCGTGTCGACAGGTGTCCAATGTGCGCCTTGCGGCATCGCAAAGCAGTCGTTTTTCAGCGGGGGCGGAAGGGCCCCTTGTGTCAGCAGCGCTTCATGGCCAAGGCCGAGAATCCAGCCTTCTGTGTTGGCGGGTACGTCGAGGAGGCGGGCAAGGTTTTCTGCGGTCATCGCCGAAAGCGTCTCGGCCATGACCTGCACTTGATGCGCGTCTTTGATCTGACCCTCGGGCAGGGTTGCGGCGATGTTTTTTGCGATCAGCGAGGGCCAGATTTCGACCAGTGCGATAGGTGTCGAGAGCGGTTCGAACGGCCAAGTGGTGAGTGTCTCGCCAAAGGTTTTGCGCAGGCGGGCGAGCATGGGCAATCCCATGATCACCTGACTGCCTACCGCCCCCGCACCCGACAGCTGCCAGACGGGGAACGCGCCTTTGGCCTGCTCTTCAGCTTTGCGTTTCTCAGGCATGCCGTGGCCGTCGCGTGCCAATCCTTTGCGCGGCAGATGCGGAATATCGCGTTGCAGCCCGTTGCCCCAGAAGGGGCCTGTGCCGGGGAAGTGTGCGTTGATGTCACCAGCCAGATCAAAGCGGTTGTTGGACTTGGGGTCGTCCTGCACGCGCGCGGCGAACCAGTCCCACAAAGCGAAGGGATCATCGGTGCCGATCAAGGTTCTGCCAAAACCAGCGGGGTAGCCAAAGGCAAAGTCGAAACCGGCAAGGACGCGGCGGCCTGCGTCTGTCTCCGCTTTCAGAAAATCGGTAATCCATTCTTCGGCAACGTGGCGGTTGCGCATGTAAAGGGGGGCATCGGCCATGCCGCCGCGTGCTGCACAGACCCAGATGGCGTCTTTCTTCGGGGTCGCCCCGCGGTCATTGCCGCCCGACCAGTCGACCATGAGGAAAGTGTCGAAGATCACAGGCCGACCTCGGAGAGGATGAAATCGGCGATGGCCTTGGTATCATTCAGATCAAAGCGTGGTTGTGTCACGTCAAGCGCACAGTCACTTGCGACGGCACGCACGGTGGGGTCTTCTTGGGCCAGAACGGGGTGCTTGTTTTCAGCGCGATAGGCCTCGATTTTAGGATGGGCGTCGCGTTTGTAACCTTCCACCAAAATCAGATCGACAGGGTCGAGTTTTGCCAGAAGATCAGCAAGCGGGACTTCGTCATTGTCGCGCAATTCCGTCATAAGTGCCCAGCGGGTCGCTGATGAAAGCAGCACTTGATGGGCACCAGCGTGGCGGTGGCGATAGCTGTCTTTGCCGGGGTGGTCGACATCAAAGCTGTGGTGCGCGTGTTTCAGGGTCGAGACAGTGAAGCCGCGGCTTGTGATCTCTGTAACCAGCCGTTCCATGAGGCCGGTCTTGCCTGCGTTCTTATAGCCCGTGACGCCGTAGATTTTCATAGCATATGTTCCGCTTGTACGAGGTCCTGAGGGGTGTTGACGTTAAAAAAGGCAGAGTCGTCAGGGAATGCGGCAGTGGCGCAGCCGTGTTGATCTGTCCACAGCACGACCTTGCGCAACCCGTCATTGAGGGCTGCGCGCAGGTCATCGCGCAGGACGGTGGGCCAGAGCCCGAAGGTGGGGTGGCGGCCATCCGGCGTGCGGGACAGGGCAATTTGCGTGCCCGCATCTTCGGCGGCTTGCAACAGGCGCGGCACCAGATCGCATGGAAAGAAAGGCGTGTCAGCCGCGGCTGTCACGATATGGCTGGCCCCTTGTGTGGCGGCCCAGTCCAGCCCCGCGAGCACACCCGAGAGGGGGCCCGCGAACCCGTCGATGCTGTCAGCGATTACCGGCAGGTTTAGGTGGGCAAAGCGTGCGGGATCCCCGTTGGCGTTCAACGCGAGGCCTGCGACCTGCGGTTCCAGTCGGTCGATCACATGCGACAGGATTGTGCCGCTGCCCAAAGGCAGCAGTCCCTTGTCGCCCCCACCCATGCGTGTGGCCTGACCGCCTGCGAGAATGACGCCGAGGGGGTGCTTCATCGGGAAACCTGCGTGTTGGTTGTCTGTTGGAGCCTCCGGCGGGAGTATATGGGGCAAGATGATGCGATGCTCATGTGCTTGCCTTACGTCCCATTTTGCGGGGCTCATCGGCGATCAGGGCGGGGTCCGCGTCACGGATCAGGCGCTCTTCGCCCGAGAGGCAGACAAAACGTTGCCCTTTCATGCGCCCGATCAGCGTCAGGCCGATCTGGTTGGCGATCTCAACCCCCCACGCGGTGAAGCCGGAGCGGGAGGCGAGGACAGGGATGCCCATCATCGCGGTTTTGATCACCATCTCGGAAGTCAGACGGCCTGTAGTGTAGAGAATTTTGTCAGCAGCGCTGATCCCTTCGGAGAGCATCCAGCCTGCGATTTTATCGACGGCGTTGTGGCGGCCCACGTCCTCCATATAGACCAGCGGACGGTTGTCCTGACACAGGATCGTGCCGTGGATTGCGCCGGCTTCGAGATAGAGTGAGGGGGTGCGGTTGATCTGTGCGGCCAGCGCGTAAAGATCGGATGTGCGGATCTGGACAGGTGGCAGCGTGACACCTTCAAGCCCTTCCATCATGTCACCAAAGACCGTGCCGACAGCGCAGCCGCTGGTGCGGGTTTTTTTCTTGAGCTTGTCTTCATAGCTGGTTTGCGCTTCGGTGCGCACCACAACGGTTTCAAGCTCTTCGTCGTAGTCCACACCTGTGATCACATCATCCGCGCGCAACATGCCCTGATTGCGCAAAAAACCAAGTGCCAGATAGGCGGGATAGTCGCCTATCGTCATGGCGGTGACAATTTCCTGGGAATTGAGAAAGATTGTCAGCGGGCGTTCCTCAACCACGTTCAGTGCAACAGTTGCCCCTGTCTGATCCGTGCCGGTGACCGCCCGCGTCAGGCGCGCAGCACCCGGATCAGGGGCGATCAGGTAGCCAGAGGTATCGAAGTTCTGTGCCAATTGTCATTTCCTGTGCGCATGGGTAAAGGCAGATATAACCTGCGTGAGGCTAGGGCAAAGCCATGACGACTTCTACCATGAAAACACCTGCAACTTCGGCCTATTGGGCCGGGCTGCGCGATGGTGCGCCATTCATTCTGGTCGCCGCACCTTTTGCCATGGTGTTTGGTGTGATCGCCACCGATGCAGGCCTGACCTTGGCACAGGTTATGGGGTTTTCGGTGCTCGTCATTGCAGGCGCGTCGCAGTTTGCCGCCCTGCAGATGATGGTTGAAAACGCGAGCATTGCCTTTGTCTTGTTGGCGGCGTTGGCGGTCAACCTGCGGATGGCGATGTATTCGGCATCGCTTGTGCCCTATCTGGGGGCTGCCCCTTTATGGCAGCGGGCCTGTGTCGCCTATCTGAACTTCGATCAGCCCTATCTTTTGTCGATCTCGCGTTATGAGGCGCTCCCAGCGATGAGCGTGCCCGAACGGTTTGCCTATTTTGTCGGAGCAGCTACGCCAATTACGCCGCTGTGGTTTTTAATGACATATGTTGGCGTTGTGGCAGGCAAGTCGATCTCGGACGCTTGGGCGCTGGATTTCATTATGCCTATCATGTTCTTGGCGTTGGTCGCCCCTATGGTGAAATCGCTGGCGCATGCCGCAGCGGCAGCGGTATCGGTGTCAGTGGGAGTGTTACTGGTGGGGTTGCCGTCGGGAACAGGCCTGTTGATTGCGGCGGGGACGGCGATGCTGACCGGCGCATTGGTCGAGGTTTGGCTGGAGAAGCGTGCGCAATGAATTACTCGACGGTTGAAATCTGGACGATTATCGCGCTGATGGGGATTGGGACATTTCTGATCCGGTTCTCGTTTTTGGGTCTGATCGGTGACCGTCCGATGCCGCAGTTTGTGCTGCGCCTGCTGCGCTACACACCTGTTGCCGTTCTGCCCGCGATGGTGGCGCCTTTGGTGCTCTGGCCGGCGGCAACCGATGGGCAGTTTGATCCTGTGCGGATGCTGGCGGCAATTGCCACGGTCGCGGCCGGCCTTTGGACACGCAACGTGCTATGGGCCATTTTCGCCGGTGCCATCACGCTTTACGCCGGAATTGGGATCACGGCCGTTCTCTGAGGATGGCCGAGATCTCTGCCAGTGCGAGGGTTTTGTCATCAGAGTCGTTTTCGCGGTACTCCAAGGTGGTGACACCGGGAAGCTCTGCGAAGTCTTTTTCGACTTTGTTCGGCCGCCAAGACTGATTAATGCTTTCGAACCCTGGAAGCTGTCGCAGCAGGCGTGACGTCGCGCGGGCGCAGTTCGCCTGAGGGACCGGGCCGGAAACAAGCGCGATGTTCAGCGCCTGTTCGGCAACTTCGGGTGAGACGTCAACCGTTTGTCCGACGACGTAAAATGTCTCTCGTGCGTGGAAGCTGACGTAGAACTTCTCCAGCCGTGGGGTGACCCCAAAGAGCACGTCATTGCGTTCAGGCATGACCTCTTGCTCGAACGTGCCCGCAGGATCAAAAAGCACCCGCTGGCTCGCGTTGATCAGTAGTGCGGTATGAGCGCCGGCATCAGTGCGCACATACTTCATCGTATAAAGCGTCAGGTAATTGCGTCCGGGCTTACGGTGGATTGCCCGCGTCACGACATCCTCAGGGGCCCACACCTCTTGGGCGGTGCAGGCTGAAAGCGCCAGAGGCAGGCCGACTAGAAAACTGCGCCGGTTCACGACAGATTATACAGCGATCAGCGCGAGGAAAATCAGGAAAACAACAATCGCGATCGTTGCCTTCGTTGTCATGTTCATGAAACCCTCAAAGGTTTTTTCCTGAACAGTAATATCCATTTCACCGTGTTTGTGGTCAGCCATCGGTTGGCTCCTTCGTTATCTGTTTGTACTGCGCATAGCCGATTCATTTCGTGCTGTCACGCGGTCAGGTGGTCACATCTGCGTCGTTATCCAAAGCCGTGGCCAGTTGAAACCCGATCCGTGTGGGTTCGGGCTGGTCACTGTGTTTTGGGCTCGCGACCAGGGTCACATTCAGCTGGCTCACATGTTGGATCAGCTGGGTGCGTGCGCCGCTGTTGTCGATGCCGTAATACGTCACGATGTCGGGGTCATAATAGCCCAGACCCTCGATCTTGATCACACCAGTGTTGCCACCGGCAAGGCCCAGTCCGACCTCGTGATCGTTGTCCAGCTGCGCTTCAAAGTTCTGGATGTACATGATGATCCGCTCATAGGCCCATTGCGCGGGGCTCTTTTGCGCGTTGGGCGTTTTGAGTGCTTTGGGTGTTTTATGCGCCGTGAGGGTTTGCGCGTCAGGGTTCGTGTGGATCTCGCGGCACTTTGGCAGGATGTCGTTTTCCAGCAATTCGGCTGACGTTTCAATTTCCATAGTCGTCTTTGTCATAGCGGCACCGCGGTTGTTTCCTTGATCTCCTCCATAACGAAACTGGCCGAGATATCCGAGACAGAAATCCGTGAGGTCAGGCGTTTGTAGAAGGCGTCATAGGCCGGCACGTCTGCCACGCGGACACGCAAGACATAATCAAGATCCCCCGTCATCCGGTAGGCGCCGACCACTTCCGGAAAACTGTGTAGCGTCGTTTGAAAGCGCTTCATCCAATCCGCGTCATGGGCGTTCGTGCGGATCAGGACCATTGCCGTCAATGGTACCCCCACGCTGGCGGGATCGACCAATGCGACGCGCCCTTTGATAACACCCGACTGTTCGAGCGCTTTGATCCGCCGCCAGCAGGCATTGCGCGACAGGTTCACGGCGTCGCTGATGTCATCGACCGACAGTGTGGCATCGGTTTGAATGATCCGCAGGATTGCGCGGTCTATAGTGTCCAGAGAATGGCTCATAATTGGGACATTATCCCAAAACGATTAGATTAGGCAATCATATTTGGGATCGCTGCGCAGCCGGTCTTCGATAGTTTGCTGGAAAGCAAAAAAGGAACCCGCTCTCATGTCTGACGCATCGCACACCTCATCCCGCAAAAACCCGCTCGCCTCCCTTTTCTTGGATCACCCTGCCACCGTGGATGAGACCTATTTCCAGCACATGCGTTTTGCATTCGGCTTTGCGTTCTGGTTGGGCACCGCTGCGCTTGCCGCTTTGGTCCATGCGATTGTGCCCGCGCTGTGTGAGACCACCGCTAGCCGCATTCTCAAGCGCCTTCACGCCCGGATCGAAAGCCGCCACTGATATGTGCCGTATCGCGGCCTATACCGGCCCTGAAATCCCGCTCGAGAATATTATTGTGCGTCCTGCCCATTCGTTGCTGGCGCAAAGCCAGCATGCGAATGAAGCCAAGCTGACCGTGAATGGTGACGGCTTCGGGATCAGCTGGTATGGCGCGGATAAAGCCCCCGGCCTTTACCGTGATGTCCTGCCTGCGTGGGCGGATGAGAACCTGACAAACCTGTGCCGCATGGTACATTCGCGTCTGTTCATCGCGCATATCCGTGCCTCTACCGTGGGCGAGACCAGCCGCGCGAACTGTCATCCGTTCAAGTTTGGTAAATGGTCGTTTTGCCATAATGGCCAGATCCCGCATTTCAAAGCGATCCGGCGTCGTATGCTGGCCGCACTCCCCGATCAACTGTTTGAGGCGATGCAGGGTACAACCGACAGCGAGATGATTTTCTTCACCCTGCTGGCAAACGGGCTCGAGGCTGATCCGGCTGCGGCGATGCGCGCGACGCTGGCGCAAATCGGCCCTGCCGGTGATAATGGCCCTATCAAGATCACGTGTGTTTTCTCCGATGGAGAAACGCTTTTCGCGTTCCGCCATGCGACTACCGGCAACGCACCGTCACTTTATGCCTCGGGTGTACTGGATAATGGCGGCCGTTCGCTCGCGTCCGAGCCTTTGTGCGGGACTGCTGCACGGTGGAGTGCCATTCCGACCGACACGATGTGTGCGATGACGGTCGCAGGGGTAAAAACGCTGGATGGATTGGTCGCGGCCTAGGCCGCCTGATAAGCCCATGCGCCATCATCGCGCAGTTGCCGTGTCACAAGGCCCGCCTGGTGCAGGTGATTAAGGTGGGCGACCGCCTCGACCAACGCCAGACCGTATTCGCCCCCGCTGATGTTACGTTTGAAAAGTGGGATGAAACACTCGCCCGCGCTATGGGGTTCCGTCAGGTGCTCCATCAGGCGTTTCAGCGCGCCGTGGTGATTGTCGATCAGTTGCGCCAGCCGCGTCGGCAGCCCCGTGAACGGCAGTTTATGGCCACCAAGCACGAGGTGATCATTCTGTGCCACGCTTTGAAACTTTTCGCAGGAGGTCAGCCAGTCGGTGACGGGATCGGCCTCGGGTTCTGTGGGGTAGACGCCGAGGTTCGGGCTGATTGACGGCAGAAGCTGGTCTCCAGCGATGACCAGATTGTCGTCTTGGCTCCAGAATGTTGCGTGTTCGGGGGCGTGGCCGTCGCCCATGCGGATATCCCATGTGCGCCCGCCCATTGTGATTGTGTCGCCATCCACGAGACGGGTGTAACCCAGCGGCAGCGGAGCGACGCAATCGGCAAAATTAAAGGGACGTTCGGTTTTGCGGCTTTCCAGCACCGCGGGGTCCATCCCTGCGCGGGTATAGAAATGCAGCGCTTGCGCGTTTGGCACTTCTTGCACATCCAGCGTCAGCATCCGCGCCATCAGCCAGCCGGTGCGCGGCATGGCAAGACTTGCACCTTGGTCCATGAACCACGCGGCTAGCCCGACGTGATCGGGATGGTGGTGGGTGACAACGACGCGTCCCACAGGTTTGCCAGCCAGCGGACCTTGCAGCAGAGTGCTCCAGTTCGCCCGCCCGCGTTTGGACGCAAAGCCTGTGTCGATCACTGTCCAGCTGTCGCCGTCGTCCAGCGCGTAGACGTTGACGTGATCCAGTTTCATCGGCAGGGGCAGGCGCATCCACAGCACGTCTGGTGCGACCGTGATTGCCTCACCCTCTGCGGGCAGATCCTGAAAAGGATACCGGATGCCGCGTTGGTCGTCAGGCATTATGCGGCAAGATCGTCTGCGGTGATGGCCATAAGATCAGTTGCCCCTTCACGAGTGTGTGCCAAAAGGCCTGTGTGTTCGGGAAGCATACGTTTAATGTAGAAGGTTGCAAGGCGGGCGCGGCTGGCATCGCCTTTGACGGCGCTGGCAAGATGCACATGTCCGCCAAGAACCCGCGCAAAGGCCCGCAGATAGGGGACGGCCCCTGCAAAGCGGGCGTTCAGATCGTCCTGAGTGGCCAGCCATTCAGTGGTTTCACGCAGGCTCTCTGCCGCTTGCCAGACCGCTTCGGCCAGTTGTGGATGGCTTGCTTTGGCAGCTTCGGCACCCTGTTCGATCTCTTCTAGGATACGGAATGCGGCCTCGCCCCCGTCCATCAGTTTGCGCGCCACAAGGTCCATGGCTTGAATGCCGTTGGTGCCCTCGTAAATCGTGGCTACGCGCACGTCGCGGGCGTATTGGGCGGCGCCGGTTTCCTCGATAAAGCCCATGCCGCCGTGGACCTGAATACCGGTCGCTGCAACTTCGCAGCCCACATCGGTACCGAAAGCTTTGCTGATGGGTGTCAGGAAGGCTGCACGCGCCTGCCATTCGGCGCTGCCTGTGGCATGTGCCATGTCGATCGCCATAGCGTTCATCAAAGTGATTGCGCGGGCGGCATAGGTGTCGGCCTTCATAGTAGTCAGCATGCGCCGCACGTCAGCATGTTCAAGGATCGCCCCGCTTCCGGGCGCTTTGCCCTGTTTGCGGTCTTGGGCATAGGCGAGGGCGTGTTGCAGCGCCGCCTCGGCGATGCCGACGCCTTGGGTTGCGACGCCCAGCCGCGCGTTGTTCATCATGGTGAACATCGCGGCCATGCCACCGTGCTCTTCGCCCACTAGCCAACCTGTGGCGCCGGAATATTCCATTACCGCGGTGGGCGAGCCGTGCAAGCCCATTTTGTGTTCAAGGCTGACCACGCGCAGATCATTCGGTGTGCTGGGGTTGCCATCTGCATCAGGGATCAGTTTCGGGACCATGAACAGGCTGATACCCTTGGTGCCCGCCACACCGTCCGGCAGGCGTGCCAGCACAAGGTGGCAGACGTTCTGCGTGAAATCATTGTCGGCCCAGCTGATATAGATTTTCTGACCGGTGATCGCATAAGTCCCGTCGCCATTGGGTTCGGCCTTGGTGCGCAATGCACCCACATCAGACCCCGCTTGCGGTTCTGTCAGGTTCATCGTGCCGCTCCATTCGCCGGAAATCAGCTTGGGAATGTAGAGGTCCTTGATCGCGTCCGAGGCATGGTGTTCCAGCGCCTCGATCTGGCCTTGGGTCATCAGCGGGCTGAGTTGCAGCGCAAGGCAGGCGCCGGCGAGCATTTCATTGACCGACGTTGTGAGTGTCATGGGCAGGCCAAGGCCGCCGTTCGTCTGGCTGGCGGACATGCCGATCCAGCCACCTGTCGCGATAGCGTCGTACCCTTCGGCAAAACCGGGGCTGGTGCGCACAATGCCGTTCTCAAGATGGGCGGGGTGCAGATCGCCCGCGCGGTTCAGCGGGGCGATGATGTCTTCGGACATCTTGGCAGCTTCGGCGAGAATCGCTTGGGTCATATCAGGCGTGGCTTCAGAAAAATGATCGGTCGCTGTGACCTGATCAAAGCCGACCACATGGTCCATCAAAAACCGGAAATCGCTGACAGGCGCGCGATAAGGCATTGCTTCATCTCCAAATTATGCAGCCGCTTGGCAAAGGCCAAGGTGCGGGCTAAGCATCCGCTATGCGGCTAACCTATCGTAGTGCGGCCACCCATCAACCAAAACGCCACGTCATGACCGATGAACAATCCCTGATACTGCCGCCGGATGTTGCCGGTTTGGAGAAGGCTGCGGCCTTGTTGGCGGGTGGCGGATTGGTGTCATTTCCGACCGAGACGGTCTACGGGCTGGGTGCGGATGCGCGCAATGATACGGCAGTCGCAAAGATTTTTGCCGCCAAGGGCCGCCCCAGCTTTAACCCGCTAATTGTGCATGTGGCAGATTTGGCGGGGGCCGAGACATTTTGCGTTTTCAATGACACAGCCCGCGCACTGGCGCAGGCGTTCTGGCCCGGTGCGCTGACGCTGGTGCTGCCACTGCGGGCCGATGCAGGGGTGTCACAACTTGTGACGGCGGGACTTGGGACTTTGGGAGTCCGCGTTCCGGACCATCCTGTCGCACTCGGGTTGCTGGCGCGTTTTGGTGGTCCTGTGGCCGCACCTTCGGCCAATCCCTCGGGCCGTATCAGCCCGACGACAGCCGCGCATGTTGCGGCTGGGCTGGGGGGCAGGATTGATGCCGTCGTGGATGGGGGCGCCTGCCCGGTCGGCGTGGAATCAACGATTGTGAATTGCGTGGGTGAACCGGCTTTGTTGCGCGCAGGTGGTATTCCCCGCGAGGCGCTTGAGGCCTGTTTGGGGCGTCCTCTGGCGCGTCCGGCAGATCCGGCCATGCCGACCGCACCCGGGCAGTTGGAATCGCATTACGCGCCGCGCGGTAAGGTGCGTTTAAACGCACCTTACGCCGAAGAGGGCGAAGTCCTGCTGGGGTTTGGTCCGGTGGATGCGGATCTGAACCTGTCTGCTGCGGGCGATCTGACCGAGGCGGCGGCGCGTCTTTTTGCCTGTCTGCATCAGCTTGACGCGATGGGGGCCGACAAGATTGCCGTTTCACCTATTCCGGATCATGGATTGGGGCAGGCAATCAATGACCGCCTGAAACGCGCAGCCGCCCCGCGCTAGCGCGTTTTAACCTTCTTTGCGTTCAATATAGCCGCGCAGTTCTTCGGCTTCCTGGCGTGCTTCCCGCAAACCGTCCATTGCAGCGCGCAGCTCGGCTTCGGTCTGGCTGAGCTGGTTGGTGATCTCGGCTTCGCGTTGTTGCAGATAGGTGATCGCCTGATCGCGGGTTTCCTCGGCTTCGTGCAGCGCTTGGGCCATCTTGTCCAATTCGCCGATCTCCGCTTTGGTCACGCGCGTAAAGCGGTTCACCAGCCAGCTTGCAAACCAACCCAGAACAAAGGCCACAAAAAGGATAACGGCCGTTGCGATGATGAATTCTGTTCTGTTCATTGGTTTCGTCTATTCGCTTTCTGCTGCGCTGTCATCTGCATCTGTCGCGGCCTCTTCTTCGGTCAATTCCTCGGCGAGTTCATCAAGGACCGACACGTCCTCGGCGGGCGGTTCCGGCAGGATCAGGCTGAACTCAATGCGCCGGTTTGCCTCGCGGCCTTCTTCGGTGTCATTGTCGGCAATCGGATTTTCCTCGCCAAAACCAATGGATTCGAAAGTAGAGACCGGCACCCGGCGTGCGCGCAAAGCTGTCAGAACCGCATCGGCGCGGTCTTGGGACAACTGTTGGTTCATCACTTCACGCCCCTGACTATCGGTAAAGCCGGACACCCTGATCCGAAGATCGCCGCATTTCTTCAGGATGTCTGCAATGTCATCGACGACAGGTTGTGTGTCGATGGTTAGGTCTGCTGATCCAGGGTCGAAGGTGATTTTGCGTCCTTCGGTTGCCGCGATAATCTGGGCGATGCACTCTTCTGGTGTGGGCAGGCCTGCGATGGGGTCAAGTTCTTTGACATAGGTGATGTCGATATCAAAATCGGCGGTCTGCCCCAGCTTTTCGATCAGCAACCGTGAGACTGCGGCGCTGGCATTTTCGTTGCCGGTATTGCCGCGGACTGTCATATTTTCCGGCTCCACGATCACCGCGCCATTGGAAAGCTCCGAGAGCGCCTCGATCCCTGCAAGAACGCGGACCGACCAGCCCGCTGGCAGACCCTCGGCCACCCGTGTTCCCATCGTGATATTGCGCTGGGCAAAGCGGGCGCTGGCGAAATTCTCGACGACCGTATTGGTGATGTCATCCGGCACGCGTCCGCGCAGTTGCACCTCACCCTCGGGGCTGAGCGTGGCCGTGAACTGGGGCAGTTCCTCGGCCGTATCGCTTGGCAGATCGGGCAGTTCAGCCGTCAGGGCGAAGGCATCGGGGAGCGAGTTTTCCAGACGGCCTACAATGTTGTCAAATGTGGCTTGTCCGGTGCCCGCGGGAGCGATGAGCGTGACGTCTGTGTCAGAGACAGTGATCGTGCCGCCACCAATGTTTTTTACCGCAGTTATAGACTGTGCAACGGCCTCGCCCCATGTCCGTGAGGGTGCGCCGAGTGCAAAGACACAGTTCGCCTGCGCATCAAAGCCGGCCTCGGAAGCGGCGGCCATGATCTGGCTCAGCGCCTCTTCGGTGTCGACGGCACAGGCATCGAAACGTGCGCCTTCCTCATCAAGAATAAACCGTGTTGTGAAAGGCGAAATGACTGGCCGTGGCGCACTGATCTCGACCGAGACGCGGATCCCGTCTGGCATGTTACGCGCCAGCGCGACCTCAAAGCGGCGCTTTTCTTCGGGGCTGTCAGAGATCGCATTCACGATCACGCGGTTCGCGTTCACCGATATCTTTGATTTGTTCAGAATCTCGAGCGACCGCAGGGCATAGCTTACTGCGGCGCGCCAATTCGGTGGCGTTGGGTAATCCGCGACCTCCAGAAGGTCTGTCACCGGCAGGCCATCGGCGATATCGGTGATCCTTTCGGCGAGCGCATCGCGGTCGGTTGTAGCGGGGATCAGCCCGATCAGCGAGACACCGGCATTGTTGCGCAGGATTTCGATTGCGAATTGCGGGGGCTGGATGATCGCCGAATCGGCGACTGAAAGATTGTCGATCACGCGGCTTGCATCAACCATGCCGCCAGCAGCCGAAATGGCCCGAAAGCGTACGGCCTCTGTCGGTGCCTCGCCTTCGAGGATGACCTGAAGCCCGTCACCAAGTACCGAGGCCCATTCGTAGCCTTGATCTACGAGGGTTTCTTGCACCGCCATCACAGAGCGCTCTTCGACGACCGCTACCGTTGTGCGGGCTGCGGCGACCGACAAAAAGGCTGCGGCCGAGAAAACAATCAGGCGTATGAAAATGGCGGATAGGCGCATCTGGGTCCACTACTCGTTTGGTCTCTGCATAGGCCCAGTCGTCGCGGTGTTCAATCACACCAGAAGAGCTAAGGCGAAAAACGGCAGAGGGATTAGTCCGGCGTTCCTGTTTGAACGGAAGAGCCGCAATAATCCGTCGTTATCATCAGGGTCAAAGCGGCTGAGTTGCCATGTCAGGTGCCAGCCAAGCGCCCATGGCCCGCCGATGGCGATGACCAAAGACAGGATAGACCGTTCCGAGGCCGCAAGCAGGACAGCCAGACCAAAGAGCACAATCGTGACAGTCAAAAAGAAACGCAGCCATTTGCGGGCGTCTTCACCGAAGAGCCGCGCGGTGGATTTCACCCCGATCAGCGCGTCATCTTCGGCGTCCTGAAACGCATAGATGGTGTCGTAAAACAGCGTCCATGCGATACCTGCGAAGTAGAGCACGATGGGGACAGGGCCGATGCTATTGGTATGTGCGGCCCATGCCAGCAAAGCCCCCCAGTTGAACGCGATGCCAAGAAAGACCTGCGGCCACCATGTGAAACGCTTTGCGAAAGGATAGATCGCCACCGGTGCCAATGCGAGTATGCCGAGAATGATTGCGGTCGGGTAAAACGTGATCAGGATCAGGAAGGCGACCAACGCCTGTGCGACCATCCACATCAGCGCACCGCGCACTGTGACCTGACCCGAAGGAATAGGCCGCGACCGTGTACGTGCAACCGATCCGTCAATATCGCGGTCTGTGATGTCGTTCCAAGTGCAGCCCGCGCCGCGCATCAAGAACGCCCCGATCCCGCAGCCGACAATTGTCCAAAGATCATGGCTGCCATAGCTGTCCGTCGCCAATACCGCGAGCGACAGGCCCCAAAGGCATGGCAGATAAAGCAACCATGTCCCGATCGGGCGGTCAGCGCGGCTGAGCCGGAGATAGGGCCGGCTAAAGCGCGGTGCTAGGCGGTCCACCCAATTGTCTTTGACGGCGTCGGCAACGGCGCTGCTCGGCTCTGGCATCTGGGAATTTTCGGTCATATGGTCCGCTCATGGCATCCAAGGTTCGGCTTTATGTAGATCAGGCTCTGGGGGAAGAGCAAACGGTTCCGCTGACGCGCGAACAGGCGCATTACCTTTTCGGGGTGATGCGGCTGGAGGAAGGCGCTGTGCTGTCGCTCATCAACGGGGCTGATGGTGAGTGGGATGCGCAGGTGGTGAAGGCGGGCAAGAAGGGTGGGGTGCTTTTGTGTTCTGCCCAGACCAACCCCCAGCAAAATCCCCCTGATTTATGGTTCCTGTTTGCGCCAATCCGTAAGGAACGCACGGCCTTTATCGTCGAAAAAGCTGTTGAAATGGGGGCGGCGCGGATTTGTCCGGTGCAAACCGATTTCACGCAAAGCGCAAACCGGATCCGACAGGATAAGTTGCAGGCCCATGCCGTCGAGGCCGCCGAGCAATGTGGCGGTACTTTTGTGCCGCCCGTGGATGATCTGGTAAAGCTGGACCGTATTCTCAAAGACTGGCCGCCAGAGCGGCAGTTGATGTTTTGTGACGAAGTTTTGATCGGTGATCCTGTGGCGCTCCCTGACATGCATGGCCCTTGGGCGATCCTGATCGGACCGGAGGGCGGGTTTTCACCTGCCGAACGTGATCGCTTGCGCGCCTTGGCTTTTGCGCATCCTGTCAGCCTCGGCCCGCGCATTCTGCGTGCGGATACAGCGGCAGTGGCTGCGCTGACCGTCTGGCAGCAGGCCCTGGGCGACTGGCAATGATCCCTGCGGTTGACGCGGACCGCCCGGCAATTGAGGCTTTCCTGACCCGGCACATCACGACATCCATGTTCCCGCTGTCGAACCTGCGGCGGTATGGCATGGCGGGAGGGCATCCACGTGCAATGCGGTTCTGGCTGCGCTGGCAAGCGGGGGCTTTGGTAGATGTGCTCTGCATATCCGAGGAAGGCATGGTGTTCCCGCAATGCCCCACCAGCCCATGGGGCGATGTGAAGGTGGTTTTGCATGGACATAGCATAAAGGGAGTCTTGGGCGATGCCGCACAGGTTGCTGCCCTGCGCACAGTCTTGGGACTATCGGGTGATCCGGGGCTGGATACGGCTGAGCCGCTCTATGCTTTGTCGCTGGATGATCTGGTTATCCCCGATGTCACCGGATTTCGTCTGGCCCCCCTGAAAGATGCGCCGCGCGCACTGGTGGTCGGCTGGCGGCGTGCCTATCTGGAAGAAGTGCTGCCGATGCCGGGTGAGGATAATGCCATGACCGCCGTCAAAGATATTGTTGGCTATATCGAAGCGGATACCCACCGTGTGCTGTATGAAGGCAACACGCCTGTCGCGATGACGGGGTTCAACGCAGTCCTGCCCGAAGCGGTACAGATCGGCGGCGTCTACACGCCCCCCGCGCTGCGCGCGCGCGGCTATGCCCGCCGTGCCGTTGCGCTGCATCTTTCACAGGCCCGCGATGCGGGCACAAAAAATGCCAGTCTTTTTGCCGCCTCACCGCAAGCTTGCAAAGCCTATGAAGCGATCGGGTTTCGCCGCACAGGCGATTTCCGTATTCTGATCTATCAAGACCCACAGGTGATCTATGGATGATTTTTTCCGCCCCGAGGTCCGCGCCTTTTTCCGGCACTGGCAGGAGGTCATCATCGCCGCAGGCCTCGCTGTCTTTGGCATATGGTGGGCGCTGACGGGTGTTGGGATTACCCAATGGCTCGGTGTGATCTTTATAGTGCTGGGTGCCGGTTGGGCCGTCGCAGCCCTGCAACGCGCGCGCTTTGCTCAGGACGGGGATGGCGCTGGCGTGGTGCAGATCAGGGAACGGCGCCTTGCCTATTTCGGCCCGCTGGATGGCGGCGTGATGGATGTGGGTGATCTGAGCAAGCTCGAGTTAGACCCCACAAGCCATCCTGACCCAAGCTGGATATTGACGGGCATTGACGGACATGTGCTCTCGATTCCGATCAACGCGGCAGGGGCCGAAGGTCTGTTCGACGTCTTTGCCGCCTTGCCCGACATCAAAACCAACACCGTGCTGGATGTGCTGTCACACACACCTGATGCGCGGGTAACAGTATGGAGCCGTGTCAAGCCGCTCTTGCATTGACACCGAGCTTGGTGCAGGTCTCCGATAACACTTGATCAACAGCGGAGCGTTGCCTCATGTCCATTCCTCAGTCCGGCGGCGGCCCCATCGAGAATCACGATCAACTGGCCGAAGTCCTGTCCAAAGGGTGCAAACCCAAAGAAGATTGGCGCATCGGCACCGAGCATGAGAAATTCGGCTTTTGTCAGGATTCACTGCTTCCGCTGCCTTATGAAGGTGAGCGGTCGATCAAAGCGGTGCTTGAAGGGCTTGAGGGCCGTTTCGGCTGGGACCGTGTCGAGGAAGATGGCAAGATCATCGGCCTGACCAAAGATGGTGCCAACGTGAGCCTTGAGCCCGGTGGCGCTTTGGAATTGTCCGGTGCACCGCTCGAGACCATCCACCAGACCTGTGACGAGGTGAATGTCCATCTGGCCGAGGTCAAATCCGTCTCGGATGAGATCGGCGTAAAGTTTATCGGCCTTGGGGCCGCGCCTGAGTGGACGCATGCGCAAATGCCGCTGATGCCCAAGGGCCGCTACAAGCTGATGAACAATTATATGGAAAAAGTGGGCACCATGGGGACGGCGATGATGCGCCGGACGTGTACGGTGCAGGTGAACCTCGATTTCGGGTCCGAGGCGGACATGGTGCAAAAGATGCGCGTGGCCTTGGCGTTGCAGCCCGTGGCCTGCGCCCTTTTTGCAAATTCCCCGTTCTTTGAGGGCAAGGTCAACGGCCATAAATCTTGGCGGTCACGCATCTGGCGCGATCTGGATGCGGCGCGCACAGGCATGTTGCCATTTGTGTTCGAAGAGGGTTTCGGGTTTGAGGCATGGGTGCAATGGGTTCTCGATGTGCCGATGTATTTTGTCTATCGCGATGGCAAGTATATCGACGCGCTGGGCATGTCGTTCCGTGATTTCCTGAAAGGTGAATTGCCTGCACTGCCGGGGGAAAAACCGCTCTTGTCAGACTGGGCCGATCACCTGACAACCGTGTTCCCCGAGGCCCGCGTAAAGCAGTACATTGAAATGCGCGGCGCGGATGGTGGCCCTTGGCGGCGGCTTTGTGCGTTGCCAGCGTTCTGGACCGGCTTGATGTACGACCAAACCGCTTTGGATGCAGCATGGGATCTTTGCAAGAACTGGACCGCCGAACAACGCGAAGCGTTGCGTGTGGCGGCCTCGGTCGATGGTTTGCAGGCGCAGGTTGACGGGATCAACATGCATGATCTGGCGCGCGAGGTCGTGGCCATTTCTCACGCAGGTCTGAAGGCCCGGGCGAAACCGGGCGCCGGTGGCCTGATTGCCGATGAAACCCATTTCCTGAATGCGCTTCACGAAAGCGTCGAGAGCGGCATGACACCCGCCGATGAGCTTTTGGCGCACTACAACGGCGACTGGGACGGTGATCTGAAACGGATTTATGCCGAGTACAGCTACTAGGCCGCGTGCACCAAAGGATCTTTGACGTTCAAAGAAGCTGCAGCGAAAGGCAGCTCTAAGCCCGGTCTCGCGCGTCGCTGGTTGGCATTCAAAGGCGCTGCTGATGCACCGCAATCGACTGCTGCGCGAATGGATGTGACGACTTAGAGAAACCGCTGGTGCAACTCAGCCCGCAGAGACTGATTTGTCAGTATCTGCCGCGCGGCGCAGGCCTGTTTCAACGTCAAATATATGGGCTTTGCCCTGTTCGATGTGAAAGCTGCGCACATCGCTGACGAGGGCGGCTTGGTGGACACCTTGCAGGCTGACCGTAAAGCTATCGGCCGACCCTTCGATTGCGCCATGCAAAAGAGTATTCGCACCAAGCGGTTCCGCCAGTTTCACGGTGACACGCAACGGCCCTGCCTCATCTGGGACAAGATGTTCTGGCCGAACGCCTAGTTTTACTGGCCCATCCGCGCCACTGGCCTCTGCTACAATCTGCCCCTGAAACAGAATTTTCCCACCCCTCACCTCGGCGTCCACGATGTTCATAGCGGGGCTTCCGATGAACTGTGCCGCGAACAGCGTGCGGGGTGTTTCGTAGACTTCCAGAGGCGTACCGATCTGTTCGGCAATCCCTCCGTTCATGACGATCATGCGGTCCGCCATCGTCATCGCTTCGACCTGATCGTGGGTGACATAGAGCGATGTGATACCCAGCTTGGACTGTAGCTCTTTGATTTCAAGACGCATCTGAACCCGTAGTTTTGCGTCCAGATTTGAAAGAGGTTCGTCAAACAAGAACACGGCCGGTTCTCGCACGATAGCGCGGCCCATCGCAACGCGCTGGCGTTGCCCACCCGATAGTTGCTTTGGTTTACGATCAAGCAGCGGCTCAAGTTGCAACAGTTTCGCGGCAGCGACGACTTTTGCGTCGATCTGATCCTTGGGCATTCTGGCGATTTTCAGCCCGTATCCCATGTTCTGGCGCACTGACATATGCGGATAAAGCGCATAGTTCTGGAACACCATTGCGATGTCGCGGTCCATCGGCTCCTTGTCATTCGCGCGCTCGCCGCCGATCAAGACGTCACCGGCGGTCAATGTCTCCAACCCTGCAACAAGGCGCAGCAAAGTCGATTTTCCACAGCCGGACGGCCCGACGATGACGATGAACTCGCCATCCTCGATCTCGGTTGTGATGCCGTGGATCACATGGGTTGCGCCAAAGCTTTTCTTGACGTCCTTGAGGGAAACCGTTGCCATATCTTATTTCTCGCTATCGACGAGGCCGCGGATAAACAGCCGTTGCATACTGATCACAACGATCACCGGAGGGATCATTGCAAGAATTGAGGTTGCCATGATCACAGGCCAGTCAGCCGTGTCATCGCCTGATGGGAACATCTGTTTAATCCCCATGACGATGGTGTTCATTTCCGGATCGGTCGTGATCAGAAGGGGCCACAGGTATTGGTTCCACCCATAGATGAACAGAATAACAAACAGCGCCGCGACATTGGTCCGGCTCATCGGAACAACAATATCCCAGAAGAACCGCATCGGGCTTGCGCCATCAACGCGGGCCGCCTCGGCCAGTTCATCGGGGATCGTCAGGAAAAACTGGCGGAACAAGAATGTGGCCGTGGCAGAGGCGATCAGCGGAAAGATCAGACCTCCATAGCTGTTGAGCATCCCAAAGCCCGCAACGACCTCATAGGTTGGCACGATGCGCACCTCAACCGGCAGCATCAGTGTCAGGAAAATCATCCAGAAAAAGATCATCCGGCCCGGAAACCGGAAGTAGACGATCGCAAAGGCAGAGAGCAGCGAGATCACGATTTTACCCACGGCAATGCCGATTGCCATGATCAGACTATTGAAAAGCATCGTCGCGACAGGGACGTTGACGCCCGAAAACAGCGCCTTGGTGTAATTCTCGACGAACTGGTCGCCGGGCAAAAGGGGCATGGGTGGCCTGACGATCTCAGGCTGCGTGACCGTGGAGGCCACAAATGCCAACCAGATCGGAAAGAAGATGACCAGAACGCCTATGATCATAAAGACATGGGTCAGCCAAAGGCCCGCACCACGTTTCTCGACCATGCCATGGATTTCACGCGCCATCAGTAATGCACCCGCTTTTCGACAAACTTGAACTGGATGATCGTCAACAGGCCCACAACGACAAGCAGGATGACGGATTGTGCCGAGGACGACCCCAGATCCTGCCCGACAAAGCCGTCCGAGAAGACCTTATAAACCAAGATCGTCGTTGATTGTTGCGGTCCGCCAGAGGTGATCGTGTGGATCACACCAAAGGTTTCAAAGAAGGAATAGACCACGTTCACCACCAACAAAAAGAACGTCGTTGGCGACAGGAGTGGCAGAACGATCGTCCAGAACCGCTTCCAGAACCGTGCACCATCAATGGCTGCGGCTTCGATCACGGAGCGGGGCACAGCCTGCAGTGCGGCAAAAAAGAACAGGAAATTATAGCTGATCCGCCCCCATGCGGATGCGACAACAACAAGTCCCATCGCCTCGCCACCATTCAGCACATGGTTCCAGTCATAGCCAAGGGTGCCAAGGTACCAGGACACGACGCCCACACGGGTGTTGAACATAAAGAGCCAGAGAACGCCTGCGATTGCAGGTGCGACAGCGTAAGGCCAGATCAGCATCGTGCGGTAAACGCCTGACCCTTTGATCAAGCGGTCCGCGATCACGGCAAGGAAAAGGGCGGGGATCATCGAGCACAGTGTTACAAGGATGGAAAACACCGCCGTAGTCGCAAAGGAGGCGCGATAAAACCTGTCACTCAGCAGAAATTCGAAATTGCCAAGGCCCACGAATTGCGATGACAGGCCAAAGGGGTCGGGTATGAACAGCGACTGCCATATCGCCTGACCCGCCGGATAGAAAAAGAAGACCGCGGAAATCAAAACCTGCGGTGCAATCAGCAATGCGGGCAGTAACCAGCCCCGAAATATGACGCGTTTTTCCATGGTCTCCCCGCCTGCAATCGGCAGGCCCCCTACGAGGCCTGCCGTTTAGAACCTAGCGGTTCGCAGCTTCAAAGCGGCGCAGCAAGGCGTCGCCACGCTCTTTGGCACTGTCCATCGCCTCCTGGGCGGATTTGTCACCAGCCCAGATCGCTTCGAGCTCTTCGTCGATGATGCCGCGGATCTGGTCAAACGACCCAAGACGGAGGCCTTTGGAATTGGCCGTCGGCTCGTTTGCGGTCATCTGGATTACCGCAATGTCTGTTCCGGGATTTGCTTCATAGAAACCGGAGGCCGCGGTTGCGGCGCTCGCTTCGGCTGTGATCGGCAAATAGCCCGTGTCCTGGTGCCACTTGGCTTGGACATCCGAAGACGACAGGAAGTTCAGGAATGCGCCGGCGCCCGTGTATTCATCGGCCTCGTGGCCTTCCATGACCCACAAAGAGGCCCCGCCAATGATCGTGTTCTGTGGCGCGTTGCCAACGCCTTCCCAATACGGAAGCGGACGCACATCAAAGTCGAATTCGGCCTCTGCGGTGATACCTGCGTACCCTGCCGAGCTTTCGGTAAACAACGCACATTCGCCGGAACGGAAGTTCGCACCACCTTCATTGCGACGTCCGGTATAGATGAATTTACCATCCTGCGCCCATTGACCCATCGCCGTCAGATGCGCGATCTGCGCTTCCCCGTTCAGCATCAATTCCGTGTCCACACCCGCAAACCCGTTGTCTTGAGATGCAAATGGGACGTCATGATAGGCCGAGAAGTTTTCCAGATGGATCCAGCTTTGCCAAGCGGTGACAAGAGGGCAATCCTCTCCGCCTTCCTGAAGCGCAGTCAGCACCGCATCGACGTTCTGCCATGTGGACAGGTCAGTGTCAGGATCGACGCCCGCTGCGGCCATTGCATCGCGGTTGACCCACAAAACAGGTGTAGACGCATTGAATGGCAAGGACAGCATGTCGCCTTCCGTGGACGTATAATACCCTTTGACCGCGCCGATATATGCGTCTTGATCAAGGGCCCCACCCGCTTGTGCCATGACTTCATATGCGGGGCGCACGGCACCTGTGGCGGCCATCATTGTGGCTGTGCCGACTTCGAACACCATAAGAATATGCGGCTGTTCGCCCGCGCGGAACGCCGCAATGCCAGCGTTCAGTGTTTCCGAGTAGTTGCCTTTGTGACTTTGCACGACAACATAGTCGCTTTGGCTTGCGTTGAATTCTTCAACTTGCGCCGCGACCAATTCGCCAAGACGGCCAGTAAACGCATGCCAAAACTGGATTTCTGTTTGCGCAGACGCGGCAATCGGCGTCAGCATTGTGGATACGGCGAGCGCGCCGATCATTGAATTTTTCATGTTTCCTCCCTGGTCACCATTATGGTGATTTGTCTTCTGATGCGTTCGGACAGAGTCCGTGTCAGCTTTCAGAGTTCAAAACGAAACACAGCATTGATTGGATTGCAAGACGCCACTGCGAAGCGGTTCGCGGCGCGGCCTTAACCAATTGGGCTCTGACCAAAACAGTTTACACGTTCACATGCGAATGCCCGCGCCGACCAGCATGCGCTTTGGGCAACTGCGATCATCTGCGCGATCACATGGTCATCGTGGGCAAGCGGATCAGGTAAGCTGTTGGACGGATTGTGGGAAAGCTTGCGTGTCTTCTTCTTTTGGCAGGCGTTGGTGGTCTTAAGACCGGAACCCAGTCAGCTTACGTTGTAATCCCGGTGCCGAGAGACTAGGTCAGTCATACAACAGTTGTCGTCTTTTGCCGCTCAGGCGCACCGTCTGACACAGCGAACGGCAACATTCTATCATGTAAATTCAGCTGTCACGCCCCTTAGCAAGGCTGTGATGTTTGGGAAGCTTGCCGATGTTATCGCGCACGACCCAACGAACGATGCGGTGGATTGATCCGCGTTGGCGGCCGGATACGTGCAAGACTTGCGACCAGATATGAACAGCGCCCTGTCGGCCAAAACGACTTGGAAACGGCCCTGACGCAAGAATTTATCTGCGCATAAAAACAGTGAGGCGGCGCTTTCTCCGTCAAAGGACCAAAAAATGACTTTTCCAGAATGGACGAAACCCAGCATCTACGGTGCTTTGGGTGGCGCAATCGCAGCTTCTCTCGTTGGCTTCTCCTGGGGTGGTTGGACAACGAGCGCCAATGCCCAGACAATGGCGAGGGAACTGGCAGCTGATGAAGTAACATTGGCGATGGTGCCAGTTTGCGTCAACATGTCGGCGATTGATCCGGAACGCACTGCGAAACTTGCCATTCTTCAGGATCTCTCTGGTTATCGCCGCCGCACAGCGATGATGGAAACAGGCTGGGCGACCCATCCTGGTTCAGACGTGCCAAACCGCGACCTTGCAGACGCGTGCATGGCGGGGCTTGCGCTCGATGGATGATAATTCAAAATCAAGGCTGCAATTGCCTCAAACAACCTGCGGAACACGTCTCTTGGCAGACACCCGAATGATTTGGGTGTTTGGCCTCGGTCCTGTCATCGCTCTGTTTATTCTTGCAATGCCTGCATTCGCGCAATCCATGCCCGAAAGCGGCAGCGCAAAGAGCTGTGGCGACGGATGGGACTGCAACAGGACTTTCGAAAGTCCAAAGGCAAGTGCCTTCTGAAAGGCCGTGTGTTTGGCGCGAAACCCATGGCTTCAACACGTGATGGCGACCACAGGGTTGCCCTCGGTGCGACCAACAATAGGAAAAACATCATGAACGCCGACCTTCTAAAATTAGACAGCATCCGCCGTCCTGTCAGGGGTGCGCAAGCGCCGCCGCTGGCGCGTGACGCGGTGACACAACCGGCATCCGTCACACAGACTGGATTGTCGCCAACGGCAATTGTCTATTGCGAGGGTAACTTTGCCAGGATTGATGGCAAAACCGCGAATGGCCTCGTACGTCATTCACAGGCCTACAGGATACTTTCTGTCATCGATAGCGCCCATGGCGGCAATGACAGTGGTCAGGTTCTTGATAAGGCAATGAACCACATACCGATCTTCGAAAACCTCGATGCTGCTGTGGCCAATGAAACTGTTGTTCCCGACACCTTCATCTACGGGATGGCGCCGTCTTCAGGGCGGCTTTCGCCTGCTGATCGTGACGTGGTTCTGGATGCGGTCGCACGTGGCATGAACATCGTCAGTGGCTTGCATGAATATCTGAGCGACGACGCCGAAATTGCCGCTGCAGCGTCTGAACGAAACGTCACTATCCGCGACATCCGCAAACCCAAGCCCAGCAAAGACATGCGATTGTTCGATGGCAGTGTCGCAAATGTTGATGCGCTCCGAATTGCTGTACTTGGAACCGATTGTGCCATCGGAAAACGCACGACGGCCACCGTTCTGGCGCGGGCCTTGAATGCAAAAGGCATCAAGACCGTGCTTGTTGGCACCGGCCAAACGGGTTTGATGCAGGGCGCAAAATATGGTGTGGCTATGGATGCTGTGCCGCCGCAATTCTGCTGTGGCGAACTGGAGGGTGCGATTGTTGCAGCCTCGCAAGCAGAGCAACTTGATGTCATTCTGATCGAAGGCCAAGGCGCCTTAAGTCATCCGGCCTTCTGCACGTCCGCTTTTATTCTGCGCGGCAGCCAACCGGACGCTGTCATCCTTCAGCACGCACCAAAACGCGCCCATCGCTGCGATTTCCCGAACATGCCAATGCCCACACCTGCAAGCGAAATTGCGTTGATCGAGGCATTTGCGGATACCAATGTCATCGGCGTCACACTTAATCACGAAGATATGTCAGACGCCGAGATCACAGATGCAATCGCGGCACAAAGCGAAGGTCTTGGACTGCCCGTCACCGACGCACTCAGCCGACCAGCGGCACATTTGTTGGCCATGGTTCTTGCTGCTTATCCCGGCTTGCAGCAAGGGACACCCGTGGCCGCGATATGAACAGCCCCCGCGTAGAAGTCGATCTGAGCAAGCTACGCCACAACATCAGAACTATTGTCGGGCGCTTGAATGCACGGGGTATCAGTGTGACCGGAGTGACCAAGGCGATTTGCGGGCATCCAATCATCGCCAGAGCCATGCTTGACGGTGGCGTTGCTGGTCTTGCAGAGGCGCGTTTGCACAATGTGCAGAGGTTGCGCAAAGCTGGGGTGATATGTCCGATCACCTTGATCCGCACGCCAATGCTGAGCCAGGCCGATGATGTCGTGCAAGTCTGTGAGGCAAGCTACAACACCGAGACGAGTGTGATAGTTGCCCTTGCGGCGGCCGCCATCCGTCAAAACAGGGTTCACGGCATAATCCTGATGGTCGAAATGGGGGACCAACGCGAAGGGATCGTGCCACAAGACCTCGGCGATATTGCACTGCAAGTGGTGGACATGCCCGGTGTCGCGCTGAAAGGCATCGGAGCCAACTTCGCTTGTCTGAGCGGGGTGGCACCGAATGCAGCCAATATGGAAACCCTATCTGCCCTTGCAAATAACGTTGAGCGGCAGTGTGGCCCGGTCTTGCAGACGGTATCGGGTGGCAACTCTGCAAACCTGCCTTGGGCACTTGCAGGACATGCCACCGGTCGCATCAACGATCTGCGGATCGGCGAGGCAATTCTTTTGGGCAGTGATCCGATCTCTGGAGATCAGATAGGCGGAATGTTCAGGGATGCGTTTACACTGGTCGCCGAAATTATTGAGACCGACGTTAAATCGGTGCGCCCGTCCCTCAGCTTTGCTGATGCCACTTTGGCGAAACTGTGCCTTGTGCCGAACCCCGGAGAAACCACACGATTGATCCTCGCCATTGGGCATCAGGACACAGACATTCTTGGGCTTTCAATGCCTGATGGAAATGTCCTTATCGGTGCAACGAGCGATCATCTTGTCATCGGCACGCAACATGCGGCGCTGCGCGTCGGGTCCGAAATGCGGTTTCAGATGAATTACAGCGCGTTGATGCGTGCCATGGCCGCCCCTGACGTCGGGCTTAAACTACTGCGGCACGACATCACGCCGCATCGGAGCGGTACCCCGGACACAGACAAGCATCTGGCATTGGTATGAAACACTCCGACCGGACATGCGCATCTTAACTCAACCAGGAGACTAAAAATTGGCGAAACTCACAAAAACAAGCGTGTTCAAAGCGCAAGCCCCGAAAGCGGAAACGCAAATGGACAAGACAACACGCATCGTCCGGAAAATGGCCGACGATGATGCCGAACAGAGGCAAGTCAAGATTAATCGGCTGCGCAACGCACGTCTCGAAAGGGAGCAGAATACGCCGCCCAAGACCTCGCGGTAATTCACAACACAGGCTCGCCCAAAGCGTTTAAGACGCGATAACACGCTTGCTGCCGGCGCATTTTCAAGCTTCAGTAGCGCCACCAGAAGCTCCGGGGATTTACCGATGTCGCACTCAGAAGAGAGCGGAATGAAAACGCACTATATCTGTCAAACATACATTGCGCAGAAGCCCACCCATGACGGGCAAGCAAGCCTGAAAATTGGCAAGCAGTTTCAATATACGACAGCGGCTGAGGCCCAGAATAGAGCGGAGCGCGAAGCCCAGTCCAAGGATTGCGCTGGTGCTGATGCCTATATGGTCAGTGAAGACCCCAACAGCGGCGAAGTCGGGACGCCAACCTTTCTCGTAAGGCTTGGCAGTGTTCCGGAATTTGATGATTTCTAGCATGACCGGTTGATCCGTGGCTCAGCCCAGAACAACCTTATTTGTCATCCATCTGAAAGGTTGCTTCATGAAGACGGGCCGCGCGCCGTAAAAAGAGCAGCGTTTGGAGAAGCCGTAGCGAAGGCAGGATTTGTCCGCGGACCCTTTTTGTGCGCAAGGTCCGCTTTGACGCGGACACATCCGTTACACCCGCCAGTGTCGCGTGACACTTCACGCGGGCGGTCAGGCTTGTGCTTTCTTCCCGATTTTCGTCTCGGTGCCTTTGCGTAGTCGCTGGATGTTGGCCCAGTGGCGGACGTAGATCAGGAAACACAAGATCGCTGTGAGTACGAACATCTCGCCCGGTGTGATGAAACCAACAACGAGCGGAATCCATCCAGCGGTGACCAAAGCGGCGAGCGAGGAATAGCGCGATACGGCGGCCACAACGAGCCAGATTGCGCAGGCGATCAGGCCGATCTGCCAGTCGACTGCCAGCAGAATACCGAAATAAGTGGCAACGCCTTTGCCCCCTTTGAAGCGCAGCCACACCGGAAAGCAATGCCCGAGAAAAGCCATCAGCGCACCAAGCTGGGCCGCGTCCTCGCCGGCCAGCTGGCGGGCAGCCAGAACGACGATCGCCCCCTTGGCGGCATCGAAGATCAGTGTCAGGGCGGCGGCTTTCTTGTTGCCGGTGCGCAGTACATTCGTGGCCCCGATATTGCCCGACCCGATGTCGCGCAGGTTGCCGAGGTTCATCAGCTTGGCAAAGATCATACCCCCCGGGATTGACCCCAGAAGATAGCCGATGACAGCCCAGAGCAAGAGAACGACATAGGCGCTTTCGATTGTTGGCATTATGATTTCTCCCAAACGCGGTGGCCGCTGACCCATGTGCCCAGCACGCGGCCTTGCAGCCGTGCACCGTCAAAAGGTGTATTCTTGGATTTTGACAACAAGGTGGCGCGGTCAAGCTGGAATGGTGCGTCCGGATCAAAGAGGATCAGATCGGCAGGGGCATCGGCGATCAGCCTGCCTGCCGGCAGTCCCAAAAGGCGCGCAGGGTTCAGCGCCATCGCGCGGAAGAGTTTTGGCAGCGTGATCATTTCCGCATGATAAAGGCGCAAGGCTGCGGGCAGAAGGGTCTCGAGGCCCACGGCACCGCTTGCGGCCTCTTCAAAGGGCAGACGTTTGCTTTCTTCGTCCTGCGGCGTGTGCATCGAACAGATGATATCGATCAGCCCCTCTGATACGGCTTGCACAACAGCGATGCGGTCTTCTTCACTGCGCAGCGGCGGTTTGAGCTTAAAGAACGTGCGGTAGTCCGCGACATCCAGTTCGTTCAGCGTCAGGTGATGCACCCCGATACCGGCGGTGATTTTCAGACCGTTGCGCTTGGCCCGTTCCAGCGCGGGCAGGGCGCGGGCGGTCGTGATCTGGTCTACATGATAGCGCGCGCCGGTCATTTCGAGCAGGCTGATATCGCGGTCCAGCGCCATGCGTTCGGCCATCGGGCTGACCCCTGGCAAACCGCGTAGCGAGGCGAATTTACCGGATGTGACAGCGGCCCCTTCCGACAATCCCGGGTCCTGGATGTGCCCGATCACAAGCGCGTCCAGCGAACGTGCATAGGTAAGCGCGCGGCTGAAAACCTTGGTGCTGGTCACGACACGGTCGCAATCAGTAAAGGCAACGGCGCCTGCATCCTGTAGAAACCCGATCTCGGTCATCTCGCGCCCTTGGCGCCCTTTGGTCAGGGCGGCCATCGGCAGGACATGCACAGGCGCGTCCTGTTGCGCGCGCCGTTCCACAAATTCGAGCGTTTCCGGCGTGTCGATTGCGGGGCTGGTGTCGGGCCGTGTAACGATTGTTGTCACCCCGCCTGCGGCTGCCGCCCGCCCCGCAGAGCGGAAGCTTTCCTTGTGCCGCTCGCCCGGTTCGGACACTTTGACGCCAATATCGATGATCCCGGGGGCAAGGCACATGCCGCCGCAATCCACGACATTGGCAGATTTGGGGGCGGCGGTCGGGCTGTCATAGACCGCCTTGATCACACCGTCCTCAATCAGGATCGCACCAAGGCTGTCGGTCAGCGCCACTGGATCAATCAGGCGGGCGTTTGCAAAAAACGTGGCGGTCATTTTGTTCTCTGTCATTTCTATCCTGCCACCCAGATCATCAGGCCCACCAGGGCGAACATCGCGATCAGCGCATACATTGCGATCATACCGCCGACGCGGGCGTCGGATTTCGGCGCTTTAGTGGGCGCGCTTACGACGTTGCCTTCGGCACCTTTAGACGGGAGCGGTTCGAATTTTACCGATGCGCCTTCTTCGGTATATGTCCCGATCCATTTGAGGGGTGCCACAGGCGTAATTGTCGCCGCGCGCCCGCCGAAGGCTTTTGACAGCACGATCAACACATGGCCCGATATGCCGTTCAGCCGTGACCGGTAAGGGGCGACATCGGCCTCGGCTACGCCCAACCCCTCAACGAGATATCCAGCGAGCCCGACACCGTCGAGGCTATTCAGCGCAAAGAGTTCGACATAGGTGTGGTCAAGTTCGTCCACACCCAAAGCGCGGCTGATGGGCGCGGGGGTGGCCCCGTCAGTATTTTCGGCAAAGCGGGTGGCCTCATCTGCGCTCAGATTGACCATGAAAATCCGGATGACACCGTGCTCGGTCGCACTGACTTGAAAGGTCTCGCTCATACCATGACCTCTTGCGGGCCACGGGCCGCGCGCAGGTTTTGTGCCAAAAGATCCATCGCGGCCATGCGCACAGCGACGCCCATTTCCACCTGCTCCTGAATGACGGAACGGTTGATGTCGTCGGCGATGTTCCCGTCAATTTCCACGCCGCGATTCATCGGGCCGGGGTGCATGACAATCGCGTCGGGTTTTGCGTGCGCCAGCTTGGCCGCATCCAGCCCGTAGCGGTGGAAATACTCCCGCTCTGACGGGATAAATCCGCCATCCATGCGTTCCTTTTGCAGCCGGAGCATCATGACAACATCGACGTCTTTTAGGCCCTCTTCCATGTTCTCGAACACCTCGACTCCGAAATCCGCAACGCCCGACGGCATCAGCGTGGGCGGTGCGATCAGGCGGATGCGGTTTTCCATCTTACCCAACAGCATGATGTTGGACCGCGCCACGCGACTATGGGCGATATCACCGCAAATCGCGATGGACAGCCGGTGAAGCCGGCCCTTGGCGCGCCGGATGGTCAGCGCATCAAGCAGCGCCTGCGTGGGGTGTTCATGCTTGCCGTCGCCCGCGTTGAGAACCGCGCAATTGACCTTTTGCGCCAAAAGATCGACCGCGCCGGAATGCGGGTGCCGCACAACCAGAAGATCGGGGCGCATGGCGTTCAGCGTCAGGGCCGTATCAATCAGGGTCTCGCCTTTTTTGACTGACGACGCCTGCATGCCCATGTTCATCACATCCGCACCCAGACGCTTGCCGGCCAATTCAAAACTGGCTTGTGTCCGGGTCGAGTTTTCAAAGAACATGTTGATCTGCGTCAGCCCCGCGAGCACGTCGCGGTGCGCGATGCCGCGCCGGTTATGCTCGGCATAGCTATCGGCCAAATCCAGCAAAGTGGTGATTTCGGTGGGGTGCAGAGGTTCGATGCCCAAAAGATGCTTGGCGCGAAATGTCATGAGGCCCTCTTAGCAGTGGTTCCCCGCCTTATAGGCACCCCCGTCGTGCGCATCAATGCCGCAAGCACTACGCAAGCGATGCAATCCGGCATATCGTGCCTGTCATGGATTCGCAGAATACATATTGGACCGATCGCGCATTGCTGGAATGGCAGGTGGAATTGGGTGTGACAGACGCCATTCTGGACGCGCCCGTTGACCGCTATGCGCTCGAGACGGTGAAGCCTGCGCCGAAGGCGGCCACGCCTGAGAAGCCTGTGGCCGCGCCCGAGATCGTAAAAGTGCCAGAAGTGGATGCGGCGGCGCTTGCGCGCACTGCCGCACAAACGGCTGCTGATCTAGATGCGCTCAGTGGCGCGATGCAGGCGTTCGAACACTGCGAGCTGAAAAAAGGCGCACGCAGTTTTGTCTTTAGTGACGGGAACCCAGCGGCCCGCGTGATGATCGTGGGCGAAGCGCCCGGGCGCGAAGAGGATCGCGCAGGGCGTCCATTTGTGGGTCGTGCTGGTCAGTTGCTGGACAGGATGCTTGAAGCGATCCAGATGGGCCGTGCTGCCGATAATGCGGCCCAAGCTGTTTATATTACCAACGTGCTGCCATGGCGTCCGCCCTCGAACCGCACGCCGGATGCCGCCGAAATCGCCATGATGCTGCCGTTTCTGGAACGCCATATCGCGCTGGCTGATCCCGAGATCATTGTCCTGATGGGCAATACCCCCTGTCAGGCTTTGCTGGGGCGGACCGGCATCACCCGCATGCGTGGTGACTGGGTCGAGGTACTGGGCAAACCCTGCCTGCCGATGTTCCACCCGGCCTATTTGTTGCGCAATCCAATTGCGAAACGCGAGGCTTGGGATGATCTTTTGTCCCTAAAGGCGCGTTTGCGCGGGTAATTTCAAAGAAGTGAGACGCCATGAGCCGTATTGATGAGAGCAAAGATTTTGTGCCGGTCCGTATTGCGGTGCTGACCGTGAGTGACACGCGCCAGTTGGCGGACGATAAATCCGGTCAGACGCTGGTCGACCGGATTGCGCAGGCGGGGCATGTGCTGGCGGATCGGAAAATTGTGGCGGATGAACGTGATCAGATTGCGCAACAGTTGCGCGATTGGTGCGCAGACGAGGCAGTGGATGTTATCATCTCCACCGGCGGGACAGGCCTGACAGGGCGGGATGTCACCGTAGAAGCGCACCGCGATGTCTATGAAAAAGAGATTGATGCCTTCGGCACCATTTTCACAATCGTCAGCATGCAGAAAATCGGAACGAGTGCGGTGCAAAGCCGTGCCACAGCCGGTGTGGCCCATGGCACGTACCTCTTTGCGCTGCCCGGATCGCCGGGTGCGTGCAAGGACGCATGGGATGAAATTCTGCTCAAGCAACTCGACTACCGGCACCGCCCCTGTAATTTTGTTGAAATCATGCCGCGTCTGGATGAACATCTGCGACGGAAGTAACGGCTTTGTGCGTTTCACTGGAAAGGGATGCTTTTCCAGCTACCTCCAACGGGCGAATTGAGGATATTTGACATGCGGTTTCTACGCCGAAGCCTGACAGGTGTGTTTTTGTTGGCGGTGACGCTGGCGCTTGTTGCTTGGGCGGGTGAGATGGTGCGCGGCGCTGTCGTGGCGCGCATGAACGAAGAGCCACGGAGCTTCCCCCAACGCGAGCGAATTTTGGCGGTCAATGTCCTGACACTGGAACCGCAGACCATCGTCCCCGAACTGACAGTGTTCGGAGAATTGCGCAGCCAGCGGACGCTGGATTTACGCAGTGCGATTGGCGGGACGGTCTTGTCCGCCAGCGATGCATTGGTTGAAGGCGGCACGGTGCGGCAAGGTGACCTGTTGCTGCGCATTGATCCGGTCGAGGCAGAGGCGGCACTGGCCCGCGTGCGTGCCGATTTGCATGATGCGCAGGCGGAACTGCGCGACGCAGAGCGTGCCCTGGTTCTGGCCGAGGATGAGTTGAGTGCAGCGCGCGCCCAAGAAGCGCTGCGCGATCAGGCGCTTGCGCGTGCGCGCGACCTCGCCACGCGCGGTGTGGGCACGGCGGCAGCGGTGGAAACGGCGGAATTGGCAGCATCATCCGCGCAGGCGTCGGTGCTGACCCGCAGACAGTCCGTGGCTTCAGCGCAGGCACGGATTGATCAGGCAACAACACGGCTGGCGCGCCAGCAAATCAACCTTTCCGAGGCACAGCGGGCTGTTGTGGATACGGAGGTAGTGGCGGCTTTTGACGGCACTTTGACGGAGGTGACAATCAGCCCCGGCGGGCGTGTCACGGCCAACGAACGCTTTGCGCAACTGATTGATCCGACCCGTCTCGAGGTGTCTTTCCGTGTCTCGACCTCGCAATATGCGCGGCTCTTGGACGAAAACGGTGTGCTCATCAAAGCACCTTTGGCCGTGACGCTGGACGTGTCCGGCGTAAACCTGCGCGCAACGGGTCAGATCATGCGTGAAGGTGCTGCCGTCGGCGCGGGACAGACAGGACGTTTGCTGTTTGCAGAACTGGACGCCTCTGCCGGATTTCGCCCCGGTGATTTCGTGACGGTGCGGATCAACGAACCTGCGTTGAACAATGTGGCACTGGTGCCTGCGACGGCTGTCGCACCGGACCAGACGGTGCTGGTTGTGGGTGAGGAAGAGCGTTTGCGCGTGGCGCAAGTTTCCCTGTTACGCCGACAGGGCGATGATGTGATTATTGATGTGGGTGACAATGCAGGGGCGGTGATTGTTGCTGAACGCTCACCTTTGCTGGGTGCCGGCATCAAGGTGCGACCGATCGCGCCCGGCGGTGTTGAACAGGCTGCAGCGCCCGAAATGATCACTCTGGATGAGAACCGTCGCGCGAAACTGATCGCATTCGTCACCGAAGGCAGAATGCCCGATGACGTCAAAGCGCGGATTATCAGCCAGCTTGAGGCGGATGAAGTCTCGTCCGAAACCGTTACACGGCTCGAAGCACGGATGGGCAGCTGATGGTCACGGGTGGTGAAAGGCTGAATGCGGGCGCAGGCGGTATTCTGTCCTATTTCACACGCCACCGTACCGCCGCGAACCTGCTTTTGGTGCTGATGCTCACGGCGGGCCTGCTCGCGTTTCCCAATATGCGGGCGCAGTTCTTTCCCGATGTGGTGGTTGATGATCTGACCGTCTCTGTCGCATGGCAGGGGGCTGGGGCAGAAGATGTGGACGCCGCCATTGTGCAGGTGCTGGAGCCTGTATTGCTCGGGGTTGAAGGCGTCACCTCGTCTTCATCGACATCCCGTGAGGGGAGTGCGTCGATCCGCATTGAATTCGAGCCGGGCTATGATATCGAACGCGGTACCGAAGATGTGCAACTGGCCGTGGATGGCGTCAACAGCCTGCCGGAAGACGCCGAAGAGCCCAACGTGCGACGTGGCGGCTGGTCGGATCGTGTCACTGATGTGATCATCACCGGCCCTGTGGGCGTGGATCAGTTGGGCCGCTTTGCCGATGAGTTCTCAACGCGGCTTTTCGCGCAGGGTGTCACCAGCGTGACCGTGCAAGGTGTTGCGGCACCTTCGACCATTGTCGAGGTGCCGTCGATTTCGCTGGTGCAGTATGACATCGGCCTTGCCGATATCTCTGCGCGCATCGCCGAAGAAGCCGCCGCCGATCCCGCAGGCGAGGTCTCGGCCAACGCGCGGGTGCGCACCGGTGTTGCAAAACGCAGCGCCGAAGAGATCGGCGCGATTGTCCTGCGTTCCAACCCCGACGGATCGCAGTTGACGATTGCGGATGTTGCCACGGTACGTGTGGAAGGTGCTGACCGTGAACGCGCCTATTTCGTAGGCGACGATCCGGCGATTAAGGTACGTGTCGCACGGTCGGCCACAGGTGATGCAATCGGCATGCAGGCCACAGTGGAAGAGGTGGCACAAGAACTGACCGCGTCTTTGCCTGCAGGTGTGTCGATTTCGCTGACGAACGGGCGGGCCGAGTTGATCCAGGCGCGTTTGGATATCCTGCTTGATAATGGTCTGACGGGGCTCATGCTTGTCGTTGCATTGCTGTTCCTGTTCCTGAATGCGCGGACGGCGTTCTGGGTCGCTTTTGGAATTCCGGTGGCGATGCTGGCTGCGATTGCCCTGATGTACGCGGTCGGGATCACCATCAACATGATCTCGCTTTTTGCGCTGATCATCACGCTGGGGATCGTTGTGGATGATGCGATTGTGGTGGGCGAACACGCAGATTACCGCGTCAGGCATCTGGGCGAGGACCCCACAGTTGCAGCAGAGCGGGCGGCGAAGCGGATGTTCAGCCCGGTGTTTTCGGCGACGCTGACGACGATCATCGCCTTCTTCGGGCTTGTCATTATCGGCGGGCGTTTTGGCGATCTGATCTCGGATATTCCATTCACGGTGATCGTTGTGCTGGCAGCCAGTCTGGTCGAATGCTTCCTCATTCTGCCAAACCACCTGTCCCATGCCATTGCCCATTCGGCCAAGGATCACTGGTATGACTGGCCATCGCGCACCGTGAACCGCGGCTTTGACTGGTTCAAGGAAACGCTGTTCCGGCCGTTTATGGCGCTCGTGATCAAGGCGCGCTATCCGGTCTTTGCAATGGCGTTGGTGCTGCTGGCCAGCCAGATTGCACTTTTCATCAAAGGCGACGTCAGTTGGCGCTTCTTCAACTCGCCAGAGCAAAGCCAGGTCACCGGTAATTTCGCTATGTTGCCGGGGGCCACGCGTGACGACACGCTTGAGATGATGCGCGAAATGCAGCGTGCGACCGAGGCGCTGGGTGCGGAATATGAGGCCGAGTATGGCGTGAACCCGCTGAACTATGTGGTGGCCGAGATTGGCGGAAATTCGGGCCGTGCGATTGCCGGATCGGATACCAAGGATGCAGACCAGTTGGGCGCAATCACGATTGAATTGATTGATGCCGACAGCCGCCCTTATACCAGCTTTGCCTTTGTGAGTGCCCTGCAAGACGCCATCGTGCAGCACCCGATGGCCGAGACCGTCAGCTTCCGCCGGTGGGGCTCAGGCCCCGGTGGGGATAGTCTGGATGTGCAGATGTTTGGTGCTGATAGCGATACGCTCAAAGCTGCCGCCGAGGCATTGAAAACCGAACTGGCGCGGTTTCCCGAAATCTCGGGGC
The DNA here is from genome assembly GCF_900156505.1 of Yoonia rosea. Classification (NCBI taxonomy): domain Bacteria; kingdom Pseudomonadati; phylum Pseudomonadota; class Alphaproteobacteria; order Rhodobacterales; family Paracoccaceae; genus Yoonia; species Yoonia rosea. The sequence goes on along the minus strand of NZ_FTPR01000001.1, from coordinate 2,084,585 downwards.
TTGAAGATACATTGGCCTATGACAAGGAAGAGCTGATCCTTGAACTAACCCCGCAGGGTGAGGCGCTGGGGCTGAGCATTGATGGTCTGGGTCGCGTGCTGCGCAACCGGCTGGGCGGGATCGAGGCGGCGAGTTTCCCTGACGGGTCGCGGTCTGCGACGATCCGCGTGGAATTGCCGCCCAATGAGTTATCATCAGACTTCCTTGACCGGACACAGATCAGGACTGCGGAGGGCTTCTATCTGCCGCTGGCGGATGTTGTGACAGTGCAGAGCCGGACCGGGTTTTCCACCGTGCGCCGAGAAAACGGCATCCAGTTGATCTCGGTAATCGGTGATCTGGATGGCGAGGATGCAGCGCGGGCAACCGAAATCCAGCAGATCATCGACGAGGATATCCTGCCTCGCATCGAGAGTGATTTCGGGATCGAAACACAGCTTTCGGGGCAGAGCGAGCAGGAAGACCGTTTCCTGAGCGATGCAAGGACGGGTCTGATTCTGGTCTTGCTGGGGATTTACCTGACACTGTCGTGGATTTTCAGCAGTTGGACGCGGCCGATTGTCGTGATGTCGATCATTCCTTTTGCGCTGGTAGGGACGATTTTTGGCCACCACGTTTGGGACATTCCGATGAGCATGTTTACCGTTGTGGGCCTGATCGGGATGGTGGGGATCATTATCAATGACAGTATTGTTCTGGTCACGACAGTCGATGAATACGCGCAGGATCGCGGGCTGGTGCCCGCCATCATTGACGGCACAGTGGACCGCTTGCGCCCTGTGATGTTGACGACTTTGACGACAGTGCTGGGTCTCGCCCCGCTGCTTTATGAAGGGTCCAATCAGGCCGAGTTTTTGAAGCCCACCGTCGTGACGCTTGTTTTCGGCTTGGCCTTCGGCATGGTGCTTGTGCTTCTGGTTGTGCCGTCGGTCATGGCGATGCAGGCTGATGTGCAGCGACAAATCCAGTCTGCGAAACGCGCCTTGCGCGGGCGTCGGGCTGCGATGTTTATTCCTGCGGGTCTGGGGGCCGTTTTGGCGGTGGGGCTGTTTGCGCTGACCGTTGCACCGGTTCTGCTGACGGGCGCGCCTTTACCCGCGATGGCGGCAATCCTGCCGCTATTGAACGGCGGCGTCGGGGCTGCGATGGGTCTTTATATCTTGGGTCTGATGGCGATGTTTTTGACGATCTATGTCGCTGCAGTGTTCGGTCAGGGGTGGCGCGGCGCGCGGCGCTAACCGCCGGTACAGCCACGCAGGTCAATAGCCTGCCCGTTGTCGCCCAAGATGGTGATTCGCACAGCAGAACGATCAAACGCAAAGGGCTGACCGCTGGGGTGGACCATATCGACGGTCGCGCTCAGCGTATCACCCACACGGCTGACGTCTGCCTGAGAGACCCAGATTTGCGGATCGCTTGGTTCGACCACGACAAACTCTGACCCGCTGACTTGAGCCACATTGATCTTTGAGGTCATGCGCAGACCGTCCGGAATTGGGTCAATTGTGCAGGTCACAGACCCGACATTTGCCGCATCAGCACTCAGGGGCGCATCCGCGATGGCCGCGACGATGTTTTCATCACGGGCGCCGACTTCAGGCAAGAGCGTGTCAAATGTGAAAGTAACGGGGATGCAGATTTCCTCGCAGACACCAATGGTCAGTTCGCCGGATATTGCCATTTCACCAGCCGCCTCTGGGGCGGAGATGGTGAGGGGAAAGATCACGCTGTCATGATATCCGATCGACAACAGCCCCGCGTCATCAAAGACCTCTGGGACCGGCCAATGCTGCGTGATGCTGTTGATGGTGCTGTGGCTGGCAAAACGGAAATACGGTGGAATTCCGGCCTCGCCCGGCGCACGCCAATAGGTGATCCATCCGGGTTCGAGCGTGATCTTGATAGCTGCAACATGATCGCCCGAGGCTGTGCGCCAGCCCGGCAGGATTTCGATGCTGGCCATATCGCTATAGCTCTCGGCGACCGCGAGGGTCGGCAAGGTGGCAAGGGCGAGGGCAGTAAGCAGGTTTTTGCGCATGAATCCTTACTTATGCATCACGGCTGCAATGGGAAGTCACGATTACATCAGCGTTTGCAATGATGGCGCTTGCGTCACAGGGCATGGTTTCACATCTTATGGCCATGACCCGCCCAGATTCGTCCCTTGTCGGTAAGCTTTTGATCGCGATGCCCGATATGTCGGACCCGCGTTTTGCAAAGACCGTGGTTTATATGTGCGCCCATTCCGAAGAAGGCGGCATGGGGTTGATCGTCAACAAGCCGGAAAAGGGTATTCGTTTCTCCAAACTCCTTGCGCAGATGGAAATTCCCGTGTCTTCCAACGCGCGTGATTTGCGCGTGCATTACGGTGGGCCTGTGGATTATCAGCGCGGGTTCGTCCTGCACTCGAGTGATTATGCATCGGATACCGGCACGCTGGACGTTGATGATAACTACCGCATGACAGCAACGCTTGAGGTGCTGGAAGATCTGGCAAAAGGCGAAGGCCCTGATGTCGCGATGATGGCGCTGGGCTATGCCGGTTGGGGGCCGGGGCAGTTGGAATACGAAATCCGCCAGAATGGCTGGCTGACCTGTGCGCCCACTGATGAGATCCTCTTTGGGGCCGACAATGCCGGCAAATGGGCGGCGGCGCTGAAGTTGCTGGGGGTTGACCCGTTGCTATTGTCGGCGACAGCCGGACGGGCCTAGCGAGGCTGGATGGATGTAGCTCTGTTCAGCTCTCCGGCCCGATCAAGGCCTGCATGATCGCCATCGCGTTTTCACTGGACCAGTCCGCCTCGCCCTGCATCCGCGCGACTTCATAGCCGTCAGGATCAAGGATGACGGTGACCGGCAGACCCAAAACGCCCATCCCGCGGGCAAGGCTTTGGCGCGGATCGGTATGAAGTGGCAGATTGTCGACGTCTATCTCCTCGAAGAACCGCTGCATGACAGGCAGAGGGTTCCGACCTGTGGCAATGGTGACGACTTCCATCCGGTCACCGCCCATCGCGGTCTGCAGCGCTGACAGATGGGGCATCTCTACGCGGCAGGGCGCGCACCATGTGGCCCAGAAGTTGAGGACCACATATTTCCCACTGAAATCCGCCAGTGTCATTTCGCTGCCATCGGCACCCGTAAACGGCACATCTGACGCTGCAACAGGGGTGCTGTGAAAGTTCAGTTTGCGCATATCGCCTTCCCGCAAGGCCTCTGCCATGGCCACATCGGCATGGCCAGTGTTTGCAAGACCCATAAGGGCCGTATAAAGCAGGGCTGATATCAACTTGCGCACGGGCGACTTCCTTTATGACCAAATCTGCAAACACAATGTGGGGCGGGCGTTTCGCCGCCGGACCAGACGCGATTATGGAGGCGATCAATGCCTCAATCGGGTATGACCGCCGACTTGCACCGCAAGACATCGCAGGTTCACGCGCCCATGCCGCCATGTTGGCCGCCACAGGCATCATTATAGATACCGATGCCGAGGCGATACGGGAAGGCCTGCTCACCGTATTGTCAGAGATTGAAACGGGGGATTTTCCTTTTTCGGCCGCGCTTGAAGACATTCACATGAATGTCGAGGCGCGTTTGCGCGATACCATTGGCGAGGCCGCAGGACGTTTGCACACGGCACGGTCGCGTAACGATCAGGTGGCGGTCGATTTCCGCCTTTGGGTGCGTGATCAATGCGATCAGGCGGATGAGGCTTTGGCCGCGTTGCAAGCAGCCCTCTTGGGGCAGGCCGAGGCCGGGGCCGATTGGGTGATGCCCGGGTTTACCCATTTGCAGACAGCCCAGCCTGTCACATGGGGGCACCATATGCTGGCCTATGTGGAAATGTTTGCGCGCGACCGGTCGCGCTTTGCGGATGCACGCAAGCGGATGAATACCTCACCTTTGGGCGCTGCCGCACTTGCGGGTACATCCTTTCCGATTGACCGCGATATGACGGCCAAGGCACTGGGCTTTGACCGCCCGATGGCCAATTCGCTTGATGCGGTATCAGACCGTGATTTCGCGCTCGAGTTTCTGGCATCTGCCAGCATCTGCGCCATGCACCTGAGCCGTTTGGCTGAAGAGCTCGTGATCTGGTCCTCGGCCCAGTTCCGCTTTGTGAAGATGTCGGACAAATGGTCGACGGGTTCATCGATCATGCCACAAAAGCGCAATCCTGATGCGGCGGAATTGATCCGTGCCAAGATTGGCCGGATTTTTGGCGCGAATGTTGCGCTTATGACGGTGATGAAGGGGCTGCCGCTAGCCTATTCCAAGGACATGCAAGAAGACAAGGAACAGACCTTTGATGCCGCTGATAACCTGATGCTGGCCTTGGCTGCGATGACGGGCATGGTCGGCGATATGACCGCGCAGCGGGACAATCTGAAGGCTGCCGCATCAAGCGGATTTTCGACCGCGACCGATCTGGCCGATTGGCTGGTGCGTGAACTTGGGTTACCCTTCCGTGAGGCGCATCATGTGACTGGCTCGCTCGTGGCGTTGGCGGAAGGAAAAGGCTGTGATCTGCCTGATCTGACGCTGGCCGACATGCAAGCGGTTCACGATGGCATCCGTGCAGATGTCTTTGATGTGCTGGGTGTTGAAAACTCGGTTGCGTCGCGCACCAGCTTTGGTGGCACCGCGCCCGTACAGGTCCGCGCGCAGGTGGCGCACTGGAAAGAGGTCTTGGGGAAAGAGGTTTTGAAATGAAGCGGATTTCATTGATTTTGACCGTCGCCATGCTGGCCGCATGTGGGGCCGATGGCCCACCGATGAAGCCCTCGGCCGCTGTCGGCCTGAGCGTGGGAAGTGATGGCGTCAGCACGGGTGCGAGTGTCGGCGCATCAAACGGCACGTTTTCAGTAGGGGTTGGTTTCTAATGCGAAATATCTTTCTTGTGCTTGCGATCTGGGGTGCGATACATCCGATGTATTACTTCATCTCGTGGTTTCAGGCCGAAGGGTGGAGCATCATGGCGATGGTGGACGCGTGGCATGTGAATGCGGCGACCAGCGGGCTTGTCTGGGATTTGACGATTGCTGCGATTTCGCTGACGGTCTGGATTATTGCCGAGGCAATCAAGAGGAAGAACTGGCTCAGCCTGCTGGCGATTCCCGCCACCTATTGCATCGGGGTGAGCTGTGGTTTGCCGCTCTATCTCTATCTGCGGGACCGGATCGTTTATCGCCGCGACAAACATAAAGTTCGCGTTTAAGTGGCGTAAATCAGGGTTGGTCTTTGCCTGTGATCTGCTATGTCCAAGGCCTAGTTTTGGACAAGGATCTCAGGCTTGGATCATTTTCTCTATCGTGATGGCGCGCTCTACGCAGAAGATGTGCCTGTTTCGGAAATCGCGGCGGCTGTTGGCACGCCGTTTTACGTGTATTCGACAGCCACGCTAAAGCGGCATTTTCAGCTTTTTGATGATGCCTTGGCTTGGGGTGACCACCTCGTCTGCTTTGCAATGAAATCGCTGTCCAATCAGGCGGTGATCAAGCTTTTGGGCAATGCCGGTGCAGGCATGGATGTGGTGTCGGGCGGTGAATACCTGCGCGCGAAAGCGGCGGGTGTGCCCGGGGATCGCATCGTGTTTTCCGGTGTCGGTAAAACCGCCGATGAAATGCGCCTCGCGATTGAGGGGGGCATCCGCCAGTTCAACGTCGAAAGCGAGCCCGAGATGATCGTGCTGGATCAGGTGGCCCAGTCGCTGGGGGCCGTGGCCCCGATCACGATCCGCGTGAATCCGGATGTTGACGCCAAGACCCATGCCAAGATCGCCACAGGCAAGTCAGAGAACAAATTCGGAATCCCGATCAGCCGCGCCCGCGAGGTTTATGCGATGGCCGCGAAGATGCCGGGCCTGAAGGTTATCGGGATCGACGTGCATATCGGGTCACAGCTGACCGAACTGGCGCCGTTCGAGGCAGCCTATAACAAGGTGGCCGAACTGACCGAACAGCTGCGCGCAGATGGCCATGAGATCACCCGCCTTGATCTGGGCGGTGGCCTGGGCATTCCCTATGCGCGGTCGAACGAAGCGCCGCCATTGCCGACCGATTATGGTGCGCTCATTCAGCGCACCGTTGGCCATCTGGGCTGCGAGATCGAGATCGAACCGGGGCGTCTGATTTCGGGCAATGCCGGCTTGATGGTGTCCAAGGTGATCTACGTCAAATCCGGCGAAGATCGTGAATTCCTGATCCTTGACGGTGCGATGAACGATCTGATCCGTCCGGCGATGTATGATGCATGGCACGATATTATCCCTGTAAATGAAGCACCTGCGGGCACTTCCCCAGCAAGATACGATATCGTGGGTCCGGTCTGTGAAAGCGGTGATACCTTTGCAAAAGGCCGTGAGATGCCCCCCGTAAAAGCCGATGATCTGGTCGCCTTCCGTTCGGCCGGGGCTTATGGTGCGGTGATGTCGTCTGAATATAATTCGCGTCCACTGATCCCCGAGGTTCTGGTGGATGGTGATCAATTTGCAGTTATCCGTCCACGCCCTACCTATGAAGATATGATTGCACGCGATAACGTTCCGGCATGGCTTGAATGAATCAGAGCCTCCCGCCGCGCGTCACGAGAAAGGGAGAGGCCCGCTGAAAGATCACAACGACCCGATGCGCCACCTGCGCTTTCCGGTTGCCGCCACCCGGCTGGGTATGGTGGCCGAACAGGTTGTGCGCGCGTTCTGGCCGTTCTGGACTGCTGTCTTTCTGATCCTCGCGCCCTTGATGATGGGCTGGCAGGATGTGCTGCCACTCGAGGTAATCTGGGGCGGTGCCGTTGTTGCCGTTATCGCGTTTGTTGCAACACTGGTTTGGGGTATTTGGCGTTTCCGCATGCCATCCGCGGCCGAGGCGCTGCGCCGTGTCGATGCGGCCATACCGGGCAGGCCAATTGCTGCGATAGCAGATACGCAGGCGATTGGCAGCGGGGATGCAGCCTCTGAGGCGGTGTGGCGTGCACATATGGAACGTATGTCCGCGCGCACGAAAGAGGCACGGGCGATTGAGCCTGATTTACGCATCTCGGATCGCGATCCCTATGGTCTGCGGTTTATTGCGCTGTTGTTCTTTGTTGCGGCTTTGCTATTCGGATCATTCCTGCGCGTCGGTTCGGTGGGTGACATGGTCACGCGCGGCGAGCAGAGTTTGGCGACCGGTCCTGTCTGGGAGGGTTGGGTCGAAGCGCCCGCTTATACGGGTAAACCGTCAATCTATCTCAATGACGTGCCCGCCGGTCCGTTGCGGGTGGCAGTGGGCAGTCAGGTGACGCTGCGCCTTTATGGCGAAGTGGGCGCACTGACGGTTGCCGAGACGGTCTCGGGGCGCGTTGAGGATTTGGGCTCGGCGGCTGCGGCGCAGCAGCAGTTCACGGTGGCCCAATCCGGCACCCTTTCAATCCTTGGCGGCAGGGAAACGACGTGGGAAATCACCGCGATTGAAGATCAGGCACCGACCGTCGATCTGTTAGGGCCGATCGAAGTGGATGCAATGGGCGAATTATCCCAGCCGTTCAGTGCGGTGGATGACTATGGCGTCGAGTTTGGCACAGCCACCTTCACCCTTGATCTCACAGAGGTCGTGCGCCAGCACGGTCTGACGATTGATCCCGACCCTATCGATCCTTTGGTCTTGGATTTGCCAATGCCTTTCACCGGCGACCGCGCTGACTTTGACGAATTTCTGGTCGATAACCTGAGCGAGCATCCTTTGGCAAACCTGCCGGTCACTCTCACGCTTGAGGTGACCGACGCCGCAGAGCAGACCGGAACAACCGCGCCGGAACCCATGATCATGCCCGGGCGGCGGTTCTTTCAGCCTTTTGCCCGTGCCGTGATTGAACAGCGGCGTGACCTGATGTGGTCCAAGGCCAATGCGCGCCGCGTGAACCAGATCTTGCGTGCTGTGTCGCATCGCCCCGAAGGGCTTTTCTCGAACGAGACAACATATCTGCGCCTGCGGACCATCATTCGCAGGCTGGATAGTTTTGCCGAAACCGGCCTGACCGATGAGGGGCAGGCAGAGATCGTCGAAGCACTGTGGGATCTGGCGATCCAGTTGGAGGATGGCCGTCTGGCCGACGCCCGTGAACGTCTGCGCCGTGCGCAAGAACGGCTGGCCGAGGCGATGCGCAATGGTGCCTCGGACGAGGAAATCGCCGAATTGATGCAAGAGTTGCGCGAGGCAACGAATGATTATCTGCGCATGCTGGCGGAAGAATCAGAACCTTCTGATGGGACCGATCAGGCGGACAGTGGCCAGCAGGGCCAGCAAATGGGCATGGATGAGTTGCAGGCCCTGATGGACCGCATCGAAGAGCTGATGCAAGAGGGGCGCATGGCCGAGGCGCAAGAGCTGATGGAACAGCTCAACCAGATGATGGAAAACATGCGCGTGACCCAAGGCGAGGGTGGTGATGGCCCGCCAAGTCCGGGCGAGCAGTCTATGCAAGACCTGTCTGATACGCTGCGCGAGCAGGAGGAACTCTCGGACGATAGTTTCAGCGATCTGCAAGACCAGTTTAACCCGGGCGACCAAGGCCAGCAGGGGCAGCAAGGCCAACAGGGCCAGGACGGTCAGGAACCCGGCGCGCAGCCTGGACAACAGGGCAATCAAGGCACTGAACCGGGCCAGGGCGGCCAGCAAGGCGAAGGTCAGGGCGTCGGCGAGAATAGCGAGAGTGGCGAACAAAGCGGGAGCGGTGCCGGTGGCGAAGGCGATCAGCGCAGTCTAGCGGAACGTCAGCGTGCGCTGCGCGAAGAATTGCAGCGCCAGCGTGAAGGCCTTCCAAACCTCGGCGGTGACGCGGGCGAGCAGGCCCGCCGGTCCCTTGAGCGCGCAGAGGGTGCGATGGAAGGCGCCGAAGAGGCACTGCGTGAAGGTGATCTTGCAGAGGCGATCGACCAGCAGGCCGAAGCGATGGATGCATTGCGCAACGGGATGCGTGAACTGGGGCAGGCGATGGCCGAAAACCAGAATGCAGAGCCTGGGCAGGGTTCAGAACAGGGCGAGGCGAATGGCCGGCCAACACCGGGTCAGCGTGATCCTTTGGGGCGCGAAATGGGCAACACAGGTCAGCTTGGCACCGATCAAGAGCTTTTGGGTAACGGCGATATCAATCGCCGCGCCGAAGAACTGCTGGGCGAAATCCGTCGCCGCTCGGCAGAGCAGGACAGACCCGAAATTGAACGGGACTATCTGCGGCGTTTGCTGGATCAGTTCTAGATCAGCAACCAGCATTCATCTGTATAAAAGGTGTGGCGTGGCAGGTTACTCTGCCATAAAACCTTCCACCGTTTCGCTAAGCGACAGGCGCAGTTGATCGACGGTCATCACATATGATGCCATAAACTCGGTTGTCTGCGGCAGGTGCTCGGTGATTTGATCCGCAAAGACGTAAGGCAGGATCGCGAGGATCATCAAGAGTAGCACCCAGAAGAACCCGCGCCGGAAACCTTTTCGCTCAACGGCTTCGATCTTTTCTGCCTCGGTCAGCCCTGACGCATCATTTGCCTGTGCACGGGCGCGCAGAGTGGCGTTGATCTCGTTGATCGAGGGGACCGTCCGCAGGTGCGCTTCGTCGGCATTCGCTGTGTCGCCTTTTGCCGTGCTAGTTTTTGTTCCGCTGCGGATGCCACCCTCTTCAGCGGTCATCATGGCGATGCGCTGACGGGTTTCGTCAGCTGCAACAGGCGCCGCAGGTTTGGGCGTTTCGGTTGCCGGCGGGTTTGCGACAGGGCTTTGCGCCTTTGGGGTAGCTGCAATTGCAGCCGTGCCAAGCGCCGCCTCTTCGCGCAGTATATTTGCGACAGCATTGTCAAGTTGTCGGCGCATCGGCTCGGGCGGCGCAGTCGATGTTTTCGGGGCGGGCTTTGGCTCTTGCGCAGTTTGTGGGACTTCCGAAGCGATTTCGTCAACAAAGCTTTGCGCGTAGTCTTCGGGCATTTCTGCCGTCGCTTCGGGTTCTGGCTCTGCCACCGAATTGGGCGCGGCATCTTCAGGCTCTTGGTCGTTGCTCAGCCTCAGTGGCGTGCGCCCCGGCACGGTTGGTTTTTCAGTCTGGAACCACGACAGTTGGCAATTCGAACATTGGACATCGCGCCCGCCCGGAGGAATCGCATCATCCGAGACCTCGTACTGCGCTTCGCAATTGGGGCAAATCAGCCTCATGTTAAATTCCTTTTGCCTGCCCGGTGGTTTAAGAGCTTATTGTTGTCACCGACCTCAATTTATCAACCACTGCGCCAAACGCAAAGGTTTTGCGCATGCAGGTGTGCGCGGTCATTGAAACCTGTTGCAGATTTGGGCAGAAGAGCTGTGTAGTGCCAGAGGAAGAACCGTGATCGAATTAGAGAACGTCTCATACGGATATGGTGGTCAGACGCTTTTTTCCCATATATCCCTGACACTTGCGCCCGGTTCATTCCATTTTTTGACGGGACCGTCAGGTGCGGGAAAAACTACATTGTTGCGTCTCTGCTATGCGGATTTGCGGGCAAACAAAGGCAAAGTTCGCGTTTTCGGCCAAGACGCCGGCGCCCTGAACCGTGATGAGGTGGCAATGTCCCGCCGGCGCATCGGCGTGGTGCATCAGGACTGCCAGTTTCTGGATCATCTGAGCATTGCCGAGAATATCGCATTGCCTCTGACCGTGTCGGGACGTGGGCATGAAGCCGCGCAGAACCTGCCGGAGCTATTGAATTGGGTGGGGTTGGGGCCACAGGCCAACCAGCGGCCACCCGAGCTCTCAGGCGGAGAACGCCAGCGCGCGGCACTTGCGCGGGCGGTGATTGTGTCGCCCGATGTGATTATTGCGGACGAGCCCACGGGCAATGTTGATTGGGAAATGTCGCAGCGCTTGCTGAGCCTGCTGATCGAACTCAACAAAATGGGAAAGACAATCCTGATTGCGACCCATGATCTGGCGATGATCCGCGCGGCCAAGTCCGATATCAGCGCACGTGTATTGCGTCTTAAGGATGGCCAGCTTGTGCAGGCAGGGGCCGAGCTATGAAGGCCCTGCTGGAATTGATGTTGGGCGATCCGCAGGCGGACCGCGCGGTGCCGCAGACCGGCATGACTGTGCGATTGACGGTTTTCGTGGCGGCGGTGATGGCGTTTCTTGCGGTGATCACGCTTGCTGTGTCTTTCACCACCAATCGTGTGGCAAGCCTCTGGGCCGCCGATCTGGCCCAGTCGGCAACGTTGCGTTTGCCCGCTGATCCCGCCACGGCGGATGCGCTTTTGCTTTCGGCGCTGGATGTGCTGGAGACGACACCGGGGGTCAGGCGTGTGCGGGCCTTGTCGCAGGATGAACAACTGGCCCTGCTTGAACCCTGGTTCGGGCCCGACCTGCCGCTTGATGCGCTGCCTGTGCCACAGTTGATCGAGATCGTGACTGATAGGGACGACTTTGATGTTGAAGGTTTGCGTGCGCGTCTGTCCGCGCAAGTGCCTGGCGCAATCCTTGATGACCATACCGCTTGGCGTGCGCCGTTGCTGGATGCGGCGGCACGTGTGCGGCTGATCGGTTGGGCGGTCATCGTGCTGATCGGCGGGACTGTGGCGGCAATGATTACCCTCGCCGCGCAAGCCGCACTGGCTGCCAATGCGCGGATCATCGCGGTTTTGCGGTTGGTGGGGGCCAAGGATGCCTATATCGCTCGCGCCTTTGTCCGCCGTTTCACGCTGCGGGCGGCCGGGGGCGCATTGGTGGGGATGCTGATCGGGTTGGGCGTTGTGTCCCTGATGCCGCAAGGCGATGCGACCAGTAGCCTTCTGCTGGGTGTCGGCTTTGAAGGTGCTGAATGGGTTTGGCCCTTGCTGATCCCTGTTCTGGCTGCAATTGTTGCCTTCTTTGCGACCCGCGCGGCGGCGTTCCGCAGATTGAGGGAGCAAACATGAGCAATGCTATCCAGTGGGTCCGCTCGCTGATCTTCAATATTCAGATGTATGTGGCGATGCTGGTCGTCGGGGTCATCTATACACCCGCGGCGATCATATCGGCAGACGGTGCTGTCGCGGCCTGTCATGCCTATTGCCGCTACATTCGCTGGAGCGCAGGCTGGATGATCGGTCTGAAATGCGAAATCAGGGGTGAACCGCCCAGTGACGAGGTCATGGTCGCCCCCAAGCACCAGTCTTTTCTGGATGTGCTCATGATCTATGGCGCGATGCCGCGCGGCAAATTCATTTTCAAGGCCATCCTGAAATATGCACCGATTATCGGCCAATTCGGTCTGCGGATCGGCTGTATTCCTGTCGACCGCGGCAAACGTGGTGTGGCGATCAAGCAGATGGTGGCCGATGTGCAGGCTGGCCGTGCGCGCGCCGGTCAGCTGATTATCTACCCCCAAGGAACGCGCATCGCCCCGGGGGTGAAAGCGCCTTACAAAATCGGGACCGGCGCGCTCTACCGTGAATTGGGCCAACCGGTGGTGCCGGTTGCGACCAACGTCGGCGTGTTCTGGCCCAAGCGTGGGGTCATGCGCAAACAGGGGACGGCAGTCTTTGAATTTTTGCCGCGGATTGAACCGGGGTTGGAGGTGGCGGAATTCATGCGCCGCCTTGAGGATGAGATCGAGACGGCCTCTGACCGGCTGAATAAAGAAGCCGGATTTGATGGCTGATCATGTCGTCGCGGATGTGGCCGCACTTGAGGCGCTCTATGGCACACCCGGCAAGGCCTCGCTGATCAAGGTCGCCCCACAGCTGACCCCTCTTTATCGCAAGTGGATCATGGCATCGCGTCTATGCATTGTTTCCACCGTCGGGCCGGAGGGCACGGATGGCAGCCCCCGTGGCGATGATGGCCCGGTGGTGCAGGTCTTGGACAGCAAGACGCTGTTGCTGCCGGATTGGCGCGGCAACAACCGGATAGATACGCTCCGCAATATCGTGGCAGACGGACGGATCAGTCTGTTGTTCATGGTGCCCGGTTCAAACAATGTGATCCGCGTGAATGGCACGGCGGTTGTCTCGGTTGATCCTGACTTGATTGGCCGGTTTAACCAAAAGACCCACCAGCCGCGCAGCGCAGTCGTGATTACTGTTGCCGAGGTCTATAGCCAATGCGCGCGGGCCCTGATGCGTGCGCGTCTGTGGACGGCGGATGATGAGAGTGCGGGTTTGCCCAGCGTTGGCGATCTACTGGCCGAGCAGGAAGCCGGTTTTGACGGTGCGGATTATGATGCTGGCTGGTCCGCACGTGCCGCTGATACCATGTGGTAGTCAGCGCAATTTAAGATTGCTGTTGCGGCCCAAGCCTCTGCGTAGACACCACGCGATCACCGCAAGACTGACGATCAACCAAAGCCCGCCCCACATCATCGTGGTGCCGCCGAATTCTTCTGCCAGCATCCGCGCATCAGAGCGCAGGTTCGCGCGGGCAATCGTATCGCTGAAGATGTCGTAGGGCACGTAGATCATGCTGGTCAAACCGATGACACGCAGTGCCAGGTCATTCGCATTGTGGCCCAGAAACCGTGCCATCAGCAGCATGGCGGCCCCCATGCCCACGCAAAACGCCAGTGCGAACAGGTCGCGGACATAAAGGCCTGCGATGACTAGCGTGACCACGCCGCAAAGCGCCATGACCTTACGGTCTGCCGCTGTGCGCGTTGCAGCCAGCAAAAGGGCAACACCAATGACCAGTGAACCCAGATATCCCGCCGTCAGCGTGACGAATCGGTTGCCGCCTCGGCTGATCACAAGGCCGCCTTGGTCAGGCGATACCGAGAGGCTGACAACATCGCCACCGGTCAGGAGCGTTGCAATCGCGTGTGATGCCTCGTGAAAAAAGACGATCAGCACTTTCAAAGGCACAACCGCCGGCGTTTGCCACAACACAAACACCGCTGCGGTCAGCGCCAGAAGCTGCCAATGTCCACGCAGCAAAGCCACTTATGCAGCAAGACCCTTTGCACCCAAGGCGAGGTACTTGTTGCGACGGTCTGCGCGGAGTTTATCGCCCGACAGACTGCGCAATTCGTTCAGCATGGTGATCAGCGCCTCGCCAACGGCCGCAATCGCCTCATCGCGGTGGCGATGCGCGCCGCCCGAAGGTTCGGGGATGATCCGGTCGCAGATGCCCAATTCGTGCAGGTCTTCGGACGTCAGGCGCAGCGCCTCGGCTGCCTCACGCATTTTGTCGGCGTCTTTCCAAAGGATTGACGCACAGCCTTCGGGGCTGATGACCGAGTAGATCGAATGCTGCAACATCGCGACACGGTTGGCCGAGGCAAATGCGACCGCACCGCCAGACCCGCCTTCGCCGATCACGACGCTGATCAGCGGTACTTTCAGTTCCAGACACTTCTCTGTTGACCGCGCAATCGCCTCGGACTGGCCGCGTTCTTCCGCGCCTTTGCCGGGGTAGGCACCGGGGGTATCGACCAGTGTAATGACAGGCAGGCCGAAACGGTCTGCCAAGGACATCAGACGGATCGCTTTGCGGTACCCTTCTGGGCGTGCCATGCCAAAATTGCGTTCGATGCGTGATTTGGTGTCGTTGCCTTTTTCATGGCCGATCACCATGACTGGAATGCCATTCAGACGCGCCAAACCGCCCATCACGGACAGATCGTCGGCAAAGTTGCGGTCACCGGCCAGCGGGGTGTATTCGGTGAAAAGCGCCTCGATATAGTCTTTGCAATGCGGCCGTTCGGGGTGACGGGCGACCTGACATTTCCGCCATGGTGTCAGGTCCGCATAAAGGGATTTCAGCAGGTCATTGGCCTTTTTGTCCAGCGCAGAGGCTTCTTTCTGGACGTCCATCTCGGGATTTTCGCGGGCCATCGCGCGCAGCTCTTCGGCTTTGCCTTCAATCTCTGCGAGCGGTTTTTCAAAATCGAGGTATTGCGTCATGAAATCCAAGCCTTGTGCATGCGGTTATCGTTATATGGCGCATGGTTTGATCAAGTGCAACGGCAGCGGATTGCCATAATATTGCCATTTGCAATACGCGGAGGGTCATCGCATCATTGTGCCAATTTGTCGCACAAGAGGATATACAATGCGAATTTTGACCGTAACGGCCGCCGTCTTGCTTGGTTTGACTGCACCAGCGCAGGCCCAATCAATCAACTTTGGCGATGACAGCAGCCAATGGGCCAATGATGGCGAATGTGATGACGGGCGCTTTACTGGTCCTGGTCTGACCTCGACCCCTCTTTTGCAAGAGGACGTTTTGGCAGACGCCACAGATTGTCGGACGGCATATGAGGCCGGCAATTTGCGGCTTGCAGGTGTGTCATCTGACGGCACCATTGATTTTGGGAATGATGCCGGCGAATGGTCGAATGACAACGAATGCGATGACATGCGTTTCGAAGGTCCCGGCATGACGACGACACCCCTGCTGCAAGACGACATCATGCGCGATGCCACAGATTGCCGCCGCGCCTTTGAAGCAGGTCAGCTGAAACTGGCCGGGCAGTAAAGAAACGCGTCAGCCCGCGATCATCTCGGACTGGCGCACAATCACTTCGGCTTGTTTGATCGAGGCTATATCGACAAGTCGGCCTTTATAGACGGTCGCGCCTTCACCACGTGCTTTGGCGTCTTCCATCGCGGCAAGGATTTCGCGCGCCTCGGCCACGGCTTCGTCCGACGGCGTAAACACTTCATTTGCCAATGCGATCTGTTTGGGGTGAATCGCCCATTTGCCGACCATGCCCAGCGTCGCCGACCGCTGCGCCTGTGCGCGGTAGCCCTCGTCATCGCTGAAATCACCGAATGGTCCATCGACGGGCAACACACCATGTGTGCGGCAGGCCGCGACGATGGCCGTCTGCGCCCAGTGCCACGGGTCGGAATAATGCCGCGTGTCGCCATGGAGCATGTAATAATTTTCCTGTGTGCCACCAATGCCTGTTGTCTGCATCCCCATCGAGGCCGCAAAATCAGCGGCCCCAAGGCTCATCGCGGCCATGCGCGGCGAACTGGCGGCAATCTCTTCAACATGGGCGATACCAGCCGCTGATTCGATGATCACCTCAAAGCTGATCCGCTTGGCGCGTCCCTTTGCAGCCTCGATTGCGGTGACAAGTGCATCGACGGCGTAAACATCCGCAGCACAGCCGACCTTCGGGATCATGATCTGGTCAAGCCGGTCACCGGCCTGTTCCAGCACATCGACGACGTCTTTGTACCAGTAAGGCGTATCAAGGCCGTTGATCCGCACCGAGAGGTATTTTGTGTTCCAGTCGACCTCGTTGATGGCCTTGATCACATTGGCCCGCGCTGCGTCCTTGTCCGAGGGGGACACGCTGTCCTCAAGGTCAAGGTTGATCACATCCGCCGCACTTGCCGCCATCTTTTCGAAAAGCTTGGTGTTCGAACCAGGGCCGAACAACTGGCAGCGGTTCGGACGTGCGGGCGGTGTGGGTTGCAGGCGGAATGACATGGCGGATCCTCGACGAATGAATATTACCTAAAGGTTGCTCTGTTCGGTATATTATTGCGTAGCGGCTCACAAGCGTAATTTGCAGGCGCAGCAAGTCATGCTGCGCCTGCAAGATTCAGAACGGTGTCTATACGCCTGCCGCCACAATCGCGCGGGCCAGCACAGGCACGGTCTCGGCATTCAGACCGGCGATATTCATACGGCTGTCACTGACCATGTAGATGCCGTGATCCGCGCGTAGCTTTTCGACCACTTCGGGTGTCGTACCAAGACGGCTGAACATGCCGCGGTGGTGCGCGAGGAAATCAAAACGGTCGCTGTTGGTGAGGCGCTTGAGCTCATCTGCCAACTGCTGACGCAGGGCGAGCATCCCGTTGCGGGTCTGCTCCAGTTCTGCTTCCCATTCGGCGCGCAGCGCAGGGTCTTTCAGGATCGTCGTGACCACCCGCGCCCCGTGATCCGGCGGAAAGGAATAGTTTTGGCGGTTCAGAAAGGACAGGTTCTGCTGCGTCAGGGCCTGCTGATCGGCGTCCTTGGTGACCGCCATCAAAATGCCTGTCCTTTCGCGGTAGATGCCGAAATTCTTTGAACAACTCGCCGCAATCAGGCAGTTCTCAAAGCTGCTGGCAATCTGGCGTGTGGCCTTCGCATCATCGGCAAGCCCGTCGCCAAAACCCTGATAGGCAATGTCGACGAAAGGCACGGCACCTTTCTTGCGCATCAGGCCGATGACTTGCTCCATCTGGCCATAGGTGAGGTTCGCGCCAGTGGGGTTGTGACAGCAGCCGTGCAAAAGCACGACATCACCTTCCGCCACCTTTTCAAGGTCCGCGATCATGCCGTTGAAATCGACACCGCGCGTGTCATTGTCGAAATAGCGGTACTCGGCCATTTTCATGCCAAGGTATTTGATAATCGACGGGTGGTTCGGCCACGTGGGGTTGGACAGCCAGACCGTAGCTTTGGGTGCAGCAAGGCGGATCAGTTCGAGCGCCTGACGAATAGCACCGGTGCCGCCGGGGGTTGCAATGGCCGCAACGCGTTCGTTCGGTACACTATCGCCCAGCACCAGGTCCTTCATCACGGCGCTGAATTCCGGGTCCCCCGCGAGCCCTGTGTAGGCTTTGGTGGTCTGATCCGCGATAATGCGTCGCTCGGCCTCTTTTACGGCACGCATGACGGGGGTGTTGCCTGTCGCGTCCTTGTAGACGCCGACGCCAAGATCGACCTTGTCGGTGCGTGGGTCTGCTTTGTAGGTGGCCATCAGGGCCAGAATTTTATCAGCGGGTTGGGCGGAAAGGTTTTCCAGCATCAGTTTGCTCCGGTCGCAATTGGAAGGTCGGCGTACATGCCCCATTCGGACCATGACCCGTCGTAAAGCGCATGGTCGATTTTGCCGATCCGTTCAAGCGCAAGTGAAAGGATTGCTGCGGTCAAGCCTGACCCACAGGTCGTGATTGCAGGTTTGCTCAGATCAACGCCAGCGGCCTCGAAAACGGCGCGCAGGGCTGCGGGTGGTTTCATCGTGCCATCGGGGTTGAGAAGGTCCTGATAAAAGACATTCTGCGCGCCCGGAATATGCCCCGAGCGCATTCCTTCACGCGGTTCGGGCTGTGTGCCCTGAAACCGCCCGGGTGGGCGCGCGTCAATGATGCTGTGATCGCCAAGCTTGGCCGCCCGCGCAACCTCGGTCACATCACGGACGCGGAAACCTTCGTATTTCACTGTCATGTGCCGGTCACGGATCGTGGGTGTGGCTGTGGTGGTCCGATAACCGTCGGCAAGCCATTTGGGCAGTCCGCCGTCCAGCACGGCAATATTCTTTTGGCCCATCAGGCGGAACAGCCACCAGACACGTGCGGCGGAAAACACACCCATGCCGTCATAAACAACGACCTGATGGCCATCACCCACGCCCATTGCCCGCATCCGCGACATGAATTTCTCAACCGGCGGGGCCATGTGTGGCAGTTCCGAGCGGGCATCGCTGATTTCATCAATATCAAAGAACCGCGCACCCGGGATATGGCCAGCCGCATATTCGGCCTTCGGATCGCGTCCGGCATCGGGCAAATACCATGAGGCGTCAAAAATCCGCAGATCCGGATCCCTGATATGCGCCGCCAGCCATCCGGTGCTGACAAGCGTTTTTGGATCGTCAGTCATGGCCGATGTCATCGCATACCCCTTAATCACAAGTCATAAACGGCCTACCGCGCAGCGCGGCGCAAGACAAGCCACCAGATAAGCACCATCTATGTTATTATTGGCCCGAAAGTATCCCCGCCGGAGGCATCCTGCCGGTGCAATCCGGCACGTGGGGATCAATCGCCGTGGCGCAGTAACCGCTGCTTCTGGCGGCCCCAGTCGCGCTTGGCCTCGGTCTGGCGCTTGTCGTGGTTCTTCTTACCCTTGGCGGTTGCGATCTTGAGCTTTACCAGACCGCGATCGTTGAAATACATCACCAGCGGCACAAGCGTCATGCCTTCGCGCTTGGTGGCGTTCCACAGGCGGGCCAATTCACGCTTGCTCACCAAGAGCTTGCGCTTGCGCCGTTCCTCGTGGGTAAACATCGCGCGCTCATAGGGTGCGATATAGGCGTTGGTCAGCCACAGTTCGCCATCATCGACGCTGGCATAGCTGTCGGCGATATTGGATTGGCCTGTGCGCAGGGATTTCACCTCGGAACCGGTCAGAATGATCCCGACCTCGAGATCATCCTCGATGGCATAGTCATAGCGCGCACGCCGGTTGTCGGCGATGACTTTGTAGTTTTTGTTTTCGGGTTTCTTGGCCATAGTTGGGCACAAATAGGCGATGGCGCGCTGTGGCACAAGGTGTGCCGATGGTCAGCCCGCGCAGGAGAGTGAAGATGTTTGTTCAGATCGCCATTGGAAGCACGTTGCTTGTGTTTTCGATCATGACAGCAGCGATCACTTTTTGGGTGCTGGAAAGACGGCTGGGCCGTTTGCGGCCTTGGCTGGTCAGGGCACCACATGCGCCGAAACTAATGCTTGTTCTGTGTGTGACAGCGCTTTGGGTCCTGTTGCAGATGACCATCGCAGTCTGGACTTGGGCCTTTACGTTCATGGCCTTGGGCGTTTTTGATGCGCTGGAAACTTCGGTCTATTTCGCGCTGGTCGCCTTCACGACCCTTGGCTTTGGTGACATCCTCTTGCCGGTTGAATGGCGCCTGCTTGGCGGTATGGCTGCGTTGAATGGCTTGCTGAACATCGGACTTGTGACTGCGGCAATGGTCGAGACGTTGCGCCAGTTGCGCCTGCAACAAATCGCGATCCAGGATCGTGACACATGACAGTTCCGGTGTTGCGCAATTCCGCCGCCCGCCATCTTTTTCTGGCGCGGCACGGCTTGCAGGGCCGGCCATCCGGTGCAGGGAAAGGGGCCGATCTCACGGGCGTCATAGATCAGCTGGGCTTTGTGCAGCTTGATAGCGTCAACACGTTTGCCCGTGCCCATGACCTCATCCTGTGGTCGCGTCGCCAGCAATATCGGCCTCGCGGGCTGCAGCACCTGCTGCACCGCGACCGTCAGATGTTCGAGCATTGGACCCATGATGCCGCCATCATTCCGATCGAAAGCTTTGCCCACTGGCGGCTGCGCTTTGCCCGTGATGAGGCGCGTCTGGCCAGTCGCTGGCAAGACCAGCGCCGCGATGATTTTCACAGCAAGATCGATGCGGTCCTGCGCCAGATTTCTGATCATGGGGCCTGCACTTCAGGGCAGGTGGGAGAGGGGGAAAGCCGTGGGTCGGGCGGCTGGTGGGATTGGCATCCCTCCAAGACGGCGCTTGAGTATCTGTGGCGCTCAGGCCAGATATCCGTGCTCCGCCGCGACGGGTTTACCAAGGTCTATGATCTGACCGAACGGGTGATTCCTGCCGAACACCTCAACCGCCGCCATCATCCGGACGAGACGATCGACTGGTGCTGTTCCGGCGCACTCGACCGGCTCGGGTTTGCCACCAGCGGCGAATTGGCCGCGTTCTGGGATCACGTGAGCCCCGCCGAGGCAAAGGTTTGGTGCGCGACCGCTCTGGCCGAGGGTCGTTTGATCGAGATTGATGTGGAAGGCGTGGATGGCAAATTGCGCCGGTCCTTTGCGCGGCCCGATGTGATGGACAGCTTGCCATTAGCACCTGTGCCGCGTGTGCGTATTCTCTCACCGTTTGATCCCGCTTTGCGGGACCGCAAACGGGCAGAGCGGCTTTTCGGTTTCTTCTACCGTATCGAGATTTTCGTGCCGGCCCCCCAACGCAAATACGGCTATTATGTTTTTCCGTTGCTAGAGGGCGACCGTATCATTGGCCGCATCGATATGAAACGGGAAGGCAGTGTTCTTGCAGTCCGGGCGTTCTGGCCCGAACCGGGTGTCCGTATGGGTGCGGGGCGCATCGCGGCGCTGCGCAGAGAGCTGGATCGTGCTGCGGTCTTTGGGGGCTGTGACGATATCGCCTTTACAGAGAATTGGATGCGGGTAAAATAAAATATTGAACAACGTTCAAAAATGATGTATCCCGATTGCGAAGCATAGTCAGGAGGCGTCATGTATTACGTTGCCCAAACAGACCAATTGGTTGCGGACGGTGTCATCAACCCGGTGCAGGCGGATGAGATCAAATCGCGTGCGCGGTCCGCGATGATCGCGCTTTGCGTCAATAGCCTGCTGATCGCAGGTATTCTGGCGGCGACGCTGGGATTGGTGTTTCTCTTGGCGAGTGCTGCGAGCGTGGCTGTCTGCGGCGGTCTTTTTCTGGGTGCCGGTTTGTTGATCCTGCGTAAAGGTGCGGCGCTTTACCGAATGTTCGGTAATGCCAGTGCGTTGATCGGGGCGGGGATGTTGATTTCCGGTACGGCGTTTGAATTGATCGACAAGATACCAGACCGTGCGGGCATCTTGCTTGCACTCATTGGGTCCGTGCTGGCGGCGCTGTTCTTCTGGCGCTTCAGGGCAGGGTTGGTCCAATTGCGCTTTGCCTATGGCGCTGTGCTGGTGATGGCCGCCGCACTGCATGTGGTCGGTGTCTACGGTGCCGCCGATCAATTTGCGCTTTCTGGCTGGCCGATGCCGCTGATCCATTTTTACGTCTTTGCGGCCATTGCAGCGCTGGGCCTGACACTGGACATACGTTTTATCACCGCGCTGGCGATCATTCCTTTTGGCCAGATGCTGGACACCGGCACCTACTATTTCACGGCAGCCTATGTCTTCTATTCGCCTGAAACGACGCTCAGTATTTTGCAAATGGGCTTGCTGATCGGGGCCTGTTTGTGGGCCATCAGTCGCGGCGATGCAAAAATGGGGCGGCAAGCGGGTGTCTTGATGATTATGGCGTTTATCGTGGCCAACCTGTGTTTTCTGGTGGGCAGCATCTGGGGCGATGTTGTGGGTGAAAGCCTGTGGGGTCCGGTTTACAGTGACTTTACTGGCGATTGGCAGGCCTATGACGCCGCACGCGATGTCTACCGCGCGCAAGCACTTGAGATCAGTGAAGGGGTTTATGCGATGATCTGGGCACTGTTGCTTGGCGCACTCATCATCTGGGCTGCGATGTCCAACCGTCGGGGTATGTTCAACGCAGCGATGACCTTTGCGGGCATCCACGCCTATACGCAGATGTTTGAAAGCTTCTATGACGAACCACTGGCTTATGTGATCGGCGGGCTGGCCGCGATCCCCTTGGCCTTTGGGCTGTGGCGGTTGAACAATGCGTGGTTCAAGCCGCTGTCACCTGCCAGCACGCGGTAGAGATGTGAAACGTAAGGTGGGTAAAACCCACCTTACAGCAACCCCGCATGTTGCATCGCCGCACGCATTTTCGCCTTGGTCTCATCGGTCAACCCGACCAGCGGCAAGCGCACCTCGTCACTGCACATGCCCAGCAAGGACATCCCGTATTTTGCACCCGCCACACCCGGCTCGGTAAAGATGGCTTCGTGCAATGGCATCAGTTGGTCCAGCTGTGTCAGTGCTTTGGCATAATCGCCCGCGAGCGTGCTTTCCTGAAAAGCGGCACAGAGCGCAGGTGCGACGTTCGCTGTTACCGAAATGCACCCGACGCCGCCATGGGCATTGAACCCGAGCGCTGTCGCGTCCTCACCCGAAAGCTGGACGAAATCTGGTCCACAGGTCATCCGTTGCTTGGGCACACGTGACAGATCACCGGTGGCGTCTTTGACGCCGATGATCATCTCGTGTTTGGCCAGCGCACCCATCGTTGCGGGTGTCATATCGACTACTGAGCGACCGGGAATATTGTAGATCACGATCGGCAGCCCGCAATCGGCAGCCGCCTCGAAATGCGCGATCAGACCGGCTTGGGTGGGCTTGTTGTAATAGGGCGTTACAACCAGCGCCGCATCCGCGCCCGCTTTTTTCGCGGCTTGCACCAGACGGACCGTTTCAATTGTGTTGTTTGACCCTGCACCGGCGATCACGGGGATACGTCCGGCGGCTTCCGCAATCACTATTTCCACGACCATATCGTGTTCCGCATGCGTCAGGGTGGGGCTTTCGCCTGTTGTCCCGACGGGCACCAAACCATGGCTGCCCTGATCCACATGCCAGTTCACAAGTTTTTTCAGCGCGTCCACATCGACTTTGCCGTTCGTAAACGGCGTGACGAGGGCGGGGAGTGATCCCTTGAACATGGCACGCTTCCTTCTTGTGGCAGCCGACATTGGCCGCAGTAAAATCGCGCGGACACTAGGCGCAGACGGCAAATCCTACAAGCCCTTCGTTTTGGTGAACCGCCCGTGGGGATTTGCGCCCATTGCCGCGTTTGTGAGTTGTTATTGCTGCATCACAGGCTAGTTTCACACCCAAAGAGGTGTCCTGTGAACGTCCGAAAATTCGTCATCCTAAGTCTGGCCTATATGGTCGCCACTGGCCCCGTGCAGGCCCAGTCGGTAGACGCCAGAAGCATTGCGGCGATTGATGCGGCCCAGACTGATTGGGACGTGGCGGCGGAGATCGCGCAAAGTGTCGGGCTGGTGACGCAGGACACGCTGATGTGGCTGCGATTGCGGGCAGGGGATGCCCCATTTGCCGCCTACCGAGATTTTCTGAACCGCCGCGCAGACTGGCCGGGGCTCGACCGTTTGCGCGCTGAAGCAGAGCTGATGATTGATGATACCATGGGGCCTGCAGAGGTCGTTGCCTGGTTTGCAGGTGAGGCGCCGCAAACCGGCGAGGGTGCGGTACGTCTGGGGCAGGCCCATCTGGCGCTGGGGCAGGCCGAGGCCGCGCGTGATGTGCTGCGTGAGACGTGGATTACACAGCGTCTGACCGAAGACGGACAGGCCGTCATGCTTGCTGCGTTTGCTGAAGAGCTCAGGCCCTTTCATGCGGCCCGTGTCGATGCCCTTTTGTGGCGGTCGCGTGCAGAGGATGCCACGCGTATGCTGCCCCTTCTATCTGCGGATCAAGCCGCGCTGGCGGCGGCGCGTATCGGCTATATGACACGCGCCAATGATCTGCCTGCCCGCGTAGCCGCAGTTCCCGCAGCTCTGCGTCAGGATCCCGGCCTTGCTTATGACCGCTATTCCTGGCTTGCCAGTCGCGGCGAGCGCACCGATGCCGTTCAGATGCTGCGCGAACGTTCCACCAGTGCCGCCGCCTTGGGCGAGCCGTTTCGCTGGTCGGGCTGGCGCCGCGTGCTGGCGCGCTGGGAGATGCGCGAAGGACGTGCCGAGCAAGCCTATCAGCTTGCGTCGCGCCATTACCTGACCGAGGGCGAATCCTATGCAGATCTGGAATGGTTGGCGGGTTATCTTTCCCTGACCTACCTTGGCGATCCGACACAGGCCCTGACCCATTTCCAGAATGGCTTGCGCGCCTCAAGCGGTCCGATATCACTCGGGCGGATGCATTATTGGATTGGCCGCACCCATGTCGTGAAAGGCAATGTCGATCTGGCAGCAGAGGCCTATAGTGCTGGGGCTGACCATCAGACGAGCTTTTATGGCTTGTTGGCGTCTGAAAAGGTGGGGCGTGCGCTGGATCCGTCCCTTGCGGGAACGCCCGTTGATTGGGCAGATACCCCTGTCTTTGATGATGATATCGTACAGGCGGCGTTGATCCTGCTTGCGAGCGGTGAACGTGGTGCGGCTTTCACCTTTTTTGCCCAGCTTGGCAGGACGCTCAGCGCGAACGAGATCGCGACTCTAGGTGCTTATCTGACCGAGATTGACGAGCCCTTCTATACGCTGCTGCTGGGTAAAGCTGCCGTCGAACGGGGCATTCTCATCCCGTCGGTCTATTACCCCATCCATGACATGGCGGCGCTGGACCTTCCGGCAGAGCCTGCCTTGGCCTTGTCGATTGCGCGGCGTGAGAGCGAGTTCAACGAAACCATCGGCAGTCCTGTCGGGGCATTGGGTCTGATGCAGGTCATGCCCGCCACGGCAGAAGAGGTGTCAGGCAATCTTGGGATACCCTATTCGCGCGGGCGGCTCACAAATGACTGGCAGTATAACGCAACCTTGGGGACGCATTATCTGGCCTATCTGGAAGAAGAGTTCGGGCCCAGCCCTGTGATAATTGCGGCAGGTTATAATGCCGGCCCCAGCCGTCCGCGCCAGTGGATTGACGAACGCGGCGATCCGCGTCTGCTTGAGATGGATGTCGTCGACTGGATCGAACACATTCCTTTTCGGGAAACCCGCAACTATGTGATGCGCGTGACCGAAAGCATTCCCGTCTATCAGGCCCGACTGACAGGGCAAACCGGCCCTGTACGTTTCACCGAACTGCTCATCGGGAAAAAGCCGCTCTTGCGCCCGCGCGCGCGGCCAGAACCTGTTGCCAGCAACGCGGCCTCAGATGTTGTCCGCCCCGTTGCGCGACCCTAAGCGGCCTTCTTTGCCCGCCAGAGTGTAAACAGCCCTGCAGCGACGACAATCGCCGCGCCGAGTGCCACGTTGGGCCGCAGGGTTTCGCCCAAAAGGAAGATCCCGATCGCGCTGGCGAAAACCAGTTGCAGATAGGCGAAGGGCTGGACCTCGCTGGCCTCGGCGACCTCGTAGGTTTTGATCAAGAGCCAATGACCGCCCGCGCCTGTCACACAAAGTGCTGCCATCCAGCGCCAGTCTGCGGCGCTCATGGGTTCCCAGAACCAGACCCCTGCCACGGTCATGACCACGGCACCGGCGGTGCCGGTCCAGAAGAAAGACGTGGCCGTGGTATCTTTGCGCGCCGCATAACGTGTCAGCAGACCATAGAGCGCGAACATGAAAGCCGCCGCCAGCGGTATCACTGCGGCAGGGGCAAAGACCGCGTAGCCGGGTTGCAGGATAACAAGGACACCGACGAAACCGATGCCGATGGCGGTCCAGCGGCGCCAGCCCACCTGTTCCCCCAGTACCGGACCTGAAAGGGCTGCGATCAGCAGGGGATAACAGGCAAAGACAGCGTGGCTTTCGACAAGGCCGAGCAGAACAAAGCCGCTGACCATCACGCAGATTTCAAGCGCCAGCAACGTGCCGCGCGTGATTTGCAGGATCGGCTGCTTGGTTGCAGCGGCCGCACGGATGGATCCTGATTGCTTGGTTGCGATGCTGATGACGAAAGCGGCAAAAAACCAATACCGGATCATCACGATCATGATGACGTTGTATTCGCCTGCCAGATGCCGCGAAATTCCGTCCTGCACGGCAAAGACAAAGGTCGTGGCAATCATCAGCATGATGCCAAGGCGGGGGTTATTTTGCATCAGGCATCCTTGCGCGGGTCATATGCCGTTTGCGGCCAAAGCCCGGCACACGGGTCACATCGAACCCGGCTTCTGACAGAGCTTGCCGTACCGCACCCGCCGCCGAATAGGTCGCCGCGGTGCCGCCCGGTTTGGTGTGGTTTGCGACTGCAGCCAACAACGCGGGTTCCCAGAGTTCAGGGTTCTTTGCGGGGGAAAATCCGTCAAGAAACCAGGCATCGGCACATTTGTCCCATGCAGGGACTGTCACGCGCGCGTCGCCTGTGATGACTTCCAAGGTCGGGCCATCGGGCAGTTCAACTTTGCCGCTCTCTGGCGTCCATGCCGCCAGAAGAGCCTCGGCATATGGCTTTAACTCCGTGAAATGGCCAAGTGCCGCTGCCATATCGTCCGCCGCCATCGGAAAGGCCTCGAACGACGTGAAAGACAGCGCGCCGGGCTGCCCCGCCTTGTCCCACGCGGCCCATGTGACCAGCAGATTCAGACCTGTCCCGAAGCCAAGTTCGGCTAACAGGAAATCCCCGCCGAAGCGTGCGGGAAGGTCGTTGCCTGCCAGAAAAACATGCCGGGTTTCGGCCACGCCATTGTCGAGTGAATAATAAGGATCATCGAAGGCCTGCGCGATGGGCACGCCATCCCGCCATTCTATCCGTGCTCTCTGGTCTGTCATCGGCCCTTGCCTTACCACTGCACACATCTTTGAGCGGAAGGACAGCGAATGGCAACGGCTGATATCACGGTTATGGGAGCGGGTGTTTTCGGACTGTCGGTTGCCTATGCCTGCGCGCGGCGCGGGGCGTTGGTGCGCGTGATTGACCCGTATGGCGTGGCGGCGGGGGCAAGTGGCGGATTGGTCGGGGCCCTGGCGCCGCATGTGCCGGAAAACTGGAATGCCAAAAAGGCGTTTCAGTTCGAAAGCCTGATCATGGCAGAGGCGTTTTGGGCTGATGTCGCGGCCCTGAGCGGTCAAGACGTAGGCTATGCGCGGTCGGGTCGTCTGCAACCTTTGGCGGACGCGCGTGCGGTCAATCTGGCACAGGAGCGTGCGGAAAGTGCAGCGACGCTCTGGCAGGGCAAGGCGCGCTGGGATGTGATCCCAGTCACAGATGCGCCGTGGATGCCGCCATCACCAAGCGGCATGGTGGTGCATGATACGTTATCAGCGCTGATCCATCCGCGCCGTGCGACCCGTGCTTTGGCTGATGCTGTGGTGGCGCTGGGCGGCGAGGTTCTGGCCGACGGGCGCGTTGAGGGCAAGGTGGTCTGGGCCACTGGCTGGCATGGCATGCAAGAGATCGGTGGCAATGGTGTGAAAGGGCAGGCGGCGCTGCTAGATTTCAACGCGGCTGGACAGCCACAGTTGTTTGCCGATGCCCTGCATATCATCCCGCATGGTGATGGCACGGTGGCGATCGGCTCCACATCCGAGCGGGAATTCGATGATCCCTACGGCACGGATGACGCGCTTGAGGACGTGTTGACCCGCGCCTATGCCGCCTTTCCGGTGCTCGAGGGGGCGCCGGTGCTGGAACGCTGGGCGGGCGTGCGTCCGCGCAGCAAAAGCCGCGCGCCTGTGTTGGGTGCGCATCCTTTGCGGCGCGATGAGTATATCGCCAACGGCGGTTTCAAGATCGGCTTTGGCATGGCGCCCAAGGTGGGTGCTGTAATGGCTGATCTGATACTGGACGGGGACGACCAAATCCCCGACGGTTTTCGCGCCTAGACGACGGGCGCTTTGGCGAAAGGCAGATGGCCTGTCTTGATCCAGAATTTGGCACCGTCTTGGCCGCCTGTGATCTGCATCGCGTCCCCGTCAGGCAAGCGCAGCCAACTGCCCTTGGTCAATGTGTCCGCGCCTTCGGTCGCGTTGCCGTCGATCATCAGAAGTTCGGCACCACCTTCGGGCGTTTCTGCAAAGACCGCTTCCGGGGCCAGTGTGATGAAACGGACGGTTTCCTGCGCGTCCTCGTGCAAGATTTGCGCACTTACGCCGCCGCCCAGATCGGCAAGCGCTGCCCCCATCTCTTTGCGAAACTGGGTGCGGTCGTCGAGGTCGAATTGCCAGAGTTTCACAAAAATCGTGCAACCTTCCTCTGCGCCCGGCGTGTGTGATGTGGTCGGCGGGTTGCGCACGTAAGTCCCTGCAGGATAATCGCCATGTTCGTCCTGAAACACGCCGTCGAGCACGATGAATTCCTCGCCGCCTGTATGGGTATGTGCGGAAAACTTGCTGTGCGGGGCATAGCGCACGATTGACGTCGCGCGCGCGACCTCATCCCCGATCCGGTCGAGCATCCGGCGATCAACACCCGGCATGGGGGATGCTTTCCAAGGAATATCTTGGGTATGCAACAAGACGCGTTTGGTGAAATCGGCGTTGAGTTCCATGGGGTGTCCTTAAAGCGGGGTTATGGTGATGCCTGCGTCGGTCAGATGCTGGCGGATGCCGCGTGCCATCTCGACGGCGCCCGGCGTGTCACCGTGCAGGCAGATCGTGTCGATCTGGCAGGGGATGTGTTTGCCGCTCTCGGCGATGATCGCACCTGCCTCAAGCATTTTGAGGATACGCGGTGCGGCAGTGGCGGCGTCATGCAGGACAGCTCCGGGTAGGCTGCGGTCGACCAATGTCGCATCGTCGTTATAGGCGCGGTCGGCGAAAATCTCACCGGCCCAGTTGCAACCCAGATCGCGCACGACGTCCTCCATCGCAGTGGCGGCAAGCACCATGATGACGATATCGGGGTCCACGTCGAGGGCCGCGCTATAGCAGGCTTTGGCCAATGCAGGATCAACAGAGGCCATATTTGACAGCGCCCCGTGCAGTTTCAGATGACGCACTTTACCACCCGCGCGCCGCGCCATGGCTTGGGCGGCACCCAACTGATAGGCCACGGCATTTGCAATCTCGTCATGTGGCAGCGGCAGCTTGCGCCGCCCGAAACCCTTCAGGTCCGCAAACCCCGGGTGTGCGCCGATGCCGACACCATTGGCGACCGCACGACGCATGGTCCTGTCCATCACATCAGGGTCACCTGCGTGAAACCCGCAAGCGATATTGGCAGAGGACACGATATCCAACAGCGCCGCGTCATCGCCCATGCGCCAATCGCCAAAGCCTTCGCCCATGTCGGAATTGAGATCGACGGTGCGTGTCATGTCTTTGCCTTTCAAGCCGTGCCCCACCAAACATAGCCTCTGCCTGTTCATAGTCGACGTGAAACTGCCTAAGGAGGGTGTATTTGTGGTACCTGTCGTGCACTTGACGGAGCACAAACCGCCCGTGTTATAGGCGCTAACACTATCGTGACGATCAGGATTGGTCAGCTATCCCTAGTAACTGTGGTGTGAGAGACCTATTTAGGCCTTAATATCGCGCGCAGCCCAGCTGCGCGCGTGGAAATACATTTAAGGACTGCCCTATGGCACAGGATACGCAACCGGATTTGGCCGGAAAACTGACATTTGACGGTGATAAAGGCGCTGGGCGGTCCAAGTGGGTTGCTGTTTTTCTGGCCCTGCTCTTGATCGGCTGGATGGGGAGTGGCTACATCTTGCCCTCGCAAAACCCCGAGAACGAGACGGCAACAGCCCCCGACAAACGTGCGATTACTGTGGCGGTGATGGACTCTCAGGCGCAGGATGTGCAGCTGGTTCTCTCGGCCGAGGGGCAGTCCGAACCTGATCGGGCAACAGATGTGCAGGCGGAAACCGAAGGTCAGGTGATCTCGGTCTCTGCCGCGCGTGGTGATCTGGTCGGTGCCGGGCAGGAGATCGGCAGGCTGGATGCCGCGACCATTGAAGCACAGCTTTTGCAGGCACAGACCCAGCAAGCGCAGGCGACACGCGATTTGAACAATGCGCTGGCCCTGCAAGAGCGTGGCGTGGCCACCGAAGACCGCGTCAGCAGCGCCCGCGCGGCCAAGGCGGCAGCGGATGCGGCTGTCACGGCTGCCGAAGAGCAGTTGGCCAATACGATCATCCGGGCCCCCTTTGCGGGCCGTTTAAACGATCTGACCCTTGATGAGGGCGAGTTCGTCAGCAATGGCAGCGTCGTGGCGGAGGTGATCGACAATGATCCGCTGACGGTGGTCATTCAGGTGCCGCAGCAGGCGTTGTCGCGCATTCAGACCGGTCAGTCTGCGACGGTGGATTTCATCACAGGTGAACAGCGGTCCGGTGTTGTGAGCTTCATCGGCGCCAACGCCGACCAGCAGACCCGAACTTTCCGCGTCGAGGTGACCGTTGATAACCCCGATAGTGTGATGCCCGCCGGTCTGAGCGCGCGGATCGCGTTGCCCACCGGTGAGGCGCGCGGGCACTTTATTTCGCCGGCAATCCTGTCATTGGGCACCAACGGTGAGTTGGGCATAAAGATAGTAGAAGATGACAACACCGTGTCTTTCAGGCCTGTCGCGATCGCGCGTGCCCAGACTGACGGTGTATGGGTGACGGGCCTGCCCGAGAATGCCCGGATCATCACTGTCGGGCAGGGCTTTGTGAATGCGGGTGATCTGGTTGATCCGCGCCCGATTGCTGCGGATCAAAATGCGGAAATCGCGCAATGAACACCTTGATTGATGCGGCCTTCAAACGCAGCAAGGTTGTCTTGCTAATGCTGGTCTTGCTCTTGGCTGTAGGCTCTTTGTCGTACACGTCGATCCCGAAAGAGAGTAACCCAGAAATCCCGATTCCGATCATCTTTGTGTCGGCATCGGTTGACGGCATCTCACCGGAAGACGCGGAGGATGTGCTTGTCGGGCCTCTGGAAACCGAGTTTGCCTCGCTGACGGGGCTTAAATCGATGACCGCGACGGCCAGTGAAGGGCGCGGCGCAGTCCAGCTTGATTTTGAGCCGGGATTTGATGCGGCAGAGGCACTTGATCAGGTGCGCGAAGGTGCCGACACCGTTGAGAGCGAACTGCCCTCGGATGCCACCGTGATTGTGACCGAGATCAACACCGCACTTTTCCCGATCCTGACGGTCATCCTGTCCGGTCCCGTGCCGGAACGCACGTTGAATGCATTGGCTGAAGATCTGCAAGATGATATCGAAGCGCTCAGCGGTGTGCTTGAAGTGGATGTCGGCGGGAAGCGGACCGAACTGATGGAAGTGCTGATCGACCCGACGGTGTTCGAGACCTATAATATCTCGTTCAATGAACTCATCAGCTCGATCACCAACAACAACCAGTTGATTGCCGCAGGTGCGATTGAAAGCGAGGCAGGACGCCTTGTGCTCAAGGTGCCGGGGCTGATTGAAGACATCGAAGATGTTATGGAGCTGCCCATTCTTGTGCGCGGCCAGACCGTTGTGACTTTTGCTGATGTGGCGACGGTGCGCCGCACGTTTGAGGACCCAACAGGGTTTGCGCGCATTGATGGCCAGCCTGCCCTCGCGCTTGAGATCAAAAAGCGGGTGGGTGCCAATATTATCGAAACTGTCGCCGAGGTCCGCAGCGTTGTCGAGATGGCGCAGGCCGAATGGCCCGACACCGTACAGGTGCGCTATACGCTCGATGAAAGCGAAACCGTCGTATCAATGCTCTCTGATCTTGAGGCGAATGTCATCGCGGCGATCATCCTTGTGATGATCGTGGTGGTCTATGCGCTTGGTCTGCGGTCGTCGCTTTTGGTCGGTCTCGCTATTCCGGGTGCGTTTCTCACGGGTGTTGCGGGGCTTTATTTCATGGGGTTCACGATGAATATCGTGGTGCTCTTCTCGCTGATCCTTGTGGTTGGGATGCTGGTGGACGGGGCGATTGTGACGGTGGAACTGGCCGACCGCTATCTGCACGAAGGCCAATCCCCGAAAGAGGCCTACGCCCGTGCCGCCAAGCGTATGGCGTGGCCGATCATCGCCTCGACCGCGACCACGCTTTGCGTGTTCTTCCCGCTGTTGTTCTGGTCGGGTGTTGTTGGCGAGTTCATGAAGTTTTTGCCGATCACAGTGATCTTTACCCTTGCGGCATCGCTGGTCATGGCCCTGATCTTTATCCCTGTCATGGGGGGGCTGATCGGCAAGCGCCAATCGCAGACCGCCAAGGCAAAGGCCCAGCTTTATGCCGCCGAACACGGTGATCCGCGTAAGATGACGGGCTTCATGGGTGGTTATGTGCGCGTTCTGGAATGGTCGATTTTGCGGCCATGGACGACGCTCAGCTTTGCGATGATCGCGCTGGTTGCCTCATTTGTGGCTTACGGCAGCTTTGGCAACGGTCTGACTTTCTTTCCGAGTGTCGAGCCGGATTATGCGCAGGTCGAAGTACGCGCCAAAGACAATTTCTCGGTTTATGAGCAGGATGCGCTGGTACGTCAGGTCGAGGCGCGCTTGGCTGGTTACGACGAAATCGCCAGCGTCTATTCCCGTTCGGGCGGCACCACGGACGGCGGCGATATGATCGGCACGTTGCAACTGGAACTGGCCGAATGGGATACGCGGCGGCCCGTGGCGCAGATTGCCGAAGATATCCGCGTCGATATGGCGGAAATACCCGGGATTGATGTGCAGGTTCTGACCGATAGCGGGGGCCCCGGCGGCGGCAAGCCGATCAATCTCGAGGTTATTGGCAATGCGCAGGCCGATCAGGAAGCAGCGGTTGTGGCTATTCTTGCGCAGATGGAGCGTATGGGTGGCTTTATTGATGTGGTCGATTCGCGCCCCAGCCCCGGTGTGGAGTGGCAGATTGCTGTGGACCGCTCAGAGGCCGCGCGCAGTGGTGCCAATGTGGCCGTCTTGGGCCAGGCGGTGCAATTGCTGACACGCGGTATTGTGGTGGCTGATTACCGTCCCGAAGATGGCGACGGCGAAGTTGATATCGTTGTGCGCTTTCCTGCGGGTGATCGCACCTTGGCCGAACTTGAAGCGCTGCGCGTTCCCACGGATGCGGGCCTTGTGCCGATCTCGAATTTCGTGTCGTTCAATCCTGCGCCCCGCAGCGGTGTGATTACTCGGATTGATCAAGAGCGGGTGCTGACAATCTCGGCGGATGTTGCAGAGGGTGTCTTGGCCAATGACCAGACCGTGGCACTGCAGGCCGCAATTGAAACCCTTGATCTGCCTGCGGGCGTGCGGGTGGAATTCGGTGGCGAGGCCGAGGATCAGGCGGAATCGATGACCTTCCTGATCGGGGCTTTCTTGTCGGCAATCGGCTTGATGTTCGTGATCCTGCTGACCCAGTTCAACAGCTTCTGGCAGGCAGGGATCGTGATGTCTGCGATTGTGTTCTCGGTTGCGGGTGTGCTGTTGGGTCTGATGATCACGGGCCGCCCGTTTGGTGTCGTCATGGGCGGGATCGGGGTAATCGCGCTGGCGGGGATTGTGGTGAACAACAATATTGTTCTGATCGACACGTTCAATGAGCTGAAAGCCCAAGGGTTCTCTTCTCTTGAGGCTGCGTTGCGGACAGGTGCCCAGCGTCTGCGCCCTGTGGTGCTGACTTCGGCCACGACAGCGCTTGGGCTGATGCCGATGGTGATCGGGTTGAATATCAACTTTTTCACCCGTGAAATCGTTTATGGCGCGCCATCGACCCAGTGGTGGACAGAATTATCCAGCGCCATTGCCGGCGGGTTGGTCTTTGCGACGATCCTGACCCTGCTGTTGACCCCTGCGATGCTCATGCTGGGTGAGAGGCGCGCAAAGCGGTTCGAAGCCCGCGATCCGACTATGGTCCCAGCCGAGTAACTAGCCGATGATCTTCCGTGCTGCCGCTTCGGCGGCGGCAAGTGCGCCTTCGATTAAACCGCCGTTGTCGGGGGCCATTTCCGTGACTGCGAAGATCAGCTTGTCCTCCCAGATGCGGCGCAGCGGCGCGGGCATTGTATAGGGCGGATGGCCCGGCGGTGGTGTCGCGTCGGCTGCTGTGGTGGTGAAGGGGTCTTGTGACCAATCCATCAATGTTGCTGCAATCGGTGTGCCCGCCTTTGGCCCAAAGAGGTTTTCCAGCTGCGCAAGCGCGGCGGTTTGCACCGCATCACCTGCCTGTGCACGCATGTCTGCAGGTAAACCGACAAAGCCGAAGAGCGCGCCAAAGCTTCCGCCCGCAGGGCTGGCGTCATGGATTTCCGCTAAGGGTCCGCGTCTGCTGCTGGCGTCGCCTGATAGGCCGTTTTTGCGCCAGAACGGGGTGGGGTAAACCGCCACGAATTTCGCGTGTGCGCCCATCCACGTGGGGATCGCGTTCAGTGCCGCCTGCGCGTTGTCAGGCAGGGCAGGGGTAAAACAAAGCGTTGCGGCAAGGCGCGGTGGAATGCAGAGCGCAATCCGGTCAGCAGTGATGGCCTGGCCATCAGAGAGCTGTGCTGCGGGGCTGTCGTCAATCGCGGTGACGGTGCAACCCAGTCGAATGCTTTGGGGCTCAAGACATGCAGCCAGCGCGTCGGTCAGTGCGCTACTGCCACCTGCGATCCGCAAACTGCCTGCCATTGACATGAAACCTTGGCCTTGGACCACGTCACCGCTGGCCTGTTCAAAAAGTTGCGCACCATCAGACCATTGTTCGAAGAGATGTAGATCAAGCGCATCAGCAAGCTGCGCGACACGGTGCTGACCGGGCCAGACCCATGACGGGCCAAGATCGAAGTTTGCGCCTTCAACCGTCAGCGATTTGATGCGGCCACCCAAGCGCTCTCGTGCTTCAACCAGCGTGTAACTCTGACCCGCACGTTCCAGCGTATAGGCCAGTGACAGACCAGACAGGCCGCCGCCGATAATCAATGTGGGGGTGTGCATATGGCGACCTCTGCATTTGGTTTCAGTCTGCCATAAAGGGTGGGCGCGGCCGAGGAAAGGCCGCGCCCACTGGGATTATTTCACGTCGAAGCGGTCAAGGTCCATCACCTTGGACCATGCCGCAACGAAGTCTTTGGCGAACTTCGCACCGGCATCGCTCTGGGCGTAAAGCTCGGACAGGGCGCGCAGTTGCGAGTTGGACCCGAAGACCAGATCGACACGTGTGCCGGTCCATTTGACCTCGCCAGTGGCGCGGTCGCGGCCCTCATATGTGCCCTCGTCGCTGCCCTTCTGCCATGTCGTTGCCATATCGGTGACATTGACAAAGAAGTCGTTGGTCAGCGCGTCGGTCTTGTCGGTGAAGACACCGTGCTTGCTGCCGCCTGTGTTTGCGCCCAGCACGCGCAGACCACCCACCAGCACCGTCATTTCCGGCGCAGAAAGGGTCAGCAGCTGCGCGCGGTCTACCAGCATGGCTTCGGCAGGCACGGTATAGTCAGCCTTCAGGAAGTTGCGGAAACCGTCGGCTTCGGGCTCAAGCGGCTCAAAGCTGGCAGCGTCTGTCTGCTCTTCGGTTGCGTCCATGCGGCCCGGTGTGAACGGCACAGCGATGTCATGACCGCCGTTTTTGGCAGCCTTCTCCACCGCGGCACAGCCACCCAGCACGATCAGATCGGCCAAAGACACCTTCTTGCCGCCTGTTGCGGCACCGTTGAAGTCGGTCTGGATGCCTTCAAGTGTCGCCAGAACGCGGGACAGTTGTGTCGGATCGTTTGCCGCCCAGTCCTTTTGTGGGGCCAGACGGATGCGGGCACCATTGGCACCACCGCGCTTGTCCGAACCACGGAAGGTTGAGGCGGACGCCCAAGCCGTCGCCACCAATTCCGAGAGCGACAGGCCGGATGCGAGGATTTTCGCCTTCAGATCCGCGATATCCGCGTCATCCACCAGCGGGTGATCGACGGCTGGGATCGGGTCTTGCCAGATCAGATCTTCATCCGGCACTTCGTTACCCAGATACAGCACCTTTGGTCCCATATCGCGGTGGGTCAGTTTGAACCACGCGCGCGCATAGGCATCGGCGAACTCTTCGGGGTTTTCATGGAAGTGCTTGGAGATTTTCGCATAGGCGGGGTCCATCTTCATCGCCATATCCGCTGTGGACATGATGATCGGCACTTTCTTGGACGGGTCCTCGGGATCGGGGGCCATATCCTCTTCCTGAAGGTCCTTTGGTGTCCACTGCTTTGCACCTGCTGGGCTTTCCGTCAGCTCCCAGTCGTATTTGAACAGCACATCAAAATAGCCCATGTCCCACTGTGTTGGGTTGGATGTCCATGCACCCTCAAGGCCGGATGTGATCGCATCGCGCCCTTTGCCGGACTTGTAGGTCGACAGCCAGCCAAAGCCCATGTTCTCCATCGGTGCGCCTTCCGGCTCTGGGCCGACATGCTCTACAGGGCCTGCGCCGTGGGTCTTGCCGAAGGTGTGGCCACCTGCGGTCAGGGCAACGGTTTCGTAATCGTTCATCGCCATGCGGGCAAATGTTTCGCGGATATCGCGGGCCGAGGCCAGCGGATCGGGGTTGCCGTCGGGGCCTTCGGGGTTGACGTAGATCAGACCCATCTGCACAGCGGCCAGCGGGTTTTCCAGATCGCGGTCGTTGGAATAGCGGGCGAGTTCGTGATCGCTGGTGGCGAGCCATTCGTCCTCGCGGCCCCAGTACACGTCTTCCTCAGGTTCCCAAGTGTCGGCGCGACCGCCGCCAAAGCCGAACATCTTCAGGCCCATCGATTCCATTGCGACGTTGCCGCAGAGCACGAAAAGGTCGGCCCAGGAAATCTGGTTGCCATATTTCTGCTTGATCGGCCAAAGCAGGCGGCGGCCCTTATCAAGGTTGCCGTTGTCGGGCCAGCTGTTAAGCGGGGCAAAACGCTGTTGGCCGCCACCGGCACCACCGCGACCGTCGGCTGTGCGATAGGTGCCTGCCGCGTGCCATGCCAGACGGATGAACAGACCACCGTAGTGGCCATAATCGGCGGGCCACCAATCCTGGCTGTCGGTCATCAACGCATGCAGGTCTTTTTTCAGCGCCTGCAGGTCGAGCTTTTTGAATTCTTCGGCATAGTTGAAATCTGCGCCCATCGGATTGGAGGCAGGGGCGTTCTGGTGCAGGATTTTCAGGTTCAACTGGTTTGGCCACCAGTCCTTGTTGCCGCGTATGCTGTTGGTGCTCTGAATAGCGGTCCCGTGCATCACTGGGCATTTTCCGGCGTTGTTACCGTCCATTGTCTTTTCTCCGATGTTGGTTGCGATATGCCGCCGAGATAGCAGAGATGCGGCGGTCCCAATATGACGAATATCAGTGATTTAGAATTATTTTAAGTTGCAATTTTTGATTGGACTCATAACTTCAAGTTATGAAGAACCTCACATTGAAACAGCTGCGTTATTTCGAGGCCCTTTCCCGTCATGGCCATTTTGGCCGTGCGGCCGATGTCTGTGCTATTTCCCAGCCTGCCTTGTCCGTGCAAATTAAAGAGTTGGAGCAAAGCCTTGGCACACCTCTGTTTGAAAGGGGCCCGCGCAAGGTGCGCCTGACCGCCTTTGGCGAGGAGTGGGCGCTGCGCGTGCGCGATATTTTGCGCGCTGTGGATGAATTGGGCGACATGGCCCGTGCGGCGCAGGCGGGGCTGGTGGGGCGTTTGCGGATCGGGGTGATTCCCACGATTGCCCCGTATTTGCTGCCCGGCCTGATCGGACATCTGGCCAGTGCGCATGCCGACCTTGATGTGCATATCCGCGAAACCGTCACGCCGCGCCTTATTGAAGAACTGACCAACGGGCAGATTGACACGGCGATTGTCGCGTTGCCGGTGTTCGAGCCGGGATTTGAAGAGGTGGCGCTTTTTGACGAAAGCCTGATGCTGGTGCGCCCGATCAAGGATGCGGAGCGCCCAGTCCCCAGCCCCGAGGACCTGCGCCAGATGCGTCTTTTGATGCTGGAAGAGGGGCATTGCTTTCGCGATCAGGCCCTGTCGTTTTGCAATCTCCAAAGTGCCGCTGCGCGCGAAGGGCTGGACGGCAGTTCGCTGTCTACTCTGGTACAAATGGTGGGGGCAGGGATCGGGGTGACGTTAATCCCGCAGATGGCTGTGCCGGTTGAAACCCGTTCGGCCCCTGTCGTGATCAGCCGTTTTGCAGAGCCGCAGCCGAAGCGCACAGTGGGGATGATATGGCGCAAGACGAATCCGCTTGCCGGACAATTGCGCCAGATTGCCAATATCGTCCAACAGGTCGGACAGGAGCTGGCGGGCTAAACTGCGCTGTGCAGCAGTGTTTCCAACAAAGGGTTCGGGAATTTCCGCGGCACCGTGACCGCATGGAAACTTTCGGTCAGGCCCATTTGGTGCCGGGATTCAATCAACATACCGTTGCGCAGTTCGTTCTGCACGGCAATCGAGGGCAATACCCCAAGCCCGATATCCTCACGCGTGAGCAGGCGCATCAGCGCCATATCATCAACCTCGGCGGCCAGCGTCGGGGTGATCCCTTCGCGGGCGCAAAGCCGGTCAAATCCGGCCCGCACAGGGCTTTCTTCGGTTGGTACGATGATCGGGTTGTCGCGCAGAAGGGTTGCCAGAGGCAGGTCAGCGCGCAGGCGTTCCGGCGTACCGATCAAGCTCACCGCCTGTTCTGAGATCGGTTGTGAGGTGAATTTTGACATCGCATCATGCGCGGGTGCGCGGTTGGTCAGCACCACGTCAAGGTTCAGCGTTTCAAGGCTTTGCAGCAATTCCACCAAGGTGCCCGAGCGCAGCACCAATTCCACATCGGCAAGGCCAAGTAGGGGGCGCAGAAATTCAATCTGGAAGTTCCGCGAGAGTGTCGCCAGCGCGCCGACCCGCAGCACCTGACGTGGCCGCCCCTGTTGGCTGAGGGTTCCCAGAAGGTCCTTGCCCGCATCAAAAATCGTATCCGCGTAATCCAGCGTGATCCGTCCCGCCTCGGTCAGGTGCAACTGCCGCCCGCGCCGTTCAAACAGCGCGTGACCCAAACGATCCTCCAATTTCCGGATCTGCACCGAGAGCGCGGATTGCGACAGGTTCAGCTTTTCTGCCGTCCGCGTCAGGTTTCCTTCATGGGCGACGGCCCAGAAATAGCGCAGGTGGTTGTAATTCATGTCGGACATATGTTCTGTATAATAGAACGATAAATCACAAACAATGTATTTTATATCAGAAATGCGATGCTCTATCCGGTTGTGAAACCAATTCACACGATGGAGACCGACATGCTGCTGAACGCATTACCGCTACTGGCCCCTCTGATCTTGATCAGTGCCGCCTTTGCGCCGCGCTTCTTGAAAGATGTATCTGCACAAAAGGGTGCGTGGCTGGCGGAATACGCGACCCTAGGCGCGGTTTTGGTCGCAGTCCTTTCGGCGATCGTGCTGGCCAGCAATGGTAGCGGCGACAGTATCTTGATCGGCTTTTTTGAGATCGGGCTGTCGGTCCGTCTCGATATCGTCAGTGTTGTGCTGCTGCTGCTGGTCACGTTCATCGGCTGGGTGGTGGTGCGGTACGCGCGGACCTATCTGGATGGCGAAGCGCGGCAGGATGATTTCACATTCTGGCTCTTGGCGACGCTTGCAGCGGTTCTTTTTCTCATTCAGGCAGGCAATCTGTTCCAGTTCTTCGCGGCATGGGTCGCAACGAGCGCCTTCCTGCACAAGCTCTTGCTTTTCTATCCAGAGCGCGTGGCGGCCCAGCGTGCGGCGCGCAAGAAATACATCATCGCACGGATCGGGGATACTGCGGTGCTTGGTGCGATGCTCATGCTTGTCAGCACATATGGCACGACGCAAATCTCGGTCATCCTGAGCGCGGCTGCAGAAGGAACAGGTGGCGGGCTAGCACTGGCGGCGGCTGCACTGCTGGGGCTTGCCGCGATCCTGAAATCGGCGCAGTTCCCGACCCATGGCTGGTTGACCGAAGTGATGGAGGCACCAACGCCTGTCTCTGCCTTGCTGCACGCGGGAGTCGTCAACGCCGGTGGTTTTCTTCTGATCCGTTTTGCCGATGTGATGCTGCTGTCACCTTTGGTGCTGGCCATTCTGGTGTTGATCGGCGGTTTTACAGCGCTCTTTGGCGGCTTGGTGATGCTCACGCAGTCGACCGTCAAAACCTCGCTTGCGTGGTCTACGATTGCGCAGATGGGCTTTATGATCCTGCAATGCGGTCTGGCGCTCTTCCCGCTGGCCCTACTGCACATCGTGGCGCACTCGCTTTACAAGGCCCATGCTTTCCTGTCCGCGGGCAACGCCGTGCAGAATATCGCGGCCATCCGCAAGCCGGGGCCCGTCGCGGTGCCTGATCTTGGTGCGGTGGCACGGGCGTTCGTGGTGGCCTTGGTGATCTATGGC
Source organism: Yoonia rosea (assembly GCF_900156505.1). NCBI lineage: Bacteria > Pseudomonadati > Pseudomonadota > Alphaproteobacteria > Rhodobacterales > Paracoccaceae > Yoonia > Yoonia rosea. Next base: position 2,044,277 of record NZ_FTPR01000001.1, on the reverse strand, counting down.
GTGGTGTATGCAATCCTCGGGCTGGGTTTTGATTTTGGCGGGAAGTCACCGCAGGCCATCGCCCTTGGTGCAATCCTGATCTTCGGTGTCGCCTATCTTCTGGCCCAGGGTTTTGCGGATGAGGCACCGCGCGCGCTCACGCAACGGACAGCGGTTTATGCGGGTGCTGTGACCGTCAGCTACCTTGTCTTGCAGCGCGTTTCCGAATGGCTCACTGCGGGGACACTTCCTGCAACACCGCCGGCGAGCGCACTGGAATGGGCGCTGATCCTGCTGGCAATGGTCAGCTTTGGTCTGGTGGCCCTTGCGCAGGCAACATTGCCGCTGTGGTCTTACCATCCCGCCGCGCAGGGCCTTCGGGTGCACTTGTCCAACGGGCTTTACATCAACGCAATCTCTGACCGGATGATCGGCGGTTGGAAACAAACACAATCCGGCAAAGGAGCAGAACAATGAAAGCGGAAACATACGCAGGCTATTCCGGCGCGCATCTGGAAGTGATCGCCAAGGCCGAAGCCGCAGGCCGCGCTATTCCACCACTTTGGCCGCTGTCGTCTTCTGTCGCGGTGAACCCGTTTCTGGGCCAGACAGAGAACAGTTTATCGCAGGTCGCGGCGCTGTTGGACAGGGTCGCTGGAACAGCGGTGACAATGCCACGCGACTGGTACCGGACGAAAATCGAAGTCGGGACAATCAATGATGCCGATCTGACGGCGGCACTGGCAAAACTCCCAGAGGCAGCCAAGGATATTGCGGCGCTGAAGGCGGCAGCCGCGCAGGACGCACCGTCGCCCCATGCGCTCCCAACTATCGCCGACCTTGCCTATGAGGTTTCAGGCATCGACTGGCCGGGCATCGTGAATGACCGTTTCGGCAGCTGGGCTGCAGGTTACTTTGATGCAGGTCAGGCGCTCTGGCAGAACAAACCCGGGCGGCGTGCCTTTGATGCGTGGCGCGATTTTGCCAGCCGTGATCTGACGCCCGAAATTGCAGGTCTTGGTGGCTTTGGAGAACTGGTTGCGAATACACCTGCACGGACGCGCTCGGCACTTGTTGCAGCGGTTGATGTGCTTGGGTTGTCGGCCGAGGCAACGGAGACATATTTTCATCAATTGCTGCTGGGGCTTGGCGGGTGGTCGCAGGTAGCGCGGTATCGGTTATGGCAGGCAGAGCTTGCAGGCGGAACGGATCTGACGACGACAGATTTGCTCACAATCCGCGTGGTCTGGGAGCAGGCACTTTATTTGAAGTACGCCAAAGACATTGAAAAGAAGTGGGGGGAGATTGCGAAGGCACACGCCACACCTGCAACCCCGTCACCCGATCACCTGATTGATGCGGCGCTGCAGGCCTCAGCAGAGTTTGCCGGACAGCGCGCCTTGGCCGAAACACTGTCCAGCACGCCGTTACCAACGAACGAGGGCCGGCCCGCGCTGCAGGCGGCATTCTGCATCGATGTGCGGTCCGAGGTCTTCCGGCGGGCGCTGGAAAGCGTCGATCCCTCTATTCAAACGCTGGGGTTTGCGGGTTTCTTTGGTCTGACTGCATCACACCAAAGCTTTGCCTCTGATGTGGCCGAACAGCGCCTTCCGGTTTTGCTGAACCACGGTGTGACAAGCAAAGCAGGCAGTGAGGCCGACGCCACCGCTGATCTGAACGCGCGCTTTGCCGCGCGTGCGGGACGGGCGTGGGGGCGGTTCAAGCTTGCGGCGGTCTCGTCCTTTGCTTTCGTGGAAGCAAGCGGACCTGTCTACATGGGCAAACTGCTGCGTGACGCCCTGGGGCGCGACCACGCAAAGGGACCGGATAAACAGGTGCCCGTTCTAAATCTAAGTTTTGGGCTGGAAGACCGGATCGGGGCCGCGACTGCGATCCTTGGCGCGATGTCCCTGACTGGCAATTTTGCGCCGTTGGTTCTGCTGTTGGGGCATGGCGCGAATGTTGTGAACAACCCACATGCCAGTGCCCTGCATTGCGGCGCCTGTGGCGGCTATAGCGGTGACGTGAACGCGCGCCTCTTGGCGGGGATCCTGAACGACAAAGATGTGCGGGATGGGCTGGCCAAGAACGGGATTGCGATACCGGACGACACGCTTTTCGTCGGCGGATTGCATGTCACCACGACCGATGCCGTGACGATCTTTGACGGTGATTTTGCCGGTCATAACCACGCGCACCACCTTGCCAAAGCGCAGGATTGGCTGGCCTCGGCGGGCAAGCTGGCACGGACAGAACGTGCGTTGCGCCTGCCGCGTGCCGCCAATGGCGATGACGTGGCAAAGCGTAGCCGTGACTGGTCGGAAACGCGGCCCGAGTGGGCGCTGGCAGGGTGCAAGGCTTTCATCGCGGCACCCCGGTCGCGGACCAAAGGCAAAGGGCTGGCGGGGCGCGCGTTCCTGCATGACTATGACTGGCAAAAGGACGAGGGCTTCGGTGTTCTTGAGTTGATCCTGACCGCCCCCGTCGTCGTCGCAAGCTGGATCAGCCTGCAATATTACGGCTCCGTCGTGGCACCTGACGTCTTTGGGGCGGGCAACAAGCTATTGCACAATGTCACCGGCGGCGTCGGTGTGGTTGAAGGCAACGGTGGCATCTTGCGCGGCGGCTTGCCTTGGCAATCGGTCCATGATGGCGAAGGCTACGCCCATGATCCGCTGCGGTTGTCGGTTTGTGTCGAAGCGCCTGCCGAGGCGATCACAGCGATTTTGGAGAAGCACCCGAATGTGCGCGCGCTGTTTGACAACAGCTGGCTGCATTTGTTCACGCTGGACGAGAAGGGCGCGATGTCGCAGCGCTATGACGGTGACCTCAAGTGGGTGGCATTTGATGGTGGCGCAACCGAAGGCGCGCTTGCGGCCTAGTTAGCCTTTGGTGGCGGTCTCTGGGATCAGGGACCGCTTACCAATCTGGGCAAGTGTGATGCTGGTCTCACTTTTCAGGACGTTCCAGAGCTCGTGCAGCCCGTCCTCTCCCCCGGCGGCGATGGCAAATTGCAGGACGCGGCCGAAAAAAGCGAAATTTGCGCCTTGGGCGTAGGCTTTGACCACGTCTTCGCCGCTGCGCAGGCCAGTGTCGTAAAACAGCGGGTAGTCTGGGCCGAGAGCGTCTCGGATTTCGGCCAGTTTCAAGATAGGCGGCGGCGCGCTGTCGAGTTGCCGTGAGCCGTGACTGGAGACCTGGATCGCATCAACACCCGCCGCTTTCAGAGCCACGGAGTCTTCGGCGTCTAACACGCCTTTCACCACCAGCTTGCCCGGCCACATATCCCGCAGTTTCGTCAGTGTATCCCAGTCCGCGCGCGCACGGCTTTCGGTGCGGTCAAACGCATAGCCGTCCATCGCGAAATTCGCCATCTGCGGTTTGCCCGCGTAAAGCGAGGTGAGCGACCAGCGCGGGTGCAGGGCAAAGTCGATGAATTGTTTCGGCCCGATTTTGAACGGCATGGTGAAACCGTGGCGGAGTTCGCGCGGGCGGCGTCCCACCTCGGCCACATCCACCGTCAGCACGATGGTTTCATAGCCCGCAGCCTTGGCCCGTTCGACCAGCTTGAAGGTGCCGGTGCCATCGCCCGAGAAGTAAAGCTGGAACCATGCGTTGCCTTCGGCTGCTTCGATCAGGGGCTCCATCGCGGTTGAGGCCACGGTCGACACACCCAAAGGCACGTTTTCCCGGGCGGCCAGCCGCGCCAGCATCATGTCGGCACCGGGGCCGGACAGGTTGCACATGCCCATCGGGCTGATGCCGAAGGGGGCTTTCGTCTGTTTGTCCCAGACAGGCACGGACAGCGAACGGTCTCTCACATCGCGCAGGATGCGCGGGCGAAGTTCCAGATTGTCAAAGGCCGCACGGTTGCGTGCGGCCCCTGTCTCGGTGCCGGCGGCACCGTCGATATAGTCAAAGACCATCCAGGGAAGGCGCTTGCGTGCCAGACGCCGCGCGTCTTCGCTGGAATGGATCTTCGGTGCCATTTAGCTGGCCACAGCCTTCATGAAGCGGTCACGGATCACGACAGGGTCCATTGTGATCACTGGCAGCTTGATGTTGCCGCTGTCACACTTGCTGACGATGATGGTCATCTTCTTGCTGTCGATGGCCGCTTGCAGGGTTTTGCCGGTGTCCACGTCTTGGCACACCACGACGTTTTCACAACCACAGGCCTTGGCGACCGCCTCGAGCTTGGTCTTCTTGCCCGCATAGGTCGGTTGGTCGCCGGTTGAACCGTAAGAGCCATTGTCGATGATCAACAGGATAAAGTTGTCGGCCACGTTGTTGGCGATGGTCGGCAGGGTCCCGAGGTTGGTCAGGACCGAGCCGTCACCGTCAATAGAGATGACAGTTTTATCTTGTGCCAAGGCAAGGCCCAGACCGATGGAGGATGACAGACCCATCGTGCCCAACATGTAGAAGTTCTTGGCATTGTCGTCGATCATATGCAGCTCTTGGCTGGGCAGACCGATGTTGCAGACGACCAGTTGGTCATGAAGGATGGGCGCGATGTCGCGCAGGATTTCTGAACGGATCATTGGTCGCCGTAGCCTCCCCAGAAGGACGCATCCGTGAGGATCGCCACAGGTTTGTTGCACATGAAGGTGTATTTAAGGATCGCGTCGAGTTCGTCCGCGTCGCTTTCCTTGTGGAAGTGGTAAGTCGGGATGTTCATCTGGTTCAGCAGTGCCTTGGTATGCACGGCCATCTCCACCTGACAGGCCACCGGTTCACGCAACTCGCCGCGATAGCTGATCAGCATCGGCAAGGGCATGCGGTAATACTGGATCAGGGTTGCCAGCGTGTTGATGGTCACGCCGATGGCTGTGTTCTGCATGATGATTGCCGGGCGTTTGCCGCCCATAAAGGCACCCGCACAAAGGCCCATGCCTTCGTCCTCTTTATTGGACGGAATGTGAAAAATTTCCGGACGTGCTTCGACTTCGTCGATCACACCGGCCAACTGCTTGCACGGCACAGTGGTGATGAAGGATACATCGTTGGCGACAAAGTCATCCACGATCTTCTTGCTGATACTCAAGGTCTTACGTCTCCTGTTTGCGCCCCGCTGTGGGGCGGTGGGTGATGGGGGTGGGTCAATTGATGTCGCGCGCCACGTGAACAGCGCAAGGGGCGTGTTGCACCACACGCGCCGCGGTTGACCCGAGGAAATAGTCGATCAGCCCGGGTTTGTGGGAGCCCATAACGATGCAATCGGCTTTCAAAGCAGTGGCGGTATCAATGATGCTGCGCCCGCTGTGGCCCTTGACGATCATGGATGAAACGTCAGGCATCGCGGTGATACGTTCTTCCAGCCGCGCTTTGGCCCGATCAAAGGCATTCTGGACCACTTCTGCGTCGATATAGGCGCCAACCGTGCCGTCCGGGGCTTCGTAAACGTGGAGCGCAGTAATCTTTCCGCCGTCAGACAGCAGGCGGCGGGCGATTGCGACGCTGTTTTCGCCGACACCGTGATCAAGGGCCATCGGGACCAGAATGTTCTTATACATGCCAAACCTCCTTGGGGTTCTGTCTGTCTCAGGGTCGTAAAATGATCTTGGGTGCGGCGACAACGCCAGCACGGATATCCGCAAAGGCCTGTTGCCCGTCAGCAAGCGCGCGTTCCTCGGTCCAATCGAGCGGGCCAAGACGCCCGTCAAAAATAGCTGCAGCGGTCTGGCGGAAATCCTCGGCGGTATAGGTGTAGGTGCCGATGAAGGTGATTTCCTGCAAGGTCATGCGGCGGATATCAAGACCACCCGTCGCTTCACCGAGGCCGATATGCATGATCACGCCGCCAGGGCGTGTAATGGCCGTGGCATCGGCGCGCGTTGCGGCATAGCCGACGCCGTCAATCACAAGGTCAGCCTGTTCAACGGCACCGGGAGGGACCGCATCAAAGCCGTCGATCAGGTCAAGCGTGGCACGACGCAGTTCATTGGGTTCGATGACTTTGATATCGGTCGCCCCGAATGCCCGCAGGCAAAGGGCCGCCCCCACACCGATCGCGCCCCCGCCGACCACAACGCATTTCGCATCGGCAAGCGGCATGTCGAGCGCCGCAGCCCCGAGCCGGACCGCATGCCAGCCGCATGCCAAGGGTTCGGCCAAAGCTGCCTTGGTGAGCGGTACGTCATCCGGCACCGTCACAAGGTTTCTGTTGGCCATCACGACATAGTCGCTAAATGCACCCTCGCGCGGGGGCATCGAAATAATCATGCGGTCAGGGCAAAGGTTGTCACGGCCGGATTTGCAGGCCCGACACAAACCACAGGTCGCAAGCGGATTGATTGTCACCCGTGTGCCGTCCAATGCACCTCCCATGACAACGCCAGCGGCCTCGTGACCAAGTATCAGCGGGGCGGGCCGCCGTTCGTCGTGGCCCAGAAAGGCGTGCATGTCAGAGCCGCAAATGCCCGAAGCCTCAATGCTGATGAGGCTTTGGCCAGCGCCTGGCACCGGATCAGGCATCACGCGGTAAACAAGCGTTTCCACGTCGTCATAAACAAGCGCTTTCATTTCGCTGTGAAACCTCCGTCGACCATCAAGATTTGACCCGTCACATAGGACGACGCATCAGAGCAAAGAAATAAGAGTGGGCCGTCGATATCCGACAAAGCACCATTGCGGCCCACACATGTTTGCGCCGCGTTGCGGGCGGCGCGTTCGGGGTCGGCAAAGACGGGTCCCGTCAATTCGGTCGGGAAAAATCCCGGACCTATTGCATTGGCTGTGACGCCATCCTTGGACCAGGCTTCGGCCATTGCGCGGGTCAACTGGCCGATGCCGGCCTTGGACGCGCCATAGGCAATCCCGCCCGGAAAGGCGCGTGTCGTCTGGAGAGAGGCGAAATTCACGATCCGGCCCCAGCCTTTGGCCTTCATCGCAGGGACGAGGGCCTGAGAAAGAAAGAAGGGTGCGGCCAGATTGAGGTTCATCGTCACGTCCCAGCCCGCGTCCGTCACATCATCCGCAGCCTCGCGGGTGTTGATGCCTGCAGCATGGACAACGATGTCAGGCGCGCCAAAGGGTGCAGCGACCTGCGCTGCGATATCGGCAATCTGGTCCCGTTTTGACAGATCGGCGGCTACGACTGCGGCATTTGCCCCCGTCTCAGCCGCCCAGCCGTTCAGCGCATCCGCGCGGCGGGCCACGCCGACAACCTTTGCACCGGCCGCAGCCAGTGCAATCGCGGCGCGCTGCCCGAGGCCCGCGCTTGCGCCGGTAACGCAAGCGACACGACCGGTCAGGTCAAAGAGATCGCGGGGATCACTCATCTGGCGTCAGGTCAAAGTTTTCGCCGGGGAAGTATTTGGCCAGACGTACGTCCGCTGCACGGGCATGGCCTTCCATCCCCTCAAGGCGGGAAATCCGTGCTGTCGCTTCGGCCACGCGCTTGGACCCTTCACGTGTGGCCTTCTGCCATGTCACGATCTTCATGTACTTATGCACCGACAAACCACCGGTATAGGACGCCGCACCGGACGTCGGCAGGACGTGGTTCGTGCCAGAGGCTTTGTCGCCATAGGACACGGTCGTTTCTTCGCCGAGGAAGAGCGAGCCATAGCAGGAAAGACGATCCAGCCACCAATCCAGATCTTCGGCCTGCACGGTCAGGTGCTCGGGCGCGTAATCGTCGGAACAGGCGGCCATTTCTTCGCGGTCTGCACAAAGGATCACTTCGGCATAATCGCGCCATGCTGCTGCGGCGTTGTCACGGTTCACTTCCGGCAGTTCGGCGATCAGATCAGGCACACGGTTCATGACGTCTTCGGCCAGCGCGCGGTCATCTGTGACCAGCCAAACAGGCGAGTTGTAGCCATGCTCGGCCTGGCTCACGAGATCAGTTGCAACGATATGCGGATCGGCGGTCTTGTCGGCGAGGATCAGGCTATCGGTCGGGCCTGCGATCATGTCGATGCCGACGCGGCCAAACAGGATACGCTTGGCTTCGGCCACAAACTGGTTGCCGGGGCCAACGAGGATGTTCGCCTTGGGCAGACCAAAGAGACCGAATGTCATGGCGGCAACACCCTGCACGCCGCCCATCGCCATGATCTTGTCAGCGCCACAGATATGGGCCGCATAGATGATCGCGGGGGCGACGCCCACGCCGGGGCGCGGGGGGGAGGCGACGGCGATATGGTTGCAACCGGCAACTTTGGCTGTTGTCACAGTCATGATCGCAGAGGCGATGTGGCTATAGCGTCCGCCGGGCACATAGCAGCCAGCCGCATCAACGGGGATCGCCTTTTGACCGGCGATCAGGCCGGGGACGATCTCATACTCAATGTTGCTGACGGTCGCTTTTTGCGCCTCGGCAAAGCGTTTGACGTTGTCATGGGCGAACTGAATGTCTTCTTTCAGCTTCTCGGGGACCAGTGCGGTCGCCGCAGCGATCTCTTCTGCGGTGATCATGACGTTGCCGTCATATTTGTCGAATTTTGCCGCGTATTCCATCGCCTTGGCGTCGCCACCTGTCTCGATGTCGGACAAGATGCCCTGAACAATGTCGTGGACATCAGACGCGCCGGACTGCGCGGTCAGCGTCGCTTTCTTGAGATATTCGCGTGCCATGTGTCGTTACCCTATTTCGTGCTGTCAGGAAGCATCGTGGTCTTGATGGGAGAGGGATGTGTCGCGGTTATCGATTACCCGCTTCGGTCTTCAAGGCCGCCCCCTCCCAAGGCGCCCATCCGATTCTTAGGTCAGTGTAAGCGCTTACATGAGTCAAATGCAAGCCCTTACATTTTTCGCAAAAGTTCGCTATGTCAGCGCGGGGTTTGACGCTATGTAGGATGCCGGACCCAACCGGAGCGCGCATGACATCTCAACGACCGATACCGACTTTGCAGGATGTGGCCACCCGTGCGGGCGTGTCGACTGCAACCGTCTCGCGGGCAATCAATTTTCCCGATCAGGTGGCGCAGGTAACGCGTGACAAAGTGAACGCTGCAATTGCAGAGCTGGGCTACTCACCCAATTTTGGTGCACGTGCGATGGCCGCTCGGCGCACGAATACAATCGGTGCAATTATTCCAACGATGGAAAACGCGATCTTCGCGCGCGGGCTTCAGGCATTTCAGGAAGAATTGCGCAGCAACGGGTATACGATGCTCGTTGCCAGCACGGCCTATCAGCCGGACACCGAGGAAGAACAGATCAGGTCGCTTGTCGCGCGCGGGGCGGATGCGCTCTTGCTGATCGGGTATCACCGCGATCCCGCGATCTACGACTTTCTGGATGCACAAGATGTGCCGGTTCTTTTGACATGGGCCTTTGATCCTGCGGCAACGCGGCCCTCGGTGGGCTTTAACAACAGTGCGGCCATGCAGGAGATGGCAGAAAAAGTGATCGGCATGGGACATCGGCGGCTGGCGTTGATCTCTGCGGAGACGGCGCAGAATGACCGCGCGTCAGCACGATGCGACGGGATCAGACAAGCGATGACCGCTGCCGGGCTGGATGCAGACACACTTTGCTTCGTGGAAACGAAATATGGCATCGAGGAAGGGGCAGCAGCCTTTGACGAGGTTATGACCCATGACCCAAGTCCAACCGCGGTTTTTTGCGGCAACGATGTGTTGGCTGTCGGTGCGCTTAGACGTGCAAGGGAGCGCGGGATTGCGGTTCCGGGTGATGTCTCGATCATCGGGTTTGATGATATCGAACTGGCTCAGGTGGTTTATCCGGCGCTGACAACGGTGCATGTGCCGCACCGCGAAATGGGCCGCAAGGCGGGGCAGGCCTTGGTCAAGCACTTGCGAGACGGGACCGCGTTGGAGCCGATAGAGGTGCACACAAAGCTTGTCTTGAGAAATACGCTGGGGCCGCCCTAGACGCCCCTCGCATATTTGCCCAACAAGGTGAAAAGAACGGCGGGATTGGCCCATAAGCCGGCAACAGTGGCGCGTTATGTCTAATTTTAGACAAAAATATGTCCTGTTGCCGACAATTTCTTTGCCCATTTCCACCGCATTTGATATGCTTAATACAACTATTAGGTGTATTTGGTGAAACCTGTGCTGCGTTATGATTTTCAGATGTACTCTGCGGATACTGTTGCCGCAGACGCAAATGACGGAAAAGGCATTACAAGCCACGGTCACGCACGCGCAAACAAGGTCGTCGCTTTTTTCCGGGATCCCACGACAACAGATGCTGTGACATCCGCACCACCAATTGTGCGCCTCTTTCTCGAAGAGGCTGGTTTCGAACTCTCGGACACCGAAATAACGAAAGTCGAGGGCGGCGAGACGCCGTGTGATAAAGTCCTGCGCCGCGCGCTTGCAGCGCAGTTGACAGCTGCACTGTCGAACCGTGCTCTGAAAAAGGCACTCGCCCGTGCAGCACAGGAAACCGAGTTCGATGTGGCGGCTTTCATCGCCGCGGTGGTGAGCAAGAATGAGCCCCAGGCGCAGCCAGAGGGCGCGACACCCCAATGCAAAATCACCCCCCGAAGCCCAAGCCAGCTTCGCAAAGCAAGTTGCAGACACCGCGAACGTCCACGCTAGGCGTTCTGAACACTCTGGCGTGCCTCGTGGGCATCGCACTGCACGTCAGAGACATAAATTTTCAAGTGATTTGGTGGAGCCTAGGGGAGTCGAACCCCTGACCTCTTGCATGCCATGCAAGCGCTCTCCCAACTGAGCTAAGGCCCCAACTTTACAGCTTGCGCTGATTGCCGCTGTCTATGCAGCGATCCGGGCGAGATCAAGAGAAAATCGCGCCCGGAGTCGTCATTTTAATCGTCGTCGTTCGTGGTGACGTCGGCGAGTTCGTCAAGCGAGACGGTATCATCGTCATCATCATCTTCCAGAACATCGTCACCGAGATCGACATCGTCTTCATCGTCGTCGTCAAGAACCAGATCATCGTCTTCTTCGACGTCCTTCATCTTGGCGGTTTGCGCATCCTCGGCATCCGCGACCATTGTCCGGGTCTTGGATGTGTCAACGGTAACTTCATTGCCGGTATACGGGCTAATGATTGGCGTCGCGTTCAGGTCGTAAAAGCGTTTGCCGGTTTCGGGGCAAAGGCGCTTTGTGCCCCACTCTTCCTTAGGCATAGGCTATCCCTTCAAAAATCTCTGTCTTCCCTTGCGGGTGATCGGTGCCAACTGCCATAAGCGAGGGGCTGTGTCAAAGCCTTTGGCACTTGAAAACCAAGAAGGTGGATATGGGCCGTCACACCCTGAAAGGCAACCCCCCGATCGAGGTGGTTTTGCGCCGTTCAATACGCGCCAAGCGCCTGTCGTTGCGTGTGTCGCGTCTGGATGGCCGTGTGACGCTGACGTTGCCACGTTTTGCGCCCGAGCGTGAGGGAATCGCCTTTCTGCGCGCCAAAGAACCTTGGCTGCGCGGCCACCTTGCGGATATGCGCCCTGCGATGGTGGCCCGGATTGGTGAAAGTGTACCGGTGCGCGGGGTCGCGGTGCCGATTGTCGAAAGTGCCGGCAAACGTGCGCGTCTCCTTGAGGATCGTGTTGAGGTCACTGCGGGTGCACGTGCCGCGGCGCAGACCAAGGCGCTGTTGCGCTATGCTGCGCGCGATGCACTTGCCCAAGCCTCGGACCACTATGCACAGCAAGTGGGTAAATCCTATTCGCGCCTATCGATCCGCGACACCCGGTCCCGTTGGGGGTCTTGTTCAAGCACAGGCGCGTTGATGTATTCATGGCGGTTGATCATGGCCCCACCTGCTGTGCTTGACTATGTGGCGGCGCATGAGGTCGCCCATCTGGTTGAAATGAATCATCAACCGGCGTTCTGGTCTGTTGTTGAACAACTCTGCCCTGACTATGACCGCCAGCGCCAATGGCTGCGTGATGAGGGCGACAAGCTGCAACGCATTGTTTTCGACGATTGACCAATCTGTCTTTTGTGATCACAAAAGGCCTATGATGATCCAGCCACGCCCCCAAGATAATACAATCGCCGCACATGAACGGGTGTACCGGGCTTTGCGGGCGCGGATCATGCACGGGGAAATCGCACCGGGTGAGGCCCTGACGTTACGGGGTATCGGCAAGAGCTATGATGTCTCAATGACGCCTGCGCGCGAGGCCGTGCGCCGGTTGGTTGCCGAAGGTGCATTGCTCCTGTCGTCGTCGGGACGTGTTTCGACACCGGAACTCTCAAACGAGCGGATTGAAGAGCTGGCCACCTTGCGCGCCTTGCTCGAAGCAGAGCTTGCGTCGCGGGCTTTGCCGCGGGCGCATTTTGCGCTGATCGAACGGCTTGAGACCATCAATCAGGGCTTTCACCAGATAATCGCGCGTCATGATGCGACGGGCTATATCCGCCTGAACCTTGAGTTTCACCGGACGCTTTACCTACGTGCTCAAGCGCCAGCGATGTTGGCGATGACAGAGACTGTTTGGCTGCAATTGGGACCAACCATGCGGTCACTTTATGGGCGGCTGAACCGCACCGATCCTCCGGCACATCACAAGCTGATCCTCGCAGCCCTGAAGGCGGGTGACGAGCCGGGTCTGCGCTTGGCTGTGCGCGCCGATTCGACCCAAGGTTTGCGGATGCTGAAGGGTTAGGTTCCGTAGATATCGAGATCTTCAAGGGCGAGGTTCATCACCCGCCGGAAATCCTCGCCGGGCATGCCGATCCCATAGGACAGGTTGGTGATAAAGGCGTATTCGCTCGGAATGATCCGCCCGCTTGAAAGCGCCACAAAGAACGCACCGCGCATCATGACATCTTTCTCTGAATCGCGCAGACCTTTTCCAAAATTGATGAAGTCCTGTGGTGTCAGGTTCAGGTCAATATGGTCGGTGATGCGAATAACCTCTGTGGACGGAATGTTGGTCCGCGTCAGACGGCTTGCTGCTTTGGTGATCAGCGCAATTTCATTCGATGCAACAATCCCGTCGCATTTGCCGACATAGCACATTGCCGTCAGAATCCGCTGTGTCGCTTTTTTGCGCATCGGTGCGGTGGGGTCGAGACCGAGCAACGATTTCATGCGCCGCCAGATGACAGCAATGAGGGCAAGGCTGATTGCGACCCAAATACTATAATTCTGAATGGTCCGTTGTAGGCTGTTGCGCGCCACAGAAGGCAGGCTCGCGTCAATCAAGTTCAATGACTGCGCCGTTTCCATTTGCTGCGGGCTGAAGGGCCGTTCGATTTGTCCTGTGCAACGGTCGGTGGATAGAACATAGCCAAGGATGTTGCTGGAAACCGTATATCCCAAAATCCGGATATCTTTTGTTTTATGGCAAAGCGAAAGGGATTCGCCATTACGGGCGTTGATATCGGTGCCTGCGACGTACTCCAGATCCGAGAAAATCCCAGAGTTCGCTGTCCATGCCTGCGCTGGACCAGTGATGAGGAAACTCAGGAAGAGGGCAACAATGAAACGCTTCATGCGGTATTCTCGGACTCACTATTAACGGTCGCCGCTATCAAGGCAGAAAACGACCGCAGTTGTCCCTGTTATCTCTCTGAAAACCCCCGAAAAGCAAGAAATTGCACGTCCAATGTGCTGTTTTTGCAGCAAGTGTTCTCTGGGTGCAGCTAAAATTGCCTGCCTGAGAACCGTCCCCCATCTGGACCGGGGTTGGCATGGACCGGCACAAAAGGCCGGTCCAGTCCGCAAAATCTAGGCGTGTATCGCGCCGTCACCGCATGCAAGGGCGGCTTCGCGCACGGCCTCGGAGTAGGTGGGGTGCGCATGGCAGGTGCGTGCGAGATCTTCGGCAGCGGCACCGAATTCCATGGCAACGCAGATTTCATGGATCAGGTCACCTGCCATCGGGCCGATGATATGCGCGCCAAGCACACGGTCGGTCGTTGCATCCACAAGGATTTTCACGAAACCGTCGCCTGCAAAATTGGCCTTTGCACGGGCATTACCCATGAAGGGGAATTTCCCAACCTTATATTTACGCCCTTGTTCTTTCAGGGTCTCTTCGGTCTCGCCCACATTCGCCACCTCGGGGTGGGTGTAGATGACACCAGGGATGACGCCGTAGTTCACATGCGGGTGCTGCCCGGCGATACCCTCGGCGACGGCCATGCCTTCGTCTTCGGCTTTATGGGCCAGCATCGGGCCTGCAATCGTGTCGCCGATGGCATAGATGCCTGCGACATTGGTTGCATATTTGCCGTCGGTCTTGATCTGGCCGCGCTCGGACATCTCAACGCCCAGTTCTTCCAGACCCAGCCCCTTGGTATAGGGTTTGCGCCCTGTCGCGACGAGAACGGTATCAGCTTGCAGTGTATGTTCGCTGTCGTCCTTGCGCAGTTTATAGGTGACGGTGGCCTTGTTGTTCTTGACTTCGACGCCCTGCACAGCCGCACCAAGTGTGAATTTCAGCCCCTGTTTCGTCAGCATTTTCTGGAACTGACGGGCGATTTCCTTGTCCATGCCGGGGGTGATGCCATCAAGGAATTCGACCACTTCAACCTCTGCGCCCAGACGGGCATAGACCGAGCCAAGCTCAAGCCCGATCACACCTGCGCCGATCACAACAAGTTTCTTGGGGATCTTGCCCAGTTCCAGCGCACCTGTGGAAGTCACGACAGTTTTTTCGTCGACTTCAACACCCGGTAGCGAGGCGGCCTCGGAGCCGGAGGCGATGACGATATGCTTGGCCTCGTGAACCTCGTCGCCGACTTTCACCTTGCCCGCTTCGGGGATTGACCCCCAGCCTTTCAGCCAGTCGACCTTGTTCTTTTTGAACAGAAATTCGATGCCGCCGGTGTTTTGTGCAATCGTCTCGGCCTTATAGGACAGCATCTGTTTCCAATCGACCGAGGGTGCTTTGCCCTTCAGGCCCATGGTTGCGAAATTGTGCTCGGCCTCGTGCAGCATATGGGTTGCGTGCAGCATCGCCTTGGACGGGATGCAGCCCACGTTCAAGCAGGTGCCGCCCAGCGTTTCACGGCCTTCGACGCAAGCCACCTTCATGCCCAATTGGGCACAGCGAATAGCACAAACATAGCCGCCGGGGCCGGCGCCGATTACGATGACGTCATAGCTGGACATGGGGTCTCCTTTAGGGTGTCACAGGGCGTACACAGCGCGTACACAACCTGTACATACAATTTGTCATATCAGGGCTGACAGTATCATCAGCATGGTTGAGGTGAACCCCACAAACCAAATGATTGACCGCCACGGTGTCAGGCCGAAGTAATAGGCCGGGACATAGAGGACGCGGGCGACCAGATAGGTCCACGCGCAGATGGCGGAAAATCCTGTGGCTTTGTCGCCAAGGGTGATGACGACGACGGCAATGGTGAACAGGATCAGGCCTTCGAAGTGGTTGTTGAGGGCGCGGAAAAGGCGTGCCGTCTTGTCACTGACTTGTTCGACGAGGGGTTTACCCATGCGGCTCGCATCACGGGGTGACATGGTTTTGCCGGGGCCAAGCTCGAGATTGGCAGGGATCGCCATCAGCGCGAATTGGATACCTTGCAGGAGGGCGGCAAGGGCGAGAACGGTGAGTTCGGGTGTCATGTTTGAAAGCCCATTGCTACAGAAATGTCTACTTTGCTCATTACGAGCAAAACGGCTGCTAGCGCTATCAAAGTAATCTGCAACGAATGATAGAATTTGTTACGCTTTTGCAGTTCACCTGCCAAGAGGTCGATATTTTTTAACAGCTGTAAGTGCTCGTCTACGCCTGCCTGGATACTTTCTTGAAGGTGTTTCGGGGTCACAGAATGGAACCCAATTATTGCCCTAAGATTGGAAATCACTGCGAGGCCTGAGAAAAAGCTGAGCGCCCAGAACACTAACGAGGCCAACAGCAAGCGAGTTTCAACCAGAGTGATTTCTGGTTGAATGGTTGCAATTGAATAGCCGATGCCTGCTCCTGCTGCACTCATGAGGTAGTAGCAGCGTTTTTCGAATATTTTCCAAATATGGAAAATTGTTTCGTCGTAAACACTCATCCATTAAGTCTCCCGCCCGGCTTGCCGGGCAGCGCCCGCCCCGAGGTCCGGGCGCTGCCTTGGGTTTTGTGAAGCAGATTGACCGAACACAGTAATCAGATCAAAGCAGCGGCAGGATCATCATCACCAGTCCTGCCAGTGATGCAAAAAACGCAACCGAGCGGACCAGCGGAATGCCAGAGGCATAGGCGGGAACATAGGCAACACGGGCCCAGAACCAGACGGCTGCACCAAGAGCGGAGGTGGCGTTGCCCAATTCGGTCACGGCAAGCACCAGTGCCAATGCAATGAAAGCCGGCAAGGTTTCCAGATAATTGCGCAAGGCGCGTTGGATGCGACCAGCGACGACACTCTGGTCGCGGTTTTCATCCTGTGGCCCCAGCGCCCAACCGATGCCTTTGCTGAGGTCGCTGAACGTGGCCTGCACGAGGACATGCACAACGAGGAGGATGACGGCATAGACGAGGTATTGCAGTTCAGGTGTCATGGGATTTCCTTTCGCATTTTTGGCCCGTGGGTTTCACCCACCCTACGTAGGGTGGGTGAAACCCACGCGAACCATCACAAATCCATCAACAACCGCCGTGGATCTTCAAGCGCCTCTTTCACCCGTACGAGGAATGTCACGGCACCCTTGCCGTCCACGATCCGGTGGTCATAGGACAGGGCCAGATACATCATCGGACGGATCACCACCTGCCCGCCGATCGCCATCGGGCGGTCCTGGATTTTATGCATGCCAAGGATGCCCGACTGCGGGGGGTTCAGGATGGGCGAGGACATCAGCGAGCCGTAGACGCCGCCGTTGGAGATGGTGAAGGTGCCACCCTGCATTTCGGCCATGCTCAGCTTGCCGTCGCGGGCTTTGGCGCCCATTTCGGCAATCGCTTTCTCGATCGCGGCAAAAGACATCTGGTCGGCGTCGTTGATCACCGGCACCACAAGGCCCGTGGGCGTGCCTGCAGCGATGCCCATGTTGACGTAGTTCTTGTAAACGATGTCGGTGCCGTCGATTTCGGCGTTCACTTCGGGCACTTCGCGCAATGCGTGCACACAAGCCTTGGTGAAGAAGGACATGAAGCCCAGTTTGACGCCGTGCTTTTTCAGGAACAGATCTTTGTATTCGTTGCGGAGCGCCATCACCTCGGTCATGTCGACCTCGTTGTAGGTGGTCAGCATCGCAGCGGTGTTCTGGCTGTCTTTCAGACGCTTGGCGATGGTCTGACGTAGGCGGGTCATTTTCACCCGCTCTTCACGGTCGGCTTGGGCGGCGGCCACTGGCGCACGCGGCGCCGGGCTCGAAGACGGCGCGGGCGCGGCGGATGAGAGCGCGTTGAGCACGTCCTCTTTCATCACGCGACCGTCCTTGCCGGTGCCTTGCACGTCAGAGAGGTTGTTTTCGGCCATCAGCTTCTTGGCGGATGGCGCGTCCTCAACGTCTTTTGCAGCGGCAGGGGCGGGCTGCTCTTCGGCCTTGGGGGCCTCTTCGCGCTTTTCGGCTTTTGGCGCGGGGGCTGCATCGCCTTCGGCAATCTGCGCCAGCAGCGCGTCAACACCAACGGTGTCGCCTTCGGCGGCGACGATTTCGGACAATGTGCCTGCAACGGGGCTTGGCACTTCAACCGTCACCTTGTCGGTTTCCAGTTCGCAAAGCAATTCGTCAACGGCCACGGCATCGCCGGGTTGTTTGAACCATGTGGCGATGGTGGCCTCTTGCACGGATTCGCCAAGGGTGGGGACGCGGACTTCGGTGCTCATTACTTTGTTCCTTCGATGGTCAACGCGTCATTCACGAGCGCTGTTTGTTCTGCTTTGTGTTTGCTGGCCAGACCTGTCGCAGGCGAGGCGGCGGCGGTGCGCCCCACGTAGGTGGGCCGAGTGTGTTTGGCTTTGGACCGCGTCAGCACCCATTCGATATTGGGTTCCATGAACGTCCACGCCCCCTGATTGCGCGGCTCTTCCTGACACCAGACCATTTCGGCATTCTTGAACCGTTCGAGTTCTTTCATCGCCGATTGCGCAGGGAATGGGTAGAACTGCTCGAACCGCAGGATGTAGACATCGTCGATCCCGCGCGCGTCACGCTCTTCCAGCAGGTCGTAATAGACCTTGCCCGAACACATCACGACCCGTTTGATTTTGTCATCCGCCACCAGTTTGGTGTCCGAATTCCCCTGCTGGGCATCATCCCAGAGCACGCGGTGGAAGCTGGAACCGGTGGTGAATTCCTCTTTCTTGGACACGGCCAGTTTGTGCCGCAACAGCGACTTGGGTGTCATCAGGATCAGCGGTTTGCGGTAGGTGCGGTGCAACTGCCGGCGCAGCAGGTGGAAATAGTTCGCAGGTGTTGTGCAGTTGGCCACGATCCAGTTGTCGCCGCCGCACATGGTCAGGAACCGTTCCAGACGCGCGCTGGAGTGTTCGGGCCCTTGTCCTTCGTAGCCATGTGGCAACAGACACACGAGGCCCGACATGCGCAGCCATTTGCTTTCGCCAGAACTGATGAACTGGTCGAACATGATTTGCGCGCCATTGGCGAAATCGCCGAACTGTGCTTCCCACAGGGTCAGCGCATTGGGTTCCGCCAGCGAATACCCATATTCAAAGCCCAGCACCGCATATTCCGACAGCATCGAATCGATGACTTCGTAATTCGCCTGGCCTTCGCGGATATGGTTGAGCGGGTAGTAGCGCTCTTCGTTGTCCTGATTGATCAGGCCGGAATGCCGCTGGCTGAAAGTGCCGCGTGTACTGTCCTGCCCTGAAAGGCGCACCGGATAGCCTTCGGTCAGAAGCGAGCCAAAGGCCAGCGCCTCGCCGGTGGCCCAGTCGATCCCTTCGCCGGTTTCAAACATGGTGGCCTTGGCATCAAGCAGGCGTGCAACAGTCTTGTGCAACGGGAAATTCTCGGGCGCTTTGGTCAGCGCCTTGCCGATGTCTGCAAAGGTCTTTTCTTCAATTGCAGTGGCACCGCGCTGATAGTCGTCCTTGTTGCGGTCCAGATGTGACCACTTGCCGTCCAGCCAGTCTGCCTTATTGGGTTTGTAGGTTTTGCCGGCCTCGAATTCCTCGTTCAGATAGGCTTGGAACGCGGCTTTCATGTCCTCGATTTCGCCTTCGGGGATCAGCCCGTCGCGCACCAGACGTTCGGTGTAGAGCGTCAGCGTGGTCTTTTGCTTTTTGATCTTTTTGTACATCACCGGATTGGTGAACATCGGCTCGTCGCCTTCGTTGTGACCAAAGCGGCGGTAGCAGATGATATCCAGCACCACGTCCTTGTGGAATTTCTGGCGGAATTCGGTCGCGACGCGGGCGGCGTGGACCACGGCCTCTGGGTCGTCGCCGTTCACGTGGAAGATCGGTGCCTCAACCATCAGCGCAATATCGGTAGGGTAAGGGGAGGAACGGCTGAAATGCGGCGCGGTGGTAAAGCCGATCTGGTTGTTCACCACGATATGCATCGTGCCGCCGGTCTTGTGTCCTTTGAGGCCCGACAGGCCAAAGCCCTCGGCCACAACACCTTGACCAGCAAAGGCCGCATCACCATGCAACAGCACGGCCATGACCTTGGTGCGATCCTTGTCGTTTTTCTGGTCCTGCTTGGCGCGGACCTTGCCCAGAACGACCGGGTTCACTGCCTCAAGGTGCGAGGGGTTTGCCGTCAGCGACAAATGAACAGAGTTATCATCAAAGGCGCGGTCGGATGAGGCGCCAAGGTGGTATTTTACGTCGCCCGAGCCGTCCACATCCTCAGGTTTGAATGATCCGCCCTGAAATTCGTTGAAGATCGCGCGGTAGGGTTTTTGCATCACATTGGCGAGCACGGACAAACGGCCACGGTGTGGCATCCCGATGACGATATCCTCAAGGCCCAACTGACCACCGCGTTTGATGATCTGTTCCATCGCAGGGATCAGGCTTTCGCCGCCATCAAGGCCGAAACGCTTGGTACCCATGTATTTGACGTGCAGGAATTTCTCGAACCCCTCGGCCTGCACCAATGAGTTCAGGATCGCCTTGCGCCCTTCCTTGGTGAAGGCGATTTCCTTGCCATAGCCTTCAATGCGCTCTTTCAGCCAACCGGCCTCTTCGGGGTTCGAAATATGCATGTACTGCAGGGCAAACGTGCCGCAATAGGTGCGCTGCACGATCGCCATGATTTCGTTCATGGTGGCGACTTCGAGACCAAGCACGTTGTCGATAAAGATCAGACGGTCCATGTCGGCGGCGGTAAAGCCATAGGATTTCGGGTCCAGCTCGGGGTGCGGAACGTTCTCCCGCATACCCAGAGGATCGAGGTCTGCAATCAGGTGGCCACGAATACGGTAGGCGCGGATAATCATCAGCGCACGGATACTGTCCAGCACGGCGTTGCGGACCTGATTTTCGTCCAGTGTCACGCCTTTTTCAGCGGCTTTTTCTTTGATTTTCTTGCCAGCCGCTTCGGGTTCAGCTGGCCACTGTCCATCGAGGGCTGCGGTCAGGTCATCGTTCGGAACAGGTGGCCAATCGCTACGCGCCCAAGATGGACCCGCGGCCTCGGCCTTGGCATCGGCAGGGGTATCACCCAAGGATCTGAAGAACGCCTGCCAGCTTTCATCAACAGCACCGGGATTGTCGGCATAGCGGGCGTAGAGTTGTTCCACATATTCCGCGTTGTGCCCTTGCAGGAACGAGGAGGCGTGGAACACGTCGTTGGGGGAGTGATCGTTCATATTGTTTCTCGCTTCATCTGAAGAGTACGGCTAAGAATTTGTGTTTACCTGATGATAGGCTTCGTTCAGGAGCTAAGAGGAATAGCAGTTTCGTAGTTGGCATATTGAAACAACCATTCAAACTTATCCTGTACTAGATCGCATGTTTTATCTGTGTAGTAGTCAGCAACCCTCATCTCGCCACGTTGCGGCTTGGTATTTTTTGTCAACGGTAGGTGCTGGGGGGCGAATGAGATGCCTAGCCGGCTACATAGTGTTTGAAGGTCAGCGACTAATTCTTCGAACCTGATTAGAACATCTGGTACAAAGCGGTCCCCTATGAAAACCACGTCGGCGCTGTTTGTAAACTCTGCACCAAGGAGAAATTTTTCGAATGCAGCGCGTACTTTGGCGTGATCATCGCCCTTGTGTGAGATACCTAACCGCGTGTTGTTCCAATGAAACCGTGATATCACCAGGTCATACGGATTACGCACGCACGCGACCTTGAGATAACTCTCGAACTTGTCGCTTCCCAAAGCCGCGCAGACCTTTTCCGCAGTCATATGAGGGTACCAAGTCATGTCGTCTTTGGTCTGCTCTTTCTTGGACAAGAGCCGATGCCCGACAATGAGATCACCGTCGATGGAGGAGTGTTGTTTCTCGCTTACTTTTTGACCAGACAGTGCCGATTGCAGGAACATCTCAACGGATGTTCCTGCAGTCTTGTTGGTCTTTAAGTAAACCAATTCTTTACTGTGGCAGACGAGAACCAAATTTTCACTCCTTCGCCGCTGGCGGCTTACCCAATCGCCTTGAGGACAGCCTCGCCCAGCGTCGCTGGGCTATCCGCGACCACGATCCCCGCGGATTTCATCGCTTCGATCTTGCTTTCTGCGTCGCCCTTGCCGCCCGCGACGATCGCACCGGCGTGGCCCATGCGGCGGCCCGGAGGCGCTGTGCGGCCTGCGATGAAACCGGCTGTTGGCTTCCAGCGGCCTTTTTTCTTCTGCTGGGTCAGGAATTCGGCGGCTTCCTCCTCGGCTGATCCGCCGATTTCGCCGATCATGATGATCGAATGCGTTTCGTCGTCATCAAGGAACATATCCAGCACGTCGATATGCTCAGTCCCTTTGATGGGGTCGCCGCCGATACCGACGGCGGTGGACTGGCCCAAGCCGCTGTCGGATGTCTGTTTTACGGCCTCATAAGTCAGGGTGCCGGAACGCGACACAACGCCGACCGAGCCGCGCTTGTGGATATGGCCGGGCATGATGCCGATTTTGCACGCATCAGGCGTGATGACGCCCGGGCAGTTTGGCCCGATGAGGCGCGATGTCGATCCTTCCAGCGCTTTCTTCACGCGCATCATGTCAAGCACGGGGATGCCTTCGGTGATACAGATGATCAGTTCCATTTCGGCGTCAATCGCTTCGAGGATCGAGTCAGCCGCAAAGGGCGGCGGCACGTAGATGACAGAGGCGTTGGCCTCGGTCACATGTTTGGCTTCATGCACCGAGTTGAAGATCGGCAGGTCGAGGTGGGTCTGACCGCCTTTGCCGGGGGTCACGCCGCCGACCATTTTGGTGCCGTAGGCAATCGCTTGCTCGGAGTGGAATGTGCCCTGTGAACCGGTAAGGCCCTGACAGATCACTTTGGTGTTTTCGTTTACGAGAATGGCCATGTTGGTGGCTCCTTAAAATCTTTGCATCGCGTGGGTTGCACCCACCCTGCGGGATTACCCTTTGACGGCTTTCACGATCTTCTGCGCGCCATCTTTCAGGTCGTCCGCTGCGATCACATCAAGGCCGGAGTTCTGGATGATCTCTTTGCCTTTTTCCACATTCGTCCCTTCAAGGCGCACAACCAGTGGCACCTGCAGGCCAACCTCTTTCACGGCCGCGATCACGCCTTCGGCGATGACGTCACAGCGCATGATGCCGCCGAAGATGTTCACGAGGATGCCTTTGACGTTGGGGTCGGAGGTGATGATCTTGAACGCCTCGGTGACTTTTTCTTTCGTCGCGCCGCCGCCCACGTCAAGGAAGTTGGCAGGTTCGGCCCCGTAAAGCTTGATGATGTCCATCGTCGCCATGGCAAGGCCTGCACCGTTGACCATGCAACCGATTTCACCGTCGAGCGCGATATAGTTCAGGTCGAATTTCGAGGCCGCCAGTTCCTTGGGGTCTTCTTCGGTTTCGTCGCGCAGGGCGGCGATATCGGCGTGGCGGTAGATGGCGTTGCCGTCAAAGGCGACCTTGGCGTCGAGTACCTTGAGATCACCGCCGTCTGTGACGATCAGCGGGTTGATTTCCAGCATCTCCATGTCTTTTTCGGTGAACGCGCGGTAGAGGTTGCCCATCAGTGCCACGCACTGCTTGATCTGGTTGCCTTTCAGGCCCAGTGCGAAAGCAACGCGGCGACCATGGAACGGCTGATAGCCCGTTGCGGGATCAACGGTGAAGTTGAGGATTTTCTCAGGCGTGTTCTCGGCCACTTCTTCGATATCCATGCCGCCTTCGGTCGAGACGACAAAACCGATGCGGCTGGTTTGACGATCGACCAGCAGGGCGAGGTACATTTCTGTCTCGATGCCTGAGCCGTCTTCGATGTAGATGCGGTTGACCTGCTTGCCTGCAGGGCCGGTCTGGTGCGTGACCAATGTGCGGCCCAGCATCTTCTTGGCCTCTTGTGCAGCCTCTTCGACCGATTTGGCCAGACGCACACCGCCAGCTTCGCCGGCGTCGGCTTCTTTGAATTTGCCTTTACCGCGGCCACCGGCGTGGATCTGGGCTTTGACAACCCACAGCGGGCCATCAAGTTCGCCTGCAGCGGTTTTGGCATCCTCGGCGCGGGTGACGGGGCGGCCATCAGAGACGGGCGCGCCATAGCTGCGCAGCAAGGCTTTGGCCTGATATTCGTGAATGTTCATAAGACAATTCCAATTTGGCTTCGGTTGCGGCACCTAAACATGGAAAATCTGCGCTATATAAGCGAAAAATCGGAAATCAGAGGAAAATCGAACATTTGTGATCACAGTAAAAAAATCTGTGATCACAAAAGGCAGGTCACGCTCAGATTGTGTCTGTTTAATCCATTTTGAAAGATTCGTGACTATGGTAGCAACGTGCCGATGTTAACCCAAACGCCATCTTGGGCGGTCGTCGCCACCGTCGATGAACCACCTGCGTTATTGCAGGCCTTTGTGGCTTGGCACCTGTCGTTGGGCGCGTCTGAAGTATTTTTGTATTTTGATCGCCCGTCTGCGGCGGGATCGGTTGATTTTACCCATTTGCCGCAGGTGACGGTGGTGGCCTATGACGCAGCGCATTGGCAACGCTTTGGAAAACCGCGCCCGCATCGCCATGAGATCCGGCAGGTGCGCAATGCGCAGGATGCCTATCAGCGCACAGCAGCGGATTGGATTTTGCATTGTGACGCGGATGAATATCTGCGCGCGGCCATGCCTGTGGTGGATATCCTGGCCGGGATTGAGGCCGAGACCGAATGTTTCATTCTGGGCGTTGCAGAACGTGTCCACCCGATGGGCAAGGTCGGTGCGGGCCTTTTTGATGGTGCGTTCCGGCGTCCGTTTCAGGGACCCGCCAAGCGGGGGGCGGCGGTCTTTGGTGCGGATTTCAAGATGACCAACCGGGGGCTGACGGGGCATGCACAGGGCAAAGCCTTTGTGCGGACGGGGCGCGGGCTGCATATGTCGATCCACCGTCCAAGATGGCCCAAGCCAGCACAAGAGGTTGTCAGCACACGTGCGAGAAACGAGGTGCTGGAGCTTTTGCATTTCGAAGGTCTGACGCCACACTACTGGTTCTACAAACTGTCACGGATGATTCAGGCACTGAACGAAGATGACGGGATGCCACCGTCAGATCACCGGCGGCGGCAGGCAGAGGCGTTAATGGCGGCACCGCAGTTGGCGGAAGGTCTCTATCACCGTCTGAAATCTGTTGATGCACCAACCATCAAGGCCTTGGTGGAACGCGGGCTTTGGGATGACCGGGCCTTTGATCCGGGGCCTGTTGTGGCACGGTATTTTGCAGGACAGGTTGCAGACGCAAGTCCGCAGGCCATTGATAACTGGCTGGCAACCAACAAGACCCATGTAACGGACTATCTGCAGAAATAAAAAGGGCCGCCCGGTAGGGCAGCCCTTCGCATCATGAATGTGCAGACCGCTTACGCGAGGCTGGCGTCGATCCCGATACAGGCTTCGACAAGGCCTTTGACGGCGTCGACAGATTTGTCGAACATCGCCTGCTCTTCTTTGTTCATCTTGATTTCGACGACGCGTTCAACGCCGCCTGCGCCGATGATGGTGGGGACACCAACATAGAAACCGTTCAGGCCGTATGCGCCATCAACATGGGCGGCACATGGCAGCAGACGCTTTTGGTCCTTCAGGAAGGCCTCGGCCATTTCGATTGCGGAGGTGGCGGGCGCGTAGAAGGCAGAGCCGGTTTTCAGCAGGCCAACGATTTCGGCACCGCCGTCGCGTGTGCGCTGCACGATCGCATCGAGTTTGTCTTGTGTGGTCCAGCCCATATCGACCAGATCGGGCAGAGGGATGCCGGCAACTGTGGAATAGCGTGTCAGCGGCACCATTGTGTCGCCGTGGCCGCCCAGAACGAAGGCTGTGACGTCGCGCATGGAGACGTTGAATTCTTCGGCAAGGAAGTGACGGAAGCGGGCGCTATCAAGCACACCTGCCATGCCGCAAACCATGTGGTGGGGCAGGCCGGAGAATTCGCGCAGCGCCCAGACCATCGCGTCCAGCGGATTGGTGATGCAGATCACGAACGCGTTCGGCGCATGGGCTGCGATGCCTTCGCCAACGGATTTCATGACTTTGAGGTTGATGCCCAGCAGGTCATCACGGCTCATGCCGGGTTTGCGGGCCACACCGGCGGTGACGATGCAAACATCAGCGCCTGCGATATCTTCATAGCTGTTGGCGCCTTTGAAGCTGCCGTCGAATTTCGCGGCAGGGCCGCTCTCGGCGATATCAAGCGCCTTACCTTGGGGGATGCCCTCTGCGATATCGAAGAGAACAACATCGCCGAGTTCTTTGACAGCTGCGAGGTGCGCGAGCGTGCCGCCGATCTGTCCGGCGCCGATAAGGGCAATCTTGGGTCTGGCCATTGAAACAGGTCCTTTGGTGATTTGGCTTTCGGCGCTTTGGGTAAGGCTTTGCAGCCGCGCGCGCAAGAGTGCTGCATCGCGGCATCACGGTCAGCACAGTAGCCAACCGGCGTGGTTGGCGCTAACGATGCTGGAATGATGGATATTTTGGACTGCTTACGTGATTGAATTCGGATGGCAATTTTTCGCGGTGGGCATCCCCGCAATCATCTTTGGTGGCATGTCCAAGGCCGGTTTCGGGTCGGGTGCGGCCTTTGTCGGTGGTGCGATTCTGGCGCTGGTGGTTCCACCCGGGGCCGCTTTGGGCATTGTATTGCCGCTCTTTATGCTCGTCGATGCCGCCACGCTGAAACCCTATTGGGGCAAGTGGCATTGGCCGTCCGCCAAGGGATTGATGATCGGGGCAGTGCCGGGGTGCATCATCGCGGCATGGCTCTATGCCGCGGTCGATGCCGATGTGTTCCGGTTGTTGATCGGGGCGATTTGTCTGGCGTTCGTTGCTTTTCAATGGGCGCGGGCCTTGGGGTGGCTCAAGATCCCGATCATGCCGTTTTCCGCGCCTTTTGCATGGATCGCGGGCATGGTGAGCGGTTTTACCAGCTTTATCAGCCATGCGGGTGGCCCGCCGTCTGCGGTGTTTTTGCTGTCACAGGGCCTGAGCAAGACAACGTTTCAAGCAACCACGGTCGTTGTCTTTTGGGCGGTGAACTGGATGAAGGCGGTGCCCTATGCGTTTTTGGGTATCTTTAGCTGGGACACCATGATGGGAAGCCTTTTGCTGGCACCATTCGCCCTGATTGGTGCGTGGCTGGGCGTGAAGGCCCACTATTGGATACCGGAGCGTTTGTTCTTCGGGCTGACCTATGTCTTGCTGCTTTTGACAGGTGTCCGACTTATCTGGATCGCTTTGAGCTAAGCCGGACCACTGGTTCTCAGCTCTCGCTGTCGAAATTCGCCAAAGGTTCATTCACGTATTGGTAGGCCTGCCCCGCAGCGGCGAGACATGTCAGGCCGCCGGGGCGGGTGATAGTGATAGTCCAAGAGCCTGTGTCCATGGATGCAAATACTTCCACCACGGAATTATCGGAGGTGAGCCCGATGGATTGGCGGCTTTCGCCATAGCGTTCGCCCAGGCGTTCAACGACCGTGGCGTGGTCTGCGCAGTTGCCTTGGGCGTGTGCCTGTTGTGCCGACAGCATCATGGCCGCGATCCCGAAGGACATCAGGAATAAGATCGGTTTCATTTGGTTCCCCTTGTGCAAAGCGGATCACGGTGATCCGTCATGGGATCGAGTGTCGGGGGAGCATGCGCAGAATTGGTTAATACACCGTAACGATGGGGCCGGTCGCTGCGTTGCGGCAATTTATCCTTGAATGATTAGATAATTTCTGGCCTGTTCCGCGCAACATTATTGCGAGGAAGATTCGATGCACAGCCGCCCTTACCGCTCCGCCCTCTATATCCCCGGGTCCAAAGATCGGGCCTTGGAGAAAGCGCGGGGGCTGCCGGTTGATGTGATCCTGTTTGATCTGGAAGACGCTGTTTCCCCTGACGCCAAGGTCGCGGCGCGGGACACGCTTTATGCTGCTCTTGCGGATGGTGGTTACGGTCCGCGCCTGAAAATCGTGCGGATCAACGGGCTCGATACGGAATGGGGAGCGGCGGATGCAGCTGCGGTTGCGGCGATGGATTGTGACGCGATCCTGTTGCCCAAAGTGAATGGCCCGACCGATGTGGATGCGCTGGCAGCATTGGTCCCCGATCTGCCGATCTGGGCGATGATGGAAACGCCTGAGGGCGTCTTGAATGCCGCAAGCATTGCCAAGCATCCACGGATTGCGGGCTTTGTGCTGGGCACGAATGATCTGGCGAAGGATCTGAATTCGCGGACCCGTGCGGCGCTGACGATGGCCTTGCAGCATTGCCTGCTGGCGGCCAAGGCTGCGGGGATTGTGGCGTTGGACGGTGTCTATAATGCCTTCAAGGACGAGGACGGTTTGCGCGCCGAATGCGCCGAGGGCCGCGATATGGGATTTGATGGGAAGACCCTGATCCATCCTGCCCAAGTGGCGATTGCGAATGCCGCCTTTGGCCCAACAGAGGAAGAGATTGATCTGGCGCGCCGCCAGATTGAAGCCTTTGAAGTGGCCGAAGCCGAAGGGCAGGGTGTGGCTGTCGTTGACGGACGCATCGTTGAGAACTTGCATATCGTCACGGCGCGGGCGACGTTGGCGAAAGCTGAGGCTATCGCTGCATTGGAGACGGCATGACACTACTAATCGCTGGCGTTGCCCTTTGGTGGGCAGCACATTTGTTCAAACGGCTTGCACCGGGGGCGCGGACGGCGCTGGGCGGCGCGGGCTATCCGGTGATGGCGGTCGCGATCATCCTGAGCGTCGTTTTGATGGTGCTGGGCTATCGCGCAGCTGATGGTGCTGTTTATTGGGGTCGTGATCCGATGTGGGTTGGCATCAACAATCTGCTGATGGTCGTGGCCTTCTATTTCTATGCCGCCAGTGCCGCAAAGGGCGCGAAAATCTGGCTGGGGACAAAGGTGCGGCATCCGCAGCTGACGGGTTTCTCGATCTGGGCGGTAGCGCATTTGCTGGTGAATGGCGATACGCCGTCATTTATCCTGTTTGGCGGATTGCTCGCTTGGGCGATTGTCGAAATCCTGCTGATCAATGCGCAGGAAGGGCCTTGGGTGCGCCCCGCACGTGCACCGTTCAAGAAAGAGATCGTCGCTGTCGTCGTGACCGTTGTCGTCACGGTCGTGGTCATGGGTATCCACTACGCGCTTGGCGTCACACCTTGGGGGTAAGCAGGTGAAAATCTATCGTTTGTTGACCGAGGATGACACCTCGGCATTTTGTCACAAAGTGTCCGAGGCTTTGTCCAAGGGGTGGGAGCTTTATGGTGATCCGACCTATGCCTATGACCACGCGAATGGCGTCATGCGTTGCGGGCAGGCCGTGACGAAAGAGATCGACACGCCCTATTCACCGGACATGAAGTTAGGCAAGCAATGACCAAGACGAACGCAGGCCGCTTTTTCGAGGATTACACCGTAGGTGATGTGATTACCCACGCTGTGCCCCGCACAGTCTCTGGCGGAGAGCGGGCGCTTTACCATGCGCTTTATCCCGCCCGTGGCGCGCTCTATTCCTCGGATGAATTCGCGCGTGCCTGCGGTTTGTCCGGCTCGCCTGTTGATGATCTGATCACGTTTCACACGGTTTTTGGCAAGACGGTACCGGATGTGTCACTGAATGCGGTCGCCAATCTGGGCTATGCCGAGGGGCGCTGGCTGCGGCCTGTTTATACGGGTGATACGCTGGTGTCACAGAGCGAGGTGATTGGCCTCAAACAGAACTCGAACGGGAAATCCGGTGTGGTCTGGGTGCGCACGACAGGGCGTAATCAGCGCGGCGAGGACGTGCTGAGCTATGTGCGCTGGGTGATGGTGCGCAAGCGGGGAGAAGGGGACGCGCCGCAGACGGTGATCCCTGAGCTGGCGGAGGCTGTTGCACTGGGTGATCTGGTAATCCCGGAGGGGCTGACCTTTAAGGATTATGATCTCACCTTGGCCGGTGAGCCGCATCGCTTGCGCGATTATGCTGTGGGCGAAGTGATTGACCATGTCGATGGTGTCACAATTGAAGAGGCCGAGCATATGCTGGCCACGCGTCTGTGGCAGAACACTGCCAAGGTGCATTTTGATGCAACCAACCGCGCCGATGGCAAGCGGCTCATCTACGGGGGGCATGTGATCTCGCTCGCGCGGGCGCTGTCGTTTAATGGTCTGGCCAACGCGCAGATGATTGTGGCGCTCAATGGTGGGGCGCATGCGAACCCGTGTTTTGCAGGCGACACAGTGCGCGCGTGGTCAGAGGTGCTGGACGTGGCTGAAACGGATGCGCCGGGCGTCGGAGCGATCCGGTTGCGATTGGTCGTAACCAAAGGCGCGGCGGGGGTGCTGCGCGGGGAAGACGGCAAGTATCACGCGGATGTGCTTCTTGATTTGGATTACTGGGCGTTGATGCCGGTGTGACGCGGGCTAAACTCTTGTTTGAGCCCAGAACGACATTTGTGATCACAGTTTAGAAACGTGTGATCACAAATGCAAAAAAGGTGTCAATGCGCGACCATTTTTCACGGTTTGGTGGGTGCGCCGCGCGTGACTCTGCTGTTTGAATGGTGCAGAAAGTACTCCAAAGGCGTCGTCTGCCAGACGACAAAAGCCAACGAAGGGAACTGATATGGCTGACGTGAACCGGGGCAATCGCCCGCTTTCACCGCATCTGACGATCTATCGTCCGCAATGGACGTCGATGTCCTCAATTCTAGTCCGCATTACCGGCAACGCACTCATCGTGGCGGCGTTGATGATTGTCTGGTGGTTCGTTGCCGCAGCATCTGGGCCAGAGGCGTTCGCGACCGCAAACGGATTTGTTACAAGCTGGTTTGGTGATCTGGTCATGACGCTCTCGACCTTGGGGCTTTGGTATCACCTGCTGGGTGGCCTGCGCCATCTGGTGTGGGACAGTGGCCGCATGCTTGACGTTGATAAGTCCGAGCTTGCTGCGCAGATGATGATGGTGCTGTCGGTCTTGCTGACCATCTTCACCGTGATCGTTGTATAAGGGGGCGCTGATATGGCTTTTTTGACTGATCGCAAACGCGCATCCGGCATGGGTTCGGCCAAAACCGGGACCGAGCATCACTGGCAGATGATGGTGACATCTGTTGCCCTTCTGATCCTGACGCCACTCTTTATTTTTACCTTCGGGTCTATTCTGGGGTCGTCCTACGAAGAGGTGATCGCCTATTACCAGCGGCCTTTCCCGGCTGTTGTTGCGATCCTGACCATGCTGGTCGGCTTTTTTCATTACCGGTTGGGTGTGCAAACCCTGATCGAGGATTACGTCCATGGTTTCGCACGCAAGGCGGCGATCATCGGCATGATCTGCCTGTCCTATGCTGCGGCGGCTTTTGCGATTTTCGCAATCGTCCGTATCGCCCTTTAATCCGCGCGGAGCTTATTACCTATGGCTGCTTATGAATACGAAACCCACACCTATGATGCGATCGTCGTCGGGGCTGGCGGGGCCGGACTGCGGGCGACATTGGGTCTTGCGGAACAAGGTTTGCGCACTGCCTGTATCACCAAGGTTTTCCCGACCCGTTCGCACACAGTGGCCGCACAGGGCGGTATTGCCGCTTCGCTAGGCAACATGGGCCCTGATAGCTGGCAGTGGCATATGTATGACACTGTGAAGGGTTCCGACTGGCTGGGCGACACCGACGCGATGGAGTATCTCGCACGCGAGGCCCCCAAGGCGGTGTACGAACTCGAACATTACGGCGTGCCGTTTTCGCGCACCGAAGAGGGCAAGATCTATCAGCGTCCCTTTGGTGGCCACACCACCGAATTCGGCGAAGGTCCGCCCGTACAGCGCACCTGTGCTGCCGCCGACCGCACTGGCCACGCGATCCTGCACACGCTTTACGGTCAGTCGCTGAAACAGCAGGCTGAATTCTATATCGAATATTTCGCGCTTGATCTGATCATGTCCGACGACGGCATCTGTCAGGGTGTGATCGCATGGAAGCTGGATGACGGCACCATGCATGTCTTTAACGCCAAGACGGTAGTACTGGCGACCGGTGGCTATGGCCGCGCCTATTTCTCGGCCACATCCGCGCACACCTGCACCGGTGACGGTGGCGGCATGGTGGCCCGTCAGGGTCTGCCCTTGCAGGATATGGAATTCGTGCAGTTCCACCCGACCGGCATTTACGGTGCCGGTTGTCTGATCACAGAAGGTGCGCGCGGCGAGGGTGGTTATCTGACCAACTCCGAAGGCGAACGTTTCATGGAGCGTTACGCACCCAATTATAAAGACCTCGCACCGCGTGACTACGTCAGCCGTTGTATGACAATGGAAATCCGCGAAGGCCGCGGTGTCGGAGCCAATGGTGACCACATTCACCTGAACCTCAACCACCTGCCGAAAGAGGCCTTGGCCGAACGTCTGCCGGGTATTTCGGAAAGCGCACGCATCTTTGCAGGCGTTGACGTCACCAAGGAAGCGATCCCTGTGCTGCCAACCGTGCACTACAACATGGGCGGTATCCCCACGAACTACTACGGTGAGGTGCTGAACCCCACCAAGAAAGACCCGAACGCTGTTGTGCCCGGCCTGATGGCTGTGGGCGAGGCAGGCTGTGCATCGGTGCATGGTGCCAACCGTCTGGGATCAAACAGCCTGATTGACCTTGTGGTCTTTGGCCGTGCCGCTGCGATCCGCGCAGGTGAGGTTGTGGATCGCCACGCGCCGAACCCGACTTTGAATCAAGCATCGGTTGATGCTTGTTTTGACCGGTTTGATGGGCTGCGCCATGCCAAAGGCACGGTCGGTACAGCCGAGTTGCGCCTTGAGATGCAAAAGGCGATGCAGGCTGATGCAGCCGTGTTCCGCACCGACAAGACGCTGGCCGAAGGTGTCGAGAAGATGACAGCGATTGCAGGCAAGATGGATGATCTGTCTGTCACCGACCGCAGCCTTGTCTGGAACAGCGACCTGATGGAAACGCTGGAGCTGACCAACCTGATGCCAAATGCATTGGCCACCATTGTGGGCGCCGAGGCGCGCAAGGAAAGTCGCGGCGCGCATGCGCATGAGGATTATGCAACACGTGATGACAAGAACTGGCGGGTGCATACGATCAGCCATGTGGATGGTGCGAAGGTAAAGCTGAGCTACCGTCCCGTAATCACGGCGGGTCTGACAACCGAGGCCGAAGGCGGTATCTCGGAGGCCAAGATTGCGCCGAAAGAACGGACATTCTGATGCGGTGGTTGGCAACATTTGGCGCGGTGGCGGTGCTCGCGGGTTGTATGCAGGACCTCGGTCCAACAGGCGACATGCTGGCCCGTGACGCGGCAAAAGGTGTCGTGAATAACGCGGTGCAGGCACGCTTCCCGGGCGTTGATGCACGTCCGCTGACGGACTGTATCATCGACAATGCCTCATCTGGTGAGATCATACAGATCGCGCAGGGGGCTGTGGTTGGGGCCAATGACGCGACGACAGATTTGATTGTCGAGATTGCGCAGCGTCCAGACACGGTGCGCTGCACAGTCAACAATTCGCTCGGGGTAAATCTATGATCCGGGCTGCACTCTTGTGGTCTGTATTGCTGGCTGCGGCCTGTACGCCGATGACACCTGAACGGGCAGCGGAGCGCTGTGAAGAACGTGCGCGCGCCGCACAGGGACCAGAGATTGATCTGGGCATTGGCGCGAATAGCGAGAGCGGACTACGGACCAGCGGTACACTCAGCATCAGCGTCGATGCGATGCGCGGGCTTGACCCGATCGCGGTTTATGAAAGCTGCGTCTTGAATCTGACCGGCGAGGCGCCAACTCGGCCGCCGCGTCTACGCGCGATCTAAAGGTATTCGGGCGCAAGCCCTGACGGAAGGAACGAAAAATGGTACAACTGACACTTCCCAAGAACTCCCGCATGAAAGTGGGCAAGACCTGGCCCAAGCCAGAGGGCGCAACGAATCTGCGCAAAGTGCAGGTCTATCGCTGGAACCCTGATGACGGCAAGAATCCGCAGCTGGATACATATTTCATTGATATGGATAACTGCGGCCCGATGGTTCTGGATGCGCTGATCAAGATCAAGAACGAGATAGATCCGACGCTGACATTCCGCCGGTCTTGCCGTGAGGGGATCTGTGGATCCTGCGCGATGAACATCGATGGGATCAACACGCTGGCCTGTATTTACGGCATGGATGAGATCAAGGGCGACGTAAAGATTTACCCGCTGCCGCATATGCCGGTCATCAAGGACCTGATCCCTGATCTGACGCATTTCTACGCGCAGCACGCGAGCATCATGCCGTGGCTTGAAACGAAAACGAACCGCCCTGCAAAGGAATGGCGCCAGTCCATCGAGGACCGCAAAAAGCTGGACGGTCTCTATGAATGCGTGATGTGCGCATCCTGCTCGACCTCATGTCCCTCCTACTGGTGGAACGGTGACCGCTATCTGGGGCCAGCCGCGCTCTTGCACGCCTACCGCTGGATCATTGACAGCCGTGACGAGGCGACAGGTGAGCGGTTGGACCAGCTTGAAGACCCCTTCAAACTCTATCGCTGCCACACGATCATGAACTGTGCGAAAACATGCCCCAAGGGTCTGAACCCAGCCGCTGCGATCGCGCACATCAAGGGCATGATGGTCGAACGTACTGTCTGAACGAAAGCTTGTAGGGGGGCTGTCTGCCCCCCGCTGACGCTCCCCCCGAGGATATTTTCACGCCAGTAATACATAAAAAGGGCCCGCCATGTATGAGGCGAGCCCTTCCGGTTATTACCGGCCACGGTCATCGGCGTCCCCGCCTGTGCCGCGATTTCATCATCACACGTCTTGGTTAATCATCCGTTATTATTGGCCCGAAAATATCCTGGGGGAGGCCCGCAGGGCCGGGGGCAAAGCCCCCTTATCCAGACATTCTATGCGAAAGCTGCGGCCAAGGCGATTTCGACCATATCTCCAAAAGATCTTTCACGATCCTCTGCGGGAAGCGCTTCATGGGTAATCAGGTGATCACTGACCGTCAGGACCGCCAAAGCGCGCCGTCCATAGCGGGCTGCAAGGTTGTAGAGTTCAGCGGCCTCCATCTCCACGCCCAGAATACCATGCCGGATCATTTGCTCGTTCAGGTCCGGGCGTTCGTCATAGAATACATCTGATGAATAGATCCCGCCGACATGGGTTGGCACGCCCTTGGCTTTTGCCGCGTCATGAGCAGCCGAAAGCAGCTGGTAGTCGGCGCAGGGCGCAAAATTGAGTTCCTTGAAGATCCCGCGAGATGGCGTCGAGAGTGTCGAGGTTGTCATGGCCAAGATCACATCGCGAATGCCGACGTGCTTCTGCATACCGCCGCACGATCCGATACGGATCAAGGTTTGCACGTCATAGTCTTTGATCAATTCGTTCGCATAAATTGAAAGCGACGGCATCCCCATGCCGGACCCCTGGATCGTCACCCTATGGCCGTTCCATGTCCCCGTAAATCCGAGCATACCACGCACCTGATTGATGCAGCGCATATCTTTCAGGAAAGTCTCTGCCGCCCATTTGGCGCGATACGGATCGCCCGGCATCAGAACGGTCGGTGCAATGTCGCCCTTTTCGGCGCCGATGTGGATGGTCATGTCAGCCTCCTGTGTCTGTCCGCTCAGTCTATGCAGGGCATGGCACCGAGGGAAGCTAGGCTTCCATGTTGTCAGGCGAGGTACCCGCCTTGATTGCCGCTTTGAACCACTGCGGCTGGCGTCCTTTGCCCGTCCAGGTTTGCGTTGGATCAGAGGGGTTCTTGTATTTCGCCGGGGATGTAGCTTTGGGGCCGGACTTGGGTTTGGGCCCTCTTATCGCAGGCGCGGTGCCAGTGATCTCTGCAAGCGAAAACCCATGGGCTGCCGCTGCTTTCTCTGCCGCTGCGCGCGCGGCTTTCTTTTCGTTTTCTGTCACCCGCGCCAGGGCTTTTTCAACTCTGGCTTGTAGTTTTTCAAGCTCTTTTCGAGTCATTGATTTCAGATCAGGATTCATGTGCATTACTCCAATTCGCTGCCGTGCAAATACCACAGGATTATTCACACAGTATCTTGAAATCGCACGAGCCTATCCAAAAGCATATCGTTTCGGCTTTATTCCGCCGCCACCGATCGCGGGTCGACCAAAGTTACGATGTCATTCATGATTTTGTTCAATTCAAAATCTTTTGGCGTATACACCCGCGCAACACCCATTGCCCGCAATTCAGTTGCGTCATCTTCTGGAATAATGCCGCCGGCAATGACCGGGATATGGGATATGCCTGCCATTTGCAGACGTGTCATGACATCGCGGACCAAAGGAATATGGGACCCCGATAGAATGGATAGTCCGATTACATGGACGTCGCCATTTTGTGCCGCTGTCAC
Source organism: Yoonia rosea (assembly GCF_900156505.1). Taxonomy (NCBI): domain Bacteria; kingdom Pseudomonadati; phylum Pseudomonadota; class Alphaproteobacteria; order Rhodobacterales; family Paracoccaceae; genus Yoonia; species Yoonia rosea. Next base: position 2,008,517 of record NZ_FTPR01000001.1, on the reverse strand, counting down.
AATTTCTTCGGGCGTTAAACGAATGCCTTCGTAATCAATTTCCATGCCGCAATCGCGCGCGCGCACTGCAATTTGTTCGGCGCCGTTGGAGTGACCGTCCAACCCCGGTTTGCCGACAAGAAATTTCAGACGACGGCCGAGCGCCGCGCTGACCAGATCGACCTGTTCGCGCAAATCCTCGAGGCCTTCGGTCCGGTTGGAGGGGTTGCTGCTGACGCCGGTGGGCGCGCGGTATTGGCCAAACACGCTGCGGATCACGTCGGCCCATTCGCCCGTCGTGACACCCGACCGCGCACAGGCGATGGAGGGGGGCATGATGTTACTGCCGTCTTTGGCAGCAGCGCGGAGCGCGGCGAGCGCTTCTTTCACGGCACCTGCGTCACGGTCGGCTTTCCATTGCGCGAGGCGCCGTAACTGATCGGCCTCGGCTTCTGGGTCCGACACCATAATCGCATCTTCGCCAGCAGTGAGCGGCGAAGGTTCACCAGCCTGCCATTTATTGACACCGACAACTGTTGTGTCGCCTTTTTCAATTCCGGCAATACGCGCTGCATTACTTTCGACAAGTCGCGATTTCATGTAGCCGATTGCGCCAACCGCACCGCCCATTCGGTCAATTTGGGCCAATTCGGCACGCGCGCCATCTTTGAGTTCATTCACCTTGCGATCAATGGCGGGATTACCATCAAAAAGATCATCGAATTCCAGAAGATCCGTTTCATAAGCCAGAATCTGTTGCATGCGCAGTGACCATTGTTGGTCCCAAGGGCGCGGCAAGCCCAATGCTTCGTTCCATGCGGGCAATTGCACGGCGCGGGCGCGGGCGTTTTTCGAAAGCGTCACAGCTAGTGTTTCCAGCAGAATACGGTACACGTTATTTTCGGGCTGCTGTTCGGTCAGCCCCAGTGAATTGACCTGCACGCCATAGCGGAAACGACGATATTTGGCATCTTCAACGCCATAGCGGGTGGCGCAAATCTCGTCCCATAATTCGACGAACGCGCGCATTTTGCAAAGCTCGGTCACGAAACGGATGCCGGCATTCACGAAAAATGAAATGCGGCCCACCATTGCAGGGAAATGCGCGGCCGGCACTTTGCCTTTGAGATCGTCCAATACGGCGGTCGCCGTCGCCAAAGCGAAAGCCAATTCCTCTTCCGGTGTCGCGCCGGCCTCTTGCAGATGATAGGAACACACATTCATCGGGTTCCATTTCGGCAGATGTTCGCGGGTATAAGCGGCCACATCTGTGATCATACGCAGGGACGGTTCGGGCGGGCAGATATAGGTGCCGCGTGACAGGTATTCTTTGATGATGTCATTCTGGACTGTGCCTTGCAGTGCGCTGACGTCGGCACCCTGTTCTTCAGCCACGGCGATGTAGAGCGACAAGAGCCAGGGCGCTGTCGCGTTAATCGTCATCGAGGTGTTCATCTGGTCCAGCGGGATATTATTGAACAGCGCGCGCATGTCGCCAAGGTGGCTGACAGGCACGCCGACTTTGCCCACTTCGCCTTTGGCGAGGATATGATCGCTGTCATAGCCGGTTTGGGTGGGCAGATCGAAAGCGACAGAGAGACCGGTCTGGCCTTTGGCAAGATTGCCGCGATAAAGCGCGTTCGAGGCAGAGGCTGTGGAATGACCTGCATATGTGCGAAACAGCCAAGGGCGGTCTTTTTGCGGTTGCGACATTTGCGGCTCTCCTGAATCAATTCGCGCAATTAAATTACGCTATAGGGGTGTGTATCGGACATTTTATGGCGCTGTCAATTCGCTGCGTTGCGGCATGACGGGATTTACGTGGACGCCGTTCCCTGTCACGGTCTGCGCATGACGCAAACGATCTCACTGCCCATTTGGGCCTTTGTTCTTATTGTCTTGTTCGCGACGGTGACTTTTGCGTCGCATTTTCTGTTTCCCTCGGTACGCTGGTTCTTTCGCAAACGTGCCGAACGGGTGATTGGCAAGCTGAACCAACGCCTTCAGCGCCCGATCGAGCCGTTCAAGCTGGCGCGGCGGCACGACATGATCCAGCGGCTGATTTATGATCCTGAGGTAACACAGGCCATTGTCGATCATGCCAACAAGGAAAAGATCCCCGAGAACGTCGCCTTTGAAAAGGCCCGTCGTTACGCGCGCGAGATCGTGCCAGGCTTTTCTGCGACCGCCTATTTTAGTGTCGGCATCAGACTGGCACGATGGCTGTCCAAATCGCTTTACCGGATCAAACTGGGCACGTTTGACCGCAAGCGGCTGGAAAAGATTGATCCGGATGCGACTGTGATCTTCGTCATCAATCATCGCAGCAATATGGATTATGTGCTGGTCACCTATCTGGCGGCAAATGCCGGTGCGCTGTCTTATGCGGTGGGGGAATGGGCGCGGGTGTGGCCGCTCTCTGCTGTTATTCGCATGATGGGGGCGTATTTTATCCGGCGCAAATCGCGTGGCGCGCTCTATCGCAAAGTGTTGGCGCGTTACGTGCAAATGGCCACGCGTGGCGGGGTAAGCCAAGCGGTCTTTCCGGAAGGGGGGCTTAGCCTGAACGGGTTGCTGGCCCCGCCGCGGATGGGATTGCTGAATTACATCGTTGAGGATTTTGATCCCGACGCGCGCGAAGTTATCTTTGTGCCGGTTGCCGTGAATTATGACCGCGTGTTGGAAGACACGATTCTGATTGCGGCCGACAAATCCGGCACACGCCGGTTCAAGCCGTCGCTGCTTTCGATCTTCGGGCGGGTCGCGCGCCATATCGGCTTGCGGCTGACTGGGCGTTTCAGGGGCTTCGGTGTCGCATCCGTCAGCTTTGGCGCGCCGCTCGAACTATCAAAGTATCATAGCGATGCGGGTAGTGATCTGACAGAGCAGCTTGCCCAGGAGTTGATGAAGCGGATTGCCGATGTGACACCGGTGGTCGGGGTTCCCTTGGTGGCACGGCATGTCCTGCTGGCAGAGCCGGTAAGCGTTCCGGATCTTGAGGCCGCGGTGGCAACTGCGATCACGCATCTGAAACAGCGCAAGCTGCCATGCCCCAAGCGTGAGCCGCATGAAGTTGTACGCGACGCGCTCAGCCGGTTGCAGGACCGTGGTCTGCTTGCCGAGAGCAATGGCGCAATTTCGATCACCAAGGACGGACGTGACGTCCTGACCTTCTATGCGAATTCGATTGCGCATCATTTTGATGCAGTTGCAGCAAATATGGATGAAATTTCTGCAGTCGCAAAGTAATTAAATTACAAAAATGCTCTAAATAGGGTTGCAAAGTTACTCTGTCATCTCGTATTCAATGAAAAACGCGCTTGATTCTGCGGCGCGGCAACATTGGAAGCTGACTGATGGAGACTGCGATGGCCCTCGACCAAACTGCTTATACGGCACCCGAAAAAGACCTGTACGAAGTCGGCGAGATGCCACCTTTGGGCTATGTGCCTGCAAAGATGCATGCTTGGACCATCCGTCGCGAACGCCACGGCGAGCCTGAGAAAGCGTTTCAATTGGAGGTTGTCGACGTGACGCAGCCTGACAGCAACGAGGTTCTCGTCCTCGTGATGGCTGCTGGCGTGAACTATAATGGCGTATGGGCTGGACTTGGAATTCCGATCAGCCCGTTTGATGTGCATAAAGCGGATTTCCACATCGCGGGGTCTGATGCTGCGGGGATTGTTTGGGCCGTTGGTGATAAGGTCAAGCGCTGGAAAGTTGGCGATGAGGTTGTGATCCATTGCAATCAGGATGATGGCGACGATGAAGAATGCAACGGGGGTGATCCGATGTATTCCGAAAGCCAGCGCATTTGGGGATACGAGACACCTGACGGGTCCTTTGCACAATTTACCTGTGTCCAATCCCAGCAGTTGATGAAGCGTCCGCAGCACCTGACGTGGGAGGAAAGCGCCTGCTATACGCTGACGCTTGCCACCGCGTACCGCATGTTGTTTGGGCACGAGCCGCATGATCTCAAGCCCGGCCAGAACGTGCTGGTCTGGGGCGCGTCTGGTGGTTTGGGGTCCTATGCGATCCAGTTGATCAATACGGCCGGCGCGAATGCGATTGGCGTGATCAGTGATGAAACCAAGCGTGAGTTTGTGATGTCGCTGGGTGCGAAGGGTGTCATCAACCGCAACGATTTCAACTGCTGGGGCCAACTGCCCACGGTGAATACGCCCGAGTACAGTACTTGGCTGAAAGAGGCCCGCAAGTTTGGCAAGGCAATCTGGGAGATCACCGGCAAAGGCGTGAACGTTGATATGGTGTTCGAACATCCCGGCGAGGCGACGTTCCCAGTGTCGTCCTTGGTCTGCAAAAAGGGTGGTATGGTCGTGATTTGCGCTGGCACCACCGGTTTCAACTGTACCTTTGACGTCCGTTATATGTGGATGCACCAGAAGCGTTTGCAGGGCAGCCACTTCGCCCATCTCAAGCAGGCGAGCGCGGCCAACAAGCTGATGCTGGAGCAGCGGCTTGATCCGTGCATGTCGGAATGCTTTGATTGGGATGCGATCCCGCAGGCCCATACCAAGATGCGCCGCAATGAGCATAAGCCGGGCAATATGGCGGTGCTTGTCCAAGCGCCAAAGATGGGTTTGCGCACCTTTGAGGATACATTGGAAGCCTCGCGGATGCGCTAGGTTGCCCCCCTATAATCCCAAGCAGGGCGTCCCCGGAAACGGGGACGCCTTTTGCGTTTCCACAGGGAAAGGTCGCGCGACCATAAATGTTAATTATTCCTTAATACTTTGTAGGGACGGTGCATCATGGGACGCGATTGGATCATTGATGTGCTGGCCGATCTGCGCAGTTTTGCGCGCGACAATGATTTGCCAATGCTACGGGCGCAACTGGAAGAGGCCGAGCTTGTCGCACAGGTTGAGATTGCATCGCGCGCGCTGCCGGATGCGCGCCACCAGAGTGGGGACCGCGATCGGATGCTGGGGTTGACCGTGAAATCCGGACCAGTGCGCAGGACTTAGCCGTTGGTCGTGGCGAATGCGCTAGCGGCGCATTCACTGTCCAGATACAGTGGCCCCCATGAACGCTCCCACCATCACATTCTCTGACGACCAGGCCGAGGCCTGGGATAATATCGCCGTTGCCTTGCGCCAATCGGGCGTTGATCTGGACGACCACCTACTGCAACCGCCACAGTCCGACAGCACGTCCGTGCTGGCGGTGATTGGCAAGGCGGGGTCGGGCAAGACGATGCTTTTGGCCAAACTCTATCGCGCGTTGGAAGAGGCCGGTGTCGATGTGATTTCGGGCGATTGGGAGGGGCGCAAGCGCAAGGACCGGCGCACGCTTGCTATTCTAGCGCCCACCAACAAAGCGGCCAGCGTGTTGCGCAACCGTGGCGTCCCTGCGACCACGATTCACCGCATTCTCTATACGCCGGTCTATGACCCGGAATACGAAAAGGTGGCCGAATGGCTCGCGGGCCAAGGTGACAGGCCCGAGATCGAGGGGCTAAGTGATATCGCGCTTGATCGTGCGTTTGCGTCTTATCAGATCAATAAATCCGTGCCTGCCGCACTTGCTGCCGCGGGGCTGCGCGGGAGCGATTTCATCACAGGCTGGAAGCGGCGCGAAGAGGCGTTGGACATCGGTTTTGTGGATGAAAGTTCAATGCTGGATGAAAAGCAGTTCGAGGATTTGAAAGAGATTTTCCCGACGCTTCTGTTGTTCGGCGATCCGGCGCAATTGCCGCCGGTGCAATCCTCTGGCGGGATGGTGTTTGAAACGTTGCCCGCACCCCGCGTGCTGACCCTGAACCGGATACACCGGCAGGATGCGGGCAACCCGATCCTTGATCTGGCCCATGCCTTGGCCGATCCACAGCTGGATTTTCAAGGGTTTGAGCGGATGGTTGAGGACGCGTCAAAGGTGGACGAACGTGTCGTCATGGCCCAACGTGTCGAGGCCGATTTGATGGCGCGCTCGCCCTGTCTGGTGTGGCGCAACGCGACCCGTATCCGTTTGATCCATGCGTTCCGCGCAGCCTTTGCCGCGCCGGTGGATGAGTTGTTGGCGGGGGAGCCGTTGATTTGTGATGGTATCGAATTGCCGCTGAAACACCGCAAGAAGCGCCTTGATCTGGAGGCGCGCGGCCTGATCAAGGGCGCGCAGGTCATTTACCTTGGACCGGGCCGCAAGCCGGGGTTTTCGCGCCTGCATGTGATGGGTGCCGAAGATCCACAAGTGTCGGCGGCCAGTATCGTCAAGATTGAACAAGAGGGCGATGAAGAGCCATTCATCCCCTTCGCCGCCCGCATGGGTGCCACGTTTCTGCATGGGGCGGCTGTCACGATCCACAAGGCACAGGGATCGCAATGGGACACGGTGCAGGTCTTTGCGCCAGACATTTATGCGGCCTCACGGATGGGGCGGGTTGAGGCAGGACAGCCGCTTTGGAAGCGCCTTGCGTATGTGGCGATCACACGGGCGGAAACCCAGCTGCGTTGGGTCGTGCGCAACCGTCTGGCACGGCCGCAAGGTGTCTTGCGGGTCGATGATCTGGAGGTGCCGGCGGCACCGCTTGAGTTGCGGAGCGAAGAGATATGAAATCGATCATCATCACGGGCGCCAGCAGCGGTATTGGCCGCGTTACGGCAGAGTATTTTCTGACCCACGGGTGGCGTGTCGGGTTGATCGCGCGGCGTGCCGATGCGCTCTCTGAAATGACGCATGACAACGCGGTACAGATGCCCTGCGATGTGACGGATGAGGCGGCGGTCGATGCGGCCTTTGCCGGTTTCGGTCATCTGGATGTGCTCTTCAACAATGCCGGTATGTTCGGGCCCCAGACGACGATCGACGAGATTGCCTTGGCCGATTGGAAGCAGGTGGTGGATGTGAACCTGACGGGGATGTTTCTTTGCGCGCGCGCAGCTTTTCGTCAGATGCGCGGGCAGACACCGCAGGGTGGCCGGATCATCAATAACGGGTCCATCTCGGCTTACACACCGCGTGAGGGGTCTGTGTGTTATACAACGACCAAGCACGGTGTCAGCGGGCTGACCAAGACGCTGTCGCTGGATGGGCGGCCCTTTGATATTGCCTGCGGGCAGATTGATATCGGCAATGCGCGCACCGATCTGGTGCTGAACCTTGAAAAAACGCGCGCCGCGCAAGGGTTGGACCCGCTGCCAAGTATGGCCGTCGAAGATGTGGCGCGCTCAGTCTTTCACATGGCGACATTGCCGCCCGAAGCGAATGTGCAGTCCATGATGGTGATGGCGACTAAGATGCCGCATATCGGGCGTGGTTAACGGCGGAACGCGCTGAATGCGGCGGATGCGCCCCAGCCCGCTGCGATAGCGATCGACAGCGACATCAACCCGTAAAGGAACGGGTTTTCATGCGCGAGGTTATAGAGCCAGCGTTCCAGCCCCACCTTCTTGACGGGAATGGTTGTGGTATAGAGATCAATGATCTGCTTGTCGCGTGTCAGGTAAATCTCGGCGACATAGTCACCTTCGGTCAGGTTTGCAGGGAGCGGGATCAGCACGCGAAACAGGGCTTCTTCTGCAACGGAAACGCCTTCGGGGATGGTCTGGTACAGCCCCTTCGATCCACGGATGCGGATCAGGGCCTCTGTAAAGCTTTGCGCCTCATCAGCGGTCGCCCCGATAGAGCGGATCGCGCGTTGCATGCTGATCCGCGTGTTCAGGTCTTCGGCGGGTGAGAGGATTTCGTCCAAGGGCCGGTTTGTTGCAACAGCATAGAATGTGGGTGCGACATCCACATCTACGGACTCCGTGTTCACCCAGATGCCAAAGCGGCGATCTTTCTTGCGCACAGTGACAGGTTCATCAGGGCCCGCAATTGTGACGATCACGCCTAGATCGCCTGGAACCTCGACCGGGCCGTCACGTTTGATGGCGCCAAAAATCAGGATGTCCGAACCTTCGAATGTCGCTGTAATGGCCACTTCGTCCTGGCTCAGTCCCAGCACGATTTCTTCGGCTTTTGCAGGGGCAGCCAACAAAAGCAACATAAGTGCAACAAGGCGGATCATGAGTGCCCCCCCGTGCCCAAAGAATAGAGCTCGGCTGGCATGACAAGCAGATCGAACGCCAGTTTGCCGCACACGGCAAGTACCATGATGGCCAGCCAGATCCGCAGTTGCTCGGCCTTCATTTTCACGCCAATACGGGTGCCGATCTGCGCACCGATCACGCCACCCACGAGCAGAAGTACCGCAAGGACCACATCAACCGTGAAGTTTGTAGTCGCATGCAACATAGTCGTGAAAGCGGTCACAAAGATGATCTGGAAGAGGGACGTCCCCACAACGACTTTGGTGGGCATTCCCAGCAGATAGATCATGGCAGGCACCATGATAAAGCCACCGCCGACACCCATGATGGCGGCCAGAACACCGACAAGCACTCCGACCATCAGTGGTGGAATGACCGAGATATAAAGACCCGATACGCGGAACTTCATTTTGAAGGGCAGGTTGTGAACCCAGTTGTGCTTGCGCCGCTTCGGCACACTCCCACCGGGTTTGGATGATCTGCGGATCGCGTTCAGGCTCTCGATAAACATCATAGAGCCGATCATGCCAAGGAAGACCACGTAGCAAAGCTGCACCAGCAGTTCGACCTGACCGAGCGCCTTCAGGTAATTGAAAAGCGTAATACCAAGGCCCGAACCGATCAGACCGCCGATCAGCAACACCGTGCCCATCCTGAGGTCCACCGTCTTGCGCTTCAGGTGCGCAAGGACGCCTGAGAAAGAAGAGGCGACGATCTGGTTGGCTTCTGTTGCGACGGCAACGGCCGGCGGAATGCCGATAAAGAACAGCAGAGGCGTCATCAGGAAGCCACCACCGACACCGAACATACCCGACAAAACGCCCACGATTCCGCCTAGCCCCAATAAAAGGAAGATATTCACCGAAACCTCGGCGATGGGGAGGTAAATTTGCATGAGCTGTTCCGGACGCTTGAGCCGTTGTCAGCACCAAAAACCTATCAGGCGTTTATGTCAAACGATGTCAGCGGTTTTGATATGCAAACGCAGCAATTCTGCCACGTGGACTTATGATTGCGCCGGTTTTGGACTTAGGGCAGCGACCGCAGGTAGCCGCGCAGGACCTTTTCCAACTTGGCCGCGCCGATTGGTGCCATGGCTTTGGTGTGTTCGTGGCTGATCGCCTCATCGCTCATCCCTGCGGCCATATTGGTGATGGTCGAGATTGCCGCGGCTTTCAGGCCAAGGAACCTTGCAAGGATGACTTCGGGGACGGTGGACATGCCAACGGCGTCTGCCCCCAGCATCTTGATCGCGCGGATTTCGGCGGGTGTCTCGAACGAGGGGCCTGAATACCAGGCATAAACACCATCAGCCATTGCAACGTCGGCGGCTTTGGCGGCGGCGTGCAACGCTGTGCGGATTTCAGGGTCGTAGGCGTCTTTCATCGGCACAAAGCGCGCGTCGGTCTGCTCGCCGATCAACGGGTTCAGGCCCGAGAAATTGATATGGTCGGACAGGCACATGATCGAACCTGTGGGCATATCGACCTGCATCGACCCCGCCGCGTTGGTGGCGATCATCGTATCGGCCCCCAGTTCCCGCAGAACCTCTAAAGGCAGGCGCATCGCGTCGCCGCGTCCGCTTTCGTAATAATGCGCACGCCCGCCGAACACGGCAACGCGCACCCCTTCAAGGGTGCCGATCACAAGGTTGGGGTTATGGCCTGACACGCCGGCATGCGGAAAGCCGGGCAAGTCGGTGTAGGGGATTGCGGTGCCGTCCACTTCGTTCGCGATATGTCCAAGCCCGGAACCAAGGATCAGGCCAATACGCACGGGCGTGTCACCTGCCGCCTTCTTGATCTGGCTCGCGAGGTCCTTAGCGTTCTTTGACATATGGTTCGCCCCCTGCGCGTGGCGGGATCGCCTTGCCAACAAAACCGGCCAGAATGACGACCGTCAGGATATAGGGCAGCACGTCAAGGAACTGGCCGTTCACTTGGAAGCCGACAACATTCGCCACGACGTCCGAGCGGAGGGACATCGCCTGCAGGAAACCAAAGAGCAGGCAGGCATAAAGCGCATACCACGGCCGCCATTTGGCAAAAATCAGTGCGGCCAGTGCGATATAGCCGCGCCCCGCGCTCATGTCTTTGACAAAGCCCGCTTGCAGGGCCGTTGCAAGGTAGGCCCCGGCGATGCCGCAGAGAACGCCGCAGATACCCACAGCGGCGAAACGCAGCCAGATCACCGACACGCCTGCGGTATCCACCGCCGCCGGGTTTTCGCCCACGGCACGCAGGCGCAGACCAAAGCGGGTCTGGAACAGGATCCACCATGTCAGCGGCACTATCAGCAGGGCGACATAGACAAGGATCGTGTGTCCGGAAATCAATTCGTAGTAGATCGGCCCGAGCACAGGCACGTTCTGAAGTGCCTCCGCAAAGGGCAGTTCAATCGGGTTGAACCGCGCATCGCCTGACAGTTGCGGGGTCCGCCCGCCTTGGGCGAACCAGCTTTGCGCAATGACGACAGTGAGACCCGCCGCCAGAAAGTTGATCGCGACACCTGATATCAGTTGGTTCCCGCGAAAGGTGATCGAGGCAAGACCGTGCACTGCCGACAGGATCATCGACGCGCCGATGCCCGCCAAAAGCCCCAGCCACACATTGCCGGTAACAGCGGCGATGGCGGCCGATAGGAAAGCTGCTGCCAGCATTTTACCCTCAAGCCCGATATCGAAAATACCGGCCCGCTCGGAAAACAGACCCGCAAGACAGGCCAGAAGAAGCGGGGTTGCCAGACGCAACGTGGCGTCCAGCATTTGCAAAAGGGTCGCAAAATCCATTTAGGCAGCTTTCTCCATCAGGAAGGGGAAGAGGTCAAAGAAGCGGTCTGCGACCTCTGGATTGCGGCGCAGGGCGGCTTCGGCCTCGGCTTGGGTGATATCGACGGCCTGTGTTTTGTCTTTGCGCAGAAAAAACTGCAAGCCCAGCATCGCGTCAAACCTGTCATCTGTGATGAACGGATCATGCGGGACGCGGGGCATCACGGTTTCTGCAGGCATCAACACGCTGGTCGGGCGTTGTAACGACAACAGGGCCACCAGATGCGGTGGCACGTCTGCTGCAGGGGTTTGATCAATCACGTGGTGAACCCACTGGTGGAGCTCTTCCATCGAAATCATGCCAAGTGCCAAACAACTGAGCACAAAGCCAAGGTCTGCACCGGTGTCATCATCGACACCGACTTTGAATTGTCCTGTCATGTTTTTGCTCTCCTCATTGCCAGGAATAGCCGCTCGAGCGGCATGCGCACCATATTATCCAGTGCACCCGTGAAGAGGATTACCAAGGCCTGTATTACGATAATCAGCTCACGGGGGATCGACGTCCATAGGGCGAGTTCTGCGCCGCCTTGATATAGAAAGCCGAAAAGAAGGGCCGCCAGCAATACCCCGAAAGGATGGCTGCGCCCCATCAGTGCGACGGCGATGCCGATAAAGCCCGCCCCCTCCACTGCGTTCAGGACCAGCCGTTCGGCCTCGCCCTGCACGTTGTTGATGGCCATCATACCGGCGAGACCGCCGGAGATAAGCATGGTGACCATGATAATTTTGGTCGGGCTGATGCCCGCATATTTTGCCGCGGATTCCGAGTGCCCGAAGGACCGCAGTTCATAACCAAGCCGCGTTTTCCAAATCAGGATCCAAAGGAACAGACAGGCCGCGATGGCGACAAAGAAAGTCACGTTGGCCGGAGCGCCACGGAAAAATGTCGTTTCGCCGAAGTTGAACATGTCCTGAAACGAGGGAAGGTGCGTTGCTTCTGGGAATTTGGCGGTTGCCGGTTCCATGCCAGGTGCTTTCAATGCACCGATCAGAAAGTAGTTCAGCACGGCGGCGGCGATAAAGTTGAACATGATCGTGGTGATCACGATGTGGCTGCCACGCTTGGCCTGCAGGAATGCGGGGATCGCGGCCCATGCCGCACCGAAGAGCGCAGCGCCGATCGCAGAGCCCAAAAGCGCCAGCGACCAATGCGGCCACGGAATGAACAGGCAGATGACAGCGACACCCAGGCCGCCGATAAGGGCCTGACCTTCACCGCCGATGTTGAACAACCGCGCATGAAACGCGATGGCCACTGCCAGACCCGTGAAAATAAAGTTGGTAGCGTAGTAGAGCGTATAGCCCCAGCCGTAAGTGGACCCAAGCGCGCCAGAAACCATCAGCTTGAGCGCAGCCCACGGATTTTCACCAATGGCCAAAATGACCAAGGCAGACAGGATCGCCGCAAGCAAGATCGAAATCAGCGGGATCAGAACGACGTCGGCCCACTTTGGCATCACATCCATTCCTCAGACCTCCTTGGCCGTGCCGCTGCCAGCGGTCGCCAATTGTGCTTCGACAGCCTCGTGGAGTGGCCCACGCGGCTGCGTGGTCATTCCGGCCATCAAAAGCCCGAGTTCTTTTTCGTCTGTGTCCTGAGGCATCCGCTCGCCCATTATTTTTCCGTCAAACATAACCGCAATCCGGTCTGAGAGGGACAAAATTTCTTCTAACTCCACGGAAACCAACAAAATTGCTTTGCCCTGATCCCTAAGTGCAACAATCTGCTGGTGGATAAATTCGATCGCACCAATGTCCACACCGCGTGTCGGTTGCCCGATCAGCAACAGGTCGGGGTTGCGTTCAATCTCGCGCGCGAGGACGATTTTCTGCTGGTTGCCACCGGAAAAGCTCTTGGCGGCAAGGCTTGGATCGGGCGGACGGACATCGAAACGCGCCATTTTTTCTTCGGTGTCTTTACGGATGGCTGCATTGTCCATCAGAAATCTGTTCTTCTGATAGCGCGCATCGTGATGATAGCCAAAGGCGGTGTTTTCCCAGGCCTGAAAATCCATGATCAGCCCTTCGCGCTGGCGGTCCTCGGGGACGTGGCTGATGCCCCGCGCGCGTCTGCTCTGGCCGTTGGATTTCGCACCTGTCAGGTCGATTTCATCGCCGTTCACCTTAATGCTGCCGGTGGCCTTTTCATAGCCGCCCAGTACTTCCAGCAATTCGGACTGCCCGTTGCCGGCAACACCCGCAATCCCGAGGATTTCGCCAGCGTGTACATCAAAGCTGACGCCTTTGAGACGGTGAACGCCCTTGCTGTCAGTCACATTAAGGTCTTTGACCTCAAGGATTTTACGCCCGATCTGCGCCGGCGCCTTGTCCACGCGTAGCAATACCTTGCGGCCGACCATCAGCTCGGCCAGCGCAGGCGGGCTGGTTTCAGAGGTCTTGACAGTAGCGGTCATTTCGCCCCGCCGCATCACGCTGACCGTATCGGTGATTTCCATGATTTCGCGCAGTTTATGCGTGATCAGGATGATGGTTTTGCCCTCGCGCTTGAGGTTCTCAAGGATACGGAACAAATGGTCCGCCTCGGCGGGTGTCAGCACACCTGTGGGTTCATCCAAAATCAGAATATCGGCCTTGCGGTACAGCGCTTTGAGGATTTCAACGCGCTGTTGCATGCCAACGCCAACCTCTTCGATCAGGGCGTCCGGATCGACGTTCAGTTCGTATTCTTCCGCAAGGCTTTTGAGTTCGCGCCGCGCGCGCGCCAATGACGGGCGCAACAGGCCGCTGTCCTCGGCCCCCAGAACCACATTTTCCAGAACGGTGAAGTTTTCGACCAGTTTGAAATGCTGGAACACCATCCCGATGCCTGCGGCGATTGCCGCCTGACTGTCAGGAATGGATGTTTTCTTGCCCGCGATGAAAATCTCGCCTTTGTCGGCTTTGTAAAAGCCGTAGAGGATCGACATCAGCGTGGATTTGCCCGCGCCATTTTCGCCGATGATCCCGTGGATCGTGCCAGGCATGACGCGGATCGAGATGTCTTTGTTGGCCTGAACAGGGCCAAAAGCTTTGGAAATACCTTTCAGCTCAATCGCGGGGGCTGTATCGGACATATTGGCACCTGTTCCTTATGCAAAAGGCCGCACCGATTGCTCAGCGCGGCCTTTGTTGTTTTGGCCGTCAGGACTGGCTTAGAAGCTCAGCGCAGGGCAGGTTTCGTCAGCTGTGTAGTCGTGGACAACCAGTTCGCCCGAGGCGATGGATGCGGCAGCTGCGTCAACGGCGGCTTGCATGTCGGCGGTCACCAGTTCTGCGTTGAATTCGTCCAGCGCATAGCCCACGCCTTCGTTCGCGATGCCCATGACGTTAAAGCCGGTTTCGAGGTCTGTGCCTTGTGTAAAGGCCTCGTAGACCGCGTTATCGACGCGCTTGAGCATGGATGTCAGAACCTCGCCGGGGTGCAGGTAGTTCTGGTTTGCGTCAACGCCGATAGACAGGATGTCTTCGTCAGCAGCTGTTTGCAGAACGCCAACGCCCGTGCCGCCAGCAGCAGCAAAGACCACGTCAGACCCTTGGCTGATCTGTGCCAGTGTCAGTTCGGAGCCTTTTACCGGATCGTTCCAAGCCGCAGGCGTTGTGCCTGTCATGTTGGCAATGACTGTGACGTCGGGGTTCACCGCCATGGCACCCTGAGCATAGCCACAGGCGAACTTGCGGATCAGCGGGATGTCCATGCCACCAACGAAGGATACCGTGCCGCTTTCGGATGCCATCGCAGCCATCATGCCGACAAGGTAGGAACCTTCGTGCTCGTTGAACACAACGGAACGGACGTTTGGCGCGTCAACGACCATGTCGATGATGGCGAACTTGGTGTCAGGATAGTCGGCGGCAACTTCGGCCAGCGGCGTGGCCCATGAGAAGCCTGCCATAACGATCGGGTTTGCACCGGATTCAGCGAAACGGCGGATGGCCTGTTCACGCTGCGCGTCGGACTGGATTTCGACCTCGGCGTAGGAACCGCCTGTTTCGGTCGCCCAACGCTCTGCCCCGTTATAGGCGCTTTCGTTAAAGGATTTGTCGAACTTGCCACCAAGATCGAACAGGATGGCGGGGTCTGCAGCGGCAGTACCGGCTGTCAAAGCCAGTGCGGCAGATGCGCCAAGAAATTTTTGCATAAGTGTCATTTGTAGTCTCCCAGGTCGTTACGCGAGGTATTTTCGGGCGTCATGCGCCCCCTCAGTGATGTTCTGAGCCGATCTGATGTCGGTCATCGTAAGATAAGGCCTTGCCTTGCAGGGAAGATCAACCGCTTTTTAAGAGATATCGTGCGTTGAAAGGTCAAAATCGGCGTTATCGACAGGCTGACGCAAAGTCAGGTTGTGGTCAGTGACTTGCGCATCACGAGCGCGGCTAATGGTGCCCCATCTTTAGGCAGATAATAGCCGGGACGCCGCCCGATTTGGCGATAGCCGGACGCAGTGTAAAGTGCGATTGCGGCGTCGTTGTCCTCGGCGACTTCAAGAAAGATTCTGGCCGCGCCTTCGGTTTGCGCCCGTCTCTCACCTGCCGTCAGTGTGGTCCGTGCAAGGCCCTGACGCCTCATGTCCGGGGCGGTGGCGATCGTCAAAAGCTCTGCTTCGTCCAGCACAGTGCGGATCAGCGCGAAACTGCGTGTATCGCCTACCGCAAAGGTGCCGGGGTGTTTGAGAAGGCCCGCAAATTCCTCGGCCGACCATGCACGGGTCGCGCTGAAAGCGGCGGCATGCAGGCGGGCCAGCTCTTGTGGCGTCATGGGAGCAAGACGGGAGCGGGATCGCGCGGCGGGGCGGCGTCGGCGCTGCGGATATAGAGGGGGGCAGGGCGCGGGTGGTCTGTCGCGAGGCGCGATGCGGCGATTTCAGCGACGGCGCCGATCAGCACCTCTGCGCCTTTTTGTGCGCCTGCGGGCTCTGTGTTCTGGGCGGGATCGCTTGTCGTGCCATCGGCGTGGAACGCTTGGGTGTAGGACTGGTCGCGCGGGGCGGGAATGGTTGCCGTGAAAGGGAGCGTTTCGCCAAGGGCGCGGGCGTCAAACCCGTTCACGCCAATCGCCGGCTTTCCAAGCCCAAGCGCCAGCCCGCGTGCGGCAGATAGCGCGATGCGAATACCTGTAAAATTTCCGGGACCAACACCCACCCCGATACCGTCAAGGTCGCGCCATGTCAGCCCCTCGGTCGCCAGCATCTCTTCGAGCATCGGCATCAGATGTTCGGCCTGTCCTTTGGCCATTTCGTCCACGTGTGTGACGATCCGGTCGCCCAACAGTAAAGCGGCGGCGCAATGCGCCGCCGATGTATCGAATGCTAAGACAATTGGCTTAGGCTGCAACTGGCCGGACCTCGACCACCTCGGGGATGTAGTGGCGCAGCAGGTTCTCGATGCCCATTTTCAGGGTCAGCGTTGATGACGGGCAACCGGCGCATGCGCCTTGCATGTGCAGGTACACGATGCCGCGCTCAAATCCGTGGAAGGTGATGTCGCCACCATCTTGTGCTACGGCTGGGCGCACGCGGGTATCAAGAAGTTCTTTGATCTGCCCGACAATCTCGGCGTCTTCGCCGCTGTGTTCGGCATGCCCGCTGACCGGTTTATGGTCATCGGCCATCACGGATTGACCGGATTGATAGTGCTCCATGATCGCGCCAAGAATGCCCGGTTTGATATGGTCCCACGCGACATCGTCGGCCTTCGTGACGGTCACGAAATCAAGGCCAAAGAAGACGCCCGTCACACCACCAGTGGCAAAGATGCGCTTGGCGAGCGGTGAGTTTTCAGCCGCCTCGACACTTGGGAAGTCGGCGGTGCCGACCTCAAGCACGTTCTGGCCGGGCAGAAACTTGAGCGTTGCGGGGTTTGGTGTCGATTCAGTCTGGATGAACATGTGGCCAACCTTTTTTGTCAGGCTTTAGATATGCGACCGCCCGACGCTGATGTCAAGGTTTGGAATGATTCTAAATCGGCCGTGCAGGGCTATGTGATCGCCTCGAGTCGCTCTTTGGACAGATCACCCGGCACAATCGTGATCGGGACAGGCAGGCTACCGGATTGCTTGCTGAGTTGTGACACCAAGGGCCCGGGGCCTTTGCTGTCGATGCCGGCGCCCAGAACCAAAACGCCGATTTCAGGGTCTTCGTTCACATAGGCAATGATTTCACTGAGCGGTTCGCCTTCGCGGATCACGAGTTCAGGATCAACGTTCTGTTTGTCGCGCATCCATTTCGCAAAAACTTCAAAGTGGACTTCGATCCGCTCGCGGGCTTCGGCACGCATGATCTCACCCACGCCGATCCAGTGGTTGAATTCGTCAGGCGGGATGATGGACAGAACGGCCACGCCACCGCCGGTATGGGATGCGCGCATCGCGGCAAAGCGCATGGCGTTCAGGCACTCGCGGCTATCATCCAAAACGACCAGAAACTTACGCATATTGCTCTCCCTCTTGGGGTAACTGTGGCGCATCCTTCACGTGCTGGCAACGACAGATTGCTTTGCCCGCTATGCAGTGCTGGCCGCCCAGTCCCAATACATTTCACGTACTTGGCGGGTCACAGGACCAACTTGATACTGCGTATTCTCGAAGGCGGTGACGGGCGTAACCTTGGCCATGTTGCCCGAAAGGAAAACCTCGTCAGCGCCGTGGAAATCATCAAAGGTCAGCACGGTTTCATGCACTTTGACGCCGTCTGCACGCAGGTTCGCGATATGCCGTGCGCGCGTGATGCCGGACAGGAAGGTGCCATTGGGGATAGGGGTAAAAACCTCGCCATCCTTGACCATAAAGACGTTTGCGGTGGCCGTTTCGGCCACGTTGCCCATGGCATCGGCGACGAGTGCGTTTGAAAATCCGCGCGCGCGGACCTCGGCCAGCATCCGGGCGTTGTTGGGGTAAAGGCAGCCTGCCTTGGCGTTGACCACCGCGTCGTCGATCACAGGGCGGCGGAATTTGGTCAGGCCCAGTGTTGTCGTGGCGGTGGCCGCAGCAAAGGGGATTTCTTCAAGACAAATGGCAAAACCGGTTTCCTCGGCGCTGGGGACAATCGCTGTCGCGTCACCGTGGATTGCCCAATACATTGGGCGGATATAGACGGCGGCGCCTGTGTCGTATTTCGCCAGACCCTCTTTGGTGACTGCGATCATCTCTTCGGTGCTGACGGTCGGCGTGATCATCAGCGCTTCGGCCGAGCGGTTCACGCGGGCGCAGTGCAAATCAAGATCAGGCATCAGCCCGTTCACAAAGCGGGCACCATCAAAAACAGTCGTTCCCAGCCACGTGCCATGATCAGCCGCCCGCATGACAGGGACGTCGCCGTCATGCCATTTGCCTTCGAAATAGGTGCGGATGTTTTTGCCGGTAGCCATGGTGCGATCTCCCTTTTGGGCCACCCTAGGCCTGCAAAATGAGAGGGTAAAGTGGGGATGCGTCCGATGCCGGGGTACACCGGACGCATGAGCCGACCAAGGTGATCACGGGACAAGAGACACCTGTGCGGACAGTTGCGCGATTCTTCAACGCTCCCTCGTGTTAGGCTCTGAGGGATTCAGTTTTATGACGTTTACTCGGCCAGCGCCAAGAGGGCTGGCAGATCAACTCGGCCGTTGGTCATGGCGAGTGTGCCGTCTGCATCACGGGGCCAGACCGCCATCGGG
Organism: Yoonia rosea; assembly: GCF_900156505.1. Lineage (NCBI taxonomy): Bacteria > Pseudomonadati > Pseudomonadota > Alphaproteobacteria > Rhodobacterales > Paracoccaceae > Yoonia > Yoonia rosea. The sequence continues at coordinate 1,990,004 of NZ_FTPR01000001.1, read as the reverse complement.
CGGTCATAGTAGAGCTCGACGCCGTTCTGGTCAGGGTCACGCAGATAAATGGCCTCGCTCACCCCGTGATCGCCTGCGCCATCCAGCGGGATGCCTGCATCAAGCACGCGCCGGACAACTTGGGCCAGCGACTTTCTGTCGGGATACAGAAAGGCTGTGTGGTATAGGCCTGTGTGTCCTTTGGGGGGAGGAGACGCACCAAGGCTTTCCCATGTGTTCAGGCCGATGTGATGGTGATAATCGCCAGCGGCCAGAAAGGCCGCCTGGTCACCATGGCGTTGGGTTAGGGCGAAACCCAAAACGCCTGAGTAAAAGGCGATCGCGCGTTCAAGATCCGAGACCCGCAGGTGAACGTGCCCAACGCGGGCTGTTGAAGGTGCAGACATGGTGTGCCTCTTGGTTATGCGTGAGGCCAAGATACGGCATTTCATATTTGCACAAAAGGCGCATTTCTCAATATGGAATGTTCAAAAGTGCACGTAATGGCTCCGCTGTACAGTGCGATGCCGGTCACAGAGATGCGATCCACTGAGATCTGGAGAAACGCGCGCGTTCCACACGCCGCTTGGGGGACATCCTACGAATGGCTGGATTGTACTCAGGGTGTTAGATGCAGCGGTCGCCAAACGAAGATCGGGCCGCGCGGTCATCGCCAAGAGCTTGAAATCCGGAGGAATGGACTAGGTATCAGGCCATAAACATGAGAGCGCATTCATGATCACAGCCCGACGAAATATGCACTGGCTCAAGTCGAGTTCACTGTGCTTCCTGACAGCCTTTTTTGTCTTATGGAGCAGCCAGACCACTGCACTTGATCGAGAGACACCGTTCGACTCGATCGATGGTGGAACGCTGACCCTCGCGCAATGGGAAGGGCAGCCTGTTCTTGTGGTCAATACAGCCTCGATGTGCGCGTTCACAGAGCAGTATCGCGAATTGCAGGCGCTTTATGACCGCTACCGCGATCAAGGATTGGTGGTGCTTGCAGTCCCCTCTGACGATTTCAACCAGGAGCTTGCAAGCAACGCTGAGGTCAAAGAGTTTTGTGAGCTCATCTATGGCATTGATATGCCCATGACCGTGATCACCGGAGTGAAGGGGCGCAATGCCCATCCGTTTTATCAGTCACTCCGCCAAGAGGTTGGATTTACGCCAAGATGGAATTTCAACAAGGTATTGCTGGATCGGCAAGGCCAGGTTGTCGACACCTTTGCCTCTCGTATCAGTCCGCTATCGGATCAGATCACACGGCAAATCGACAGCTTATTGTCTGATGCAACTGTCACGCAATAGTCTGCTTTGAATACGTGGCGCGGATAGGGTCAATCTGTCAGCGTCAGGTCGGCCTTTCAAAGGCCCTGCAATATCAGGCCCTGCCAGAGAAAGCTAAGGCGTGTTTTGCGGCGATCCGTTGAAACAAGACCGCACAGCTGCCGCGCTGCGTTCGGCTTCAGCTACGCAGCAGCCCCACGATGTCATAGCAATCCCGCAGGATGGGGTTGGCGATGGCCCGTGCTTTTTCCGCGCCCTCGCCAAGGATGCGGTCAATCTCTGCCGGATCAGCCATGAACCGTGCCATTTCGTCCGAAATCGGGGCAAGTTTCGCCACCGCCAGATCGGCCAGCGCCGGTTTGAACGTGCCCCAGCCCGCGCCGGGGTATTCGGCGATAACGGCCTCTGGGGTCATGTCGTTCAGGGCGGCGTAAATCTCGACCAGATTGCGCGCTTCGGGCCGGTCCTTGAGCCCCTCGACCGTTTCGGGGAGCGGTTCAGGATCAGTCTTTGCTTTCTTGAACTTCTTGGCGATCTTGTCGGCATCATCAGTCATGTTGATGCGTTCCATGTCGCTTTCGCCCGACTTGGACATTTTCTTGGTCCCGTCACGCAGGTTCATGATGCGCATGGCAGGGCCTTCGATGACCGGTTCGGTCAGCGGAAAGAAATCGTTTTTGAAGTCATGGTTGAATTTCGCGGCGATGTCGCGGGTCAGCTCAACATGTTGTTTCTGGTCCTCGCCCACGGGCACATGAGTGGCGTGATAAAGCAGAATATCGGCGGCCATCAGTGCGGGATAAGCATAGAGGCCCAGCGACACTTTTTCGGCGTTGCTACCGGCTTTGTCCTTGAACTGGGTCATGCGGTTCATCCAGCCGACTCGGGCGACGCAGTTGAAAATCCAGCCCAGTTCGGCGTGGGCTGCGACCTGGCTTTGGTTGAACAGAATGGACTGGCTAGGATCGAGCCCTGCGGCAAGGTAACCTGCGGCCACTTCGCGGGTCATATTGGCGAGCTCTTTTGGGTCTTGCCAGACGGTGATCGCGTGCATGTCGACGACGCAATAGATCGTCTCCATTTGCCCCTGCATGCCCACAAAGCGTTTGATCGCGCCCAGATAGTTGCCAAGCGTCAGCCCGCCTGAGGGTTTGATCCCCGAGAAGACGCGCGGTGTAAATGATGTTTCGCTCATGGTGCAATGTCCGGTCTGGATTTCGGGGCAAGGGTCGCATACCCATGCCAGACAGACCCGTCAACTTCAACTCTGCAGCGAGACCGCTATGAAGCCCGAAAGCCCGTTCAATACTTTGCCTGTCGTGATTGTTGCGCTGGCGCTTGCGATTGTCGGGATCGAAGTTGTCTTTCAGCTTGCGAATGCGGGGATCATCGGTGGCCCGCGCGGTCTGGGCTGGCGGCTTGCCGCGATCGAGGAATTCGGCTTTGCCCCTGCGGTGCTGGACCGTGTGTTGGTGAGTGGGGACAACAGCCTTGATATGCTCAAGCGGTTCGTCACCTACACCTTTATCAATGGTGATCTGATCCAGATGGCGTTCTGTGCGGCTTTGATCCTCGCTTTGGGCAAGTTCACAGCTGAATACTACGGATCGTTCAGAGTGCTGGTTGTCTATATCGTCACCAGCATTGCCGGTGCGGTTGTTTTCGGCCTGCTGGCGGGTGACAACACATTGCTCATTGGGGCCTTTACACCGGTTTATGGTCTCATCGGTGCTTATACCTATGTGTTGTGGCTGCGGCTTGGAAGTGCCGGAGAGAACCAGATCATGGCGTTTCGGCTGATTGGGTTTCTTTTGGCGATCCAGCTGATCTTCGGTCTGATCTTCGGTGGCAACAGCCAGTGGATTTCGGAGCTTGCGGGTTTTGTGACGGGTTTCGTACTCTCGACACTTCTGGCACCCGGCGGGTGGGCCAGCCTTGTGCGCCGGATGCGGGAACGGTCCTAGCGGCGCAGGTTGCGTTTGAACTCGGACAGTTTGAACGCACCCAGCAGGTGACCGATGCCAAAGTAGCTGACAACGCCGATCAGCACCAAGACGAACAGGGCCAGATAGCGCAGTGTTGCGATGCCAAAGAAAGGTGTCATCACCGCAGCACTTACGAAGAGGATCGCCCCCATTGCGAGCGCGGACAAAATGATCCGCCCCAACCGTTTCTTGAAACGCGCGTCGAATTTGCCAGCGTCGCCCATGGTCCGCGCACCGCGCATCAGCATGATAACCATCGCCCAGCCTGTGAGGGACGTGCCAATGGCCGCCGCAATAAAACCGATCTGTGGTGATAGTCCGATGGCCAGTGCTGCATTCAGGACCATCGCAGCAAGGGCATAGTAGAAGGGCCGTTTGGTGTCTTCACGGGCAAAGAACAGCGGTTGCAGGGTCTTCTGTAGCACAAAGGCAGGCAGGCCCAGACCGTAGACCGCGACGGCAAGTGCAGTCGCGGCGGTGTCGTCGCTGGTAAAGGCGCCGCGTTCGAAAAGGACACTGACGAGCGGGATCGGGATTGCCATAAGGGCAACAGAGGCCGGAATGGTCAGGGCAAGGCTGATTTCAGAGGCACGGTTAAAGGCGTCTTGTCCGCCCGCATCATCGCCCGCGCGCAGGCGGCGCGACAGATCGGGCAGCAGCACAACCCCGATTGCGATGCCCACCACGCCAAGGGGCAATTGATAGAGCCGGTCTGCATAGTTCAGCCATGCAACAGCGCCTTCAAAGAAACTGGCAACCTGACGACCGACAAGAAGATTGATCTGCACAACACCGCCCGCGAGCGCTGCGGGTGCTGCGATGATCGCAAGACGTTTGAGTTCGGGGGTGATCTTGGGCATGCCCAAGCGCAGGGAATAGCCCGCACGCGTGGCTGCGACCCAGACAAGCGCAAGCTGGGCAATGCCCGCAAGTGGCACAGCGTATGCCAGAGCCTGTCCGATCATGGACTGCGCGTCAGGCCCCGTGCATTCACAGGTCATCCCCATAATAATAAGGGCTAAGACAAAGATCACGTTCAGCAGAACTGGCGCGCCCGCTGCGGCCGTAAAGCGCCCGGTTGCGTTCAACACCCCCGACAGCAGCGCCGTGAGCGAAATAAAGAGGATATAGGGAAAGGCGATCCGGCCGTAGTAGACCGCCAGATCGAAACGTTCGGTGCCTAAAAAACCGCTGGCCATCAGCGTCACGAGGGCAGGCATAAAGATCACGCCGATCACAGTGAAAACCGTCAACACGCCCGCAAGACCGACAAAAGCATCCTGGGCAAAGCGATGGGCGTCTTCTCCGGCTTCGACTTTCTTGGAAAACATTGGCACAAAGGCCATGTTGAACGCGCCTTCGGCAAAAAAGCGGCGGAAGAGATTGGGCAGCGAGAAGGCCACCAAGAATGCCTCGGCCACGGGGCCGGTGCCAAGGTAGGCCGCGATCATGATGTCGCGCACAAAACCCATGACACGACTAAGCAGTGTCCAGATGCCGACGGTGAAAAACCCAGCCATCAAGCGGATGGGTTTCATCCTGCCACCGCCTGCTCGGCGCCTTGGGCGATGGCTTCGCGCAGTTTGCGTTCCAGCGATGCGCGCTTGGCCTCATTGTGGTACTTCAGACCGACCATGTCTTTGACATAGAAGGTATCCACGACCTGCTCGCCGTAGGTCGCAATCACGGCTGACGCGATATAGACGTGATTATTCGCCAGCGTGCGCGTCAGGTCATAAAGCAATCCCGGCCGGTCGCGGGTGTCGACCTCGATGATCGTATAGATTTCGGACCCTTCATTATCGAAGCTTATGGTCGTTGGCACACGGAAGGCGCGTTCGCGCTTTTTGATTTTGTCTTTGTCTTTCAGCGCCTCTTTGGCGACGATTTCGCCACGCAGGATGCGCTCGATCATCGTGCGTAGGCGCGGCATCCGTGCCGCCTCATAGGGGTTGCCGTCATCGTCCTGTATCCAGAAAACAGCCGTCGCATAGCCGTCTTTGGATGTGTAGGTCCGTGCATCCACGACGTTCGCACCGACCAGCGCCAAAGCACCGGTCATGCGGCTGAAAAGACCGGGATGATCGACCATGGCAAAGCAGGCGCGGGTCGCGTCGCGGTCTTCGTCGAGCATCAGGTCGATCTTGATTTCATTGTCATTGATCTCGGACAGCAGTCTTGCAAAAATCGTCTGCGCCGCGAGCGGAAGCCCCTGCCAATAGGTGCCGTAGTGGCGACCGATCTCGGTTTTGAGCGCTTTCTTGTCCCAATCTGCAAGCTCAGCGCGCAGGGCGCGTTTCGCCTCGGCCTCCTGGCTTTCGCGGTTGAGGTCTTCAAGGCCGGTTTCCAGCGCTGATTTGGTTGCTTTGTAAAGGTTGCGGATCAGAACCGCTTTCCAGTTGTTCCATGTCCCGGGGCCGACGCCGCGAATATCGCAGACCGTGAGTGTGGTCAGCAGTTCCAGCCGCTCGACCGATTTCACCGCCTTGGCAAAGCCGCGCACGGTACGTGGTTCAGAGATGTCGCGTTTTTGCGCCACATCCGACAGCAAGAGGTGATAGCGGATCAGCCATTCGACCGTTTCGCATTCCTTCTTGTTCAGCCCCAGCCGAGGTGCGACCTTGCGCGAAATCTGGGCGCCAAGGATGGAATGGTCTTCGTCGCGCCCTTTGCCGATATCGTGCAGCAGGAGCGCCACATACAGTACCTTGCGGTTCACGCCGCGTTCCAGAATACCCGAACAGACCGGCAATTCCTCGATCAGTTCCTTGCGTTCAATCTGGGCCAAGTTGCTGATGCATTGGATCGTGTGTTCGTCCACCGTATAGTGGTGGTACATGTTGAACTGCATCATCGCGACAATGGGCGCGAATTCAGGGATAAAGGCGGCCAGCACCCCCAATTCGTTCATCCGGCGCAACGCCCGTTCGGGATTGCCGTGCTTTAGCAGCAGGTCAAGGAAGATGCGCCGCGCCTCTTTGTCGTTGCGCAGGTCTTCGTCGATCCGGTGCAGATTGGCCGAGATCAGCCGCATCGCATCAGGATGCAGTAATGTGCCCGTGCGCAGCGCCTCTTCAAAGATCCGCAGCATGTTCACCTTGTCGGCAAAGAAATCCCGCTCGTTGGCAATCGTCAGCCGGTTCTGCTTGATCGCATAGGGTGGCTTTGCTTTCTTGCGCCGCGCGAGAAGCCGCACGAGCACGGGTTCTTGCTTGGTGTGGTTGGCTTCGAGTGCTGTCAGGAAGATCCGCGTCAATTCGCCCACATGGGTGGCCTGCCGGAAATAGGCCTGCATGAAGTGTTCAACGCCGCGGCGGCCGCCGTGATCCGTGTATCCCATCGCGTCTGCCACCTGAACCTGCATGTCAAAGGTCAACTGGTCGACAGGGCGCCCCGCGATGAGATGCAGATGACAACGGACCGCCCAAAGAAAGTCTTCGGCGGTGACAAAGGTTTCAAATTCTTCGGCTGTAAAGACCCCCAGATTGACCAGATCGGCCGCGTCTTTCACGCCGTTGATGTATTTGCTGATCCAGAACAGGGATTGCAGATCACGCAGCCCACCCTTGCCTTCTTTCACATTGGGTTCGACGACGTAGCGCTGCCCGCCCTGCTTGCGGTGGCGGGTGGCGCGTTCCTCCAGCTTGGCTTCGATGAATTCGCTGGCGGTTGTTTTGAACAGGTCGGTCCAGAGGCGTTGGCCGAGTTTCGCCGCGAGATCGGCATCGCCGGCCAGATACCTGTATTCCACAAGCGAGGTGCGGATCGTGTAATCCTCTTTCGCCAGACGCAGGCAGTCTTTGACCGTGCGGCTGGCGTGTCCGACCTTCAGTTTCAGATCCCATAGCATATACAGCATGGATTCGATGACGCTCTCCGCCCAAGGCGTGATTTTGTAGGGCGTTAGAAACAGCAGATCGACATCCGAATAGGGCGCCATCTCGCCCCGGCCATACCCGCCGACGGCGATCAGCGACAAACGCTCGCCTTCGGTGGGGTTGGGCAGCGGGTGCAGGTGCTTTTGCGCCACGTCCAGCACGGTCTGCACGATCTGGTCGGTCAGCCAGCTGTAGGCGCGGGTTGTCGGGCGTGATGCGAAAGGCTGTGCCGCGAAGGCGGCCGCGATCTGGGCCATGCCGTTACGGCGTGCTTGGGACAATGTGGCAACGGTCGCGGCGCGGATGTCGCGTTCGGATGACGCGGTCGCGATTGCCGCGTCGATCTGGGCTTGCACCGCGTTGTTGTCAAAAATGACGGACGCCGGACAGATCAAACTGTCCGGCGTGCTTTGTGCTGATGCTGGTATGCGTTCAGAGGCCTGGGGTGCCAAAACTTCTTGGGGCTTGGTCAAGGATTACAACCTGATTGTTTTGAAATGTAGCAACGGCAAGGCCGCGCTGGTTAAGGCCATTCGGCAGCAGACGGAAGACACCTGATGTCCCGCGGAACCCTTGGGGTTGGGTGAGGGCCTCTTTGGTGACGGCCTGTGTGTTGCCTGCCGCGGCAAGCGCACCGATCGCGGCGATACCGTCATAGGCAAGCCCTGCCAAAGGATGCGGTGTTTCGCCATAGGTCGCGGCATAGCGATTGGCAAAGAGTGTCGACGTTCCGGGATCGGGAACCGTGAAAAGCCCGCCTTCAAGCCCGGGCAGTGCGGCCATCTGGGGCAGCGTGTCCCAGCGGGTCAGGCCGATAAAGCGGCTGCGGTCTGTGTCCATACCCGCATCGGGCAGAGCCGTTGCAAGGATTGGCAAATCGGCATTTGCGCTGGCCGTGGTAAAGACGCCCTGCGCGCCCGAACTGCGCACATTGGACACAATCCGGCGCGTGGCCGTAAAGATGCCTTGCTGTGACAGTTGGTAACTGTCGACGCCGGACACCTCGCCGCCGTTTCTTTGGATGGCCGAGGTGATTGCATCGCGGCCAACGCGACCTGGCAGATCATCGCCATGGACGACAAAGTAGCGGCTGATGCCCTGACGCGTGCCAAACTGGACAAGACGATCCGCCGTATTGTCGAATGTCGGCCCCAGAATGAACACGTTGCCACCCGCAAAGGCGCTGTTGTTCGAGAAAGCAAGCACGTTCACGTTCCGGCCTGCGATGGCAACACCCGCGGCGTTTGCAGCCTCGCCATAAAGCGGCCCGATAATGATCTTTGCCCCTTCGTTGACAGCTTGCGTAGCGGCCAGAGCGGCCTGCTGCGGGTTGCCACCGGCGGTGTTGTAGACACGCAGGTCAATAGTTGCACCTTGCAGGTCTGCAATCGCAAGGCGGGCCGCATTTTCAAAATTCCGCGCCAGTTGGTTGTCGGTTTCCTGTGCTGAACCACCGGGCACCAGCAGGGCCACTTCGATCGGCGCATTGGGGTTGATTGTGCGGCCAACATTGGCATCAGGTGCCAAAGTGACATCACAGGCAGCCAGCCAAAGCAGGGCGGTAAATGCAAAAAAGCGCGCGAGCGACTTGCGGGCGTTGCTGAAACGAGCAAACATGCGTGGTATTCCTCCTGTTTCGCGCGAACGGCAGTTGGCCGAGGCCTCATGTCCCGCCGCGATGTTGAGGTCCATCATAAAGCAGGGGGCCAGCGGGTCCAGAGATGAATTTTATAAGCAAGCCACTCTCTGCCGGTCTGTATTTCGTGGCCACGCCTATCGGGTCTGCGCGCGACATTACGTTGCGCGCGCTGGATATTCTGGCGTCCGCCGATTTGATTGCCGCCGAGGATACGCGGACAGCGCGCAAGTTGATGGAAATACACGGGGTGCCACTCAACGGGCGCAAGGTCGTGGCGTTTCACGATCACAGCGGTGACGGGGCTGTTGCGCGGCTGGTTGCAGATATGAAGTCAGGCAAATCAGTGGCTTACGTCTCTGAGGCGGGCACACCTTTGGTGGCTGATCCGGGCTATGAATTGGGCCGTGCTGCCATCAAAGAGGGGGTGGAGGTGACGACCGCGCCTGGGGCCTCTGCGGTGCTGGCAGGCTTGACCGTGTCGGGCCTCGCCACCGATCGTTTTGCATTCGTCGGCTTTCTGCCAGCGGGCAAGAAACAGCGTGAAAATGAAATCGCGGCATTGCGCGATATCCCGTTTACCTTGGTATTTTACGAAAGCCCGAAACGCGTTGGGGAAATGTTAGCTAATTTGCGCGATATCTTGGGGGATGAACGAGAAGCGGTGGTCTGCCGCGAGTTGACGAAAAAGTTTGAAGAAATCACGCGCGGGTCGCTTGCGACGCTGGCGGGTGATTTTGCTGAGCGGACCGTCAAAGGCGAAATCGTTGTGTTGGTGGGTCGTGCCGGTGCTGTCGAGGTTGCAGATGGCGATATTGATGGGGCGCTACGTGAAGCGATGAAAACAATGCGTGTGAAAGATGCGGCGACAGTTGTGGCCGGTGCTTTGGGTCTGCCCCGTAGGCAGGTTTACCAGATTGCCTTGCAGTTGGGGGATGAGGAATGAGCGGAACTGTCGGATATCATGCTGGATTAGCGGCGGAGGATATTGTCGCCGGTGACTATGCCAAACGCCATCACGCGATTGCCGCGCGGCGCTGGCGCGGAAAGGCCGGCGAAATTGACCTGATCGCCCGCGATGGAGACACGGTGGTCTTCATCGAGGTCAAGAAAAGCAAGAATTTTGCGACGGCCGCGACGCGGCTGGGGCATCGCCAAATGGCGCGGATCGTGGCCAGTGCGGGTGAGTTTTTGGCCAATGAGCCGCGCGGTCAATTGACCGATGTGCGGTTTGATCTGGCGATTGTGAACGGTTTTGGTGCCCTGAAAGTGATTGAAAACGCCTTTATGGAATTCTGAGGCCCATTGCACCTGCGCGCAGGCTGGGCCATCAACACGCCAGCTTGATAATGCAAGAGGCCTGCCATGACGCTTAAGATCGCTTTCCAGATGGACCCGATTGGGCCGATCAATATTGATGCCGACAGCACCTTCCGCATCGCCGAGGAAGCGCAGGCGCGGGGGCATAGCCTGTTCTATTATACGCCTGACAAGCTCGCCTATGATCAGGGCCGCGTGATGGCGAAGGGCTGGCCGCTCACGGTGCAGCGCGTCAAAGGCGATCACTTTACGCTGGGCGACGAGCAATATGTCGATCTGTCGGAGTTCGATGTTGTCTGGCTCCGGCAGGACCCGCCGTTTGACATGAGCTATATCACCACAACCCATATTCTGGATATGATCCACCCCAAGACATTGGTGGTGAATGATCCGTTCTGGGTGCGCAATTATCCCGAAAAGCTTCTGGTGCTCAATTTCCCCGATCTGACGCCGCCCACGATGATTGCGCGCGACCTTGAGACGCTCAAGACATTCCGCGCGCAGTATGGCGATGTGATTCTCAAGCCGCTTTACGGCAACGGCGGGGCGGGTGTCTTCAAGATGAAGGGTGGCGACAGTAATCTTGCATCGCTGCATGAGCTTTTTTCCGGCATCAACCGCGAACCGCTGATCATGCAGCAGTTTCTGCCGGATGTGTCCAAGGGCGATAAACGCGTGATTTTGGTGGATGGCGAACCGGTCGGTGCGATCAACCGTGTGCCTGCCGCCGGTGAAACGCGCTCGAACATGCATGTGGGTGGACGCCCCGAGAAAGTGGAACTGACCGACCGCGACCGCGAGATTTGTGCGAGGATCGGGCCGCTCTTGCGTGAAAAGGGCCAGATTTTTGTCGGCATCGACGTGATTGGGAAATGGCTGACCGAGATCAATGTCACATCACCCACCGGCATTCAGGAGTTGGAGCGCTTTGACGGTGTCAACATCGCCGAGAAGATCTGGCAGGCGATCGAGGCACGGCGCTAGACCTCTTTGGTCATCGCCAACCGGTAGCTGACCGCCTCGGCCACGTGGGGTCTTTGGACATCTGCTTCACCCTCTAAATCCGCGATTGTCCGCGCTACCCGCAGGACGCGGTGATAACCACGTGCCGAGAGGCCAAAGCGTTCCGCGATTTTGAGCAAGAGTGCACGTCCCTCTGCGTCAGGCGTTGCGATTTCATCGAGCAGATGGCCTTCGGCGTCGGCATTGACCCTTGCAGCGCCATGCCCCGCAAACCGTGCGGTTTGAATGTCGCGCGCTTTATGGACGCGGCTGGCAACATCGGCCGAGCTTTCGCCGGTTTCGGGGAGGTCGAGATCGGTAAAGGCGACGGCAGGTACTTCGACACGCAGATCGAACCGGTCCATCAGCGGGCCTGAAATACGCCCCAGATAATCCTCGCCACAGATCGGTGCACGTGTGCAGGCGCGGGCCGGATCCGCGAGGTAGCCGCATTTGCAGGGGTTGGCCGCCGCGACCAGCATAAACCGGCAGGGATAGCGCACATGGGCATTTGCGCGGGCCACGACCACTTCGCCGGTTTCGATAGGCTGGCGCAGGGTCTCAAGCACGGTGCGCGGGAATTCCGGGAATTCATCCATGAACAACACCCCGTTATGCGCGAGGCTGATCTCGCCGGGCTTTGCGCTGCGGCCACCGCCGACGATGGCCGCCATTGATGCCGTGTGGTGCGGTTCCCGAAAGGGCCGTTCGCGGTTGATCCCGCCTTCGTCCAAAAGCCCCGACAGAGAGTGGATCATCGAGGTCTCGAGCGCTTCGGATGGCGATAATTGTGGCAAGATTCCGGGTATCCGGGCGGCGAGCATAGATTTGCCGGAACCGGGTGAGCCCACCAGAAGCAGGTGATGCCGCCCGGCGGCTGCGATCTCCAGCGCGCGTTTGGCCCGTTCCTGTCCTTTGACTTCCGACAGGTCGCGTGCACCGTTTCGTGCCAGAACCTCGCCCGGTTGGGATGATTGTAGCACCGCCTGCCCTGTGAAATGCCGCACCATCTCGGCCAGACTGCGGGGGGCGATGACATTCACCGAGCCGACCCACGCCGCCTCTGCGCCGCAGGCCTGCGGGCATAGCAGGGTGCGGTCGCCTTCGGCAGCGGCCATGGCAGCGGGAAGTGCGCCGGCCACAGGCACCAAGGTCCCGTCGAGGGACAATTCGCCCAAAGCGACCGTCTGGGACGCGACATCCTGCGGAATGATTTCGAGCGCGGCCAGCAGAGCCAGTGCGATGGGCAGATCGAAGTGCGACCCTTCTTTGGGCAAATCGGCGGGAGAGAGGTTTACTGTGATCCTCTTCGACGGCAGGGCGATAGCCATCGCGCTGAGTGCGGCGCGGACCCTTTCGCGCGCCTCCGAGACGGCCTTGTCGGGCAAACCCACGATGGCGAAGGCTGGAATACCAGGTGTCACGGCGCATTGCACCTCGACCAGGCGCGCCTCGATCCCTTCGAATGCAACTGTGTAGGCCAAAGCGACCATGGCGTTTTCCCCGTTTATGGTTAACGGGTACGGCCTGGGTCTTTAAGAAAGGTTAACTTTTCTCTTCGGGCCAAGGCTTTTGTGCAAACGGCAAGGCGTAGGGGAAGGGGCTGTGCGTTTCCTTGAGCGCCTCTTTGCGCCATGCCAGAAAAGCGGGGTCGGAGAGATGGGCCGCGACATAGGCGCGGGATTCTTCGCTGACCGGCAGATCATATGCGGTGATCCGCATTGCAACGGGGGCATAAAACACATCGGCCAAGGAATAGTCGCCAAAGAGCCATGGTCCGTTTTGTCCGTGCCTTTCGCGGGCAAGGGACCACAGGTCTTCGATGCGGCGCAGGTCTGCTTTGACGGCGTCGGCGGGTACGAAACCCTCCCAGACAAAACCAAGCATCATGGGGCAGGCGTTGCGCAATCCGCCAAAACCACTGTGCATTTCTGCGGTGATGGAACGGGCCAGTGCGCGGGCCGCCGGATCGCGAGGATAAAGGGCGCGTTCGGGATGGTTTTCGGCAAGCGTTTCAGCCATCGCCATACTGTCGGTCACCACATATCCTTCGGCGGTTTGCAGTACGGGCACGGTGCGGGCTGGGGCAAGATGTGCGAGGTCCGCTTGCATGGTTCCAGCGTAGAGCCCGACCATATGCGCCTGATAGGGCAGCCCGAATTTTTCCAGCATCAGCCAGCCCCGCAAGGACCAGCTACTGAAGGTGCGATCACCGATGTAGAGTTGATATGTCATGCAGTAAGTCTAGCCCTAAGAGAAGCGTTCTGGCGATCAGTATTCTGTGACGTCCTGCATCACGGTTTGTGATTGATATGATCGACGGACCAGCCGGTTGACTTGCAGGACAGGGTTGTGACCGACAGGTTGTCGATCTTGTGCCCGAAGGCCTCATAGGCGCCGATACCCAATGCGCGCTGAAGCTGGGTGAGGATAACACCAAAATGGGCCACAACGATCAGATCGGGGTGACCCGCGTGCAGGTATCCGTCAACTGCGCGATCGACGCGCGCACGGACCGCGTTCCAGCTTTCGCCGTTGGGTGGGGCGATGGTGCCGGGGGTTTCCCAGTAGGCGCGAATTCTCTGCGGATCTTCGGCCTCTACTTGGGCAAAATTGCGCATCTCCCAGTCGCCAAAGTTGATTTCGCGCAGATCAGGCGCGTGGGGCAGGCGCACTTTGGGGATCAGTGCATCTGCCGTGGTGATCGCGCGGCTGAGATCGGAGGACACAACAGGGGCATCAGGCAGGAAGGCGCGCAGGCGACCGATGGCTGCGGTGTCTGACAGGTCGGCGGGCAGGTCTGTCCAGCCGACCATCGCTTTGGCATGTGTCGGCCCGTGTCGGACCAGCCAGAGCTTGGTCATGGGAGGGTTCCCTTGAGAACCAGTGGCAGTCCTGCCATGACGGCGACCACAAGTCCGGCCTCGGATGCAATCCGTTGATTGAGCGCACCCTGTGCATTGCGGAATTTGCGCGACAGGGCATTGTCGGGCACTATGCCTTGGCCGACTTCGTTCGAGACGACGACGATAGGGCCCTCACAGGTGGCGATCGCCGAAAGCAACGCGTCGGTGTGTTCGTCCACATCGTGGTCACCTAAAATCACGTTGGTCAGCCAGAGAGTGGCGCAGTCGATCAAGACGGTCTGATGGGGCGTGATTCCAGCCAAAGCGGGACCGAGATCCAACGGTTCTTCGATCGTCGTCCAGCCCGTTCCGCGCATGTCACGGTGCCGCGCGACCTTCTCGGCCATTTCATCGTCGAACACCTGTGCGGTCGCGATATAAACGGGTGCCTTCCCGCTTTGCAGCACAACGTTTTCCGCGAATGCGGATTTGCCAGACGCGGCGCCCCCCAGAACAAGTGAAAGTTTCGGCAGAGGCATTTTGTTCACTTTTTTTGATCCATTTTGGAAACGCCTTCGTAACTAGTTCAAACAAAGAAGTTAATGCAACAGACTGCGACTTGGGAGAATTACAATGGGTGTGACCGGTTTTTCTGATCAAACTTTGTCTCGGACAGCGATGAAAGCAGAGTTGCTTGACGCTGAGACCGAATTGGCTTTGGCCTATGCATGGCGGGACCAGCGCGATGAACAGGCGCTGCACCGGCTGATTACAGCTTATATGCGGTTAGCCATTTCGATGGCGTCCAAATTCAAGCGCTATGGCGCACCGATGAATGACCTGATCCAAGAGGCCTCGGTTGGCCTGATGAAGGCCGCTGACAAGTTCGACCCTGATCGCGGCGTGCGCTTCTCGACATATGCCGTCTGGTGGATCAAAGCGTCTATCCAAGATTACGTCATGCGCAATTGGTCGATGGTACGGACCGGTTCAACCTCGTCGCAAAAGTCGCTGTTTTTCAACATGCGCCGCGTACAGGCGCGGCTTGAACGTGAAGCGGCAGCCGAGGGCCGCGAACTCGACCGCCATGAAATGCGCGAATTGATTGCGATTGAGGTCGGCGTGCCGTTGCACGACGTTGAGATGATGGAAGGCCGCTTGTCCGGCTCCGATTTTTCGCTGAACGCCACCCAATCTGTTGATGATGAAGGGCGCGAATGGATTGATGCGCTTGAGGACGACGGCATACAGGCTGCCGAGAAGGTTGAGAACACGCATGACAACGAGACCCTGCGCCAGTGGTTGCTGACCGCTCTGTCCGGCTTGAATGACCGTGAACAGTTCATCGTGCGTGAGCGGAAGTTGCGTGATGAGCCGCGCACGCTTGAAAGTCTCGGAACCGAGCTTGGGCTGTCGAAAGAGCGCGTGCGTCAACTTGAGGCCGCTGCCTTTGGCAAGATGCGCAAAAGCCTTGAGTCGCAAAGTTCAGAGGTTCACGCATTTTTTGCCTGATCGCGGACATTGTGTTTCCGGTCTGATTTGACCTAGTGTCGGACGACCCTGATCGGAGCGCGTTGATGCTGGCAAACAAGCATATCCTGTTAATTGTTGGCGGCGGCATCGCCGCCTTCAAATCGTTGGACCTTGTGCGCCGGTTGCGTGAACGTGGCGCGCAGGTGACGCCTGTTCTGACCAAATCAGGGGCAGAGTTTGTGACACCGCTGAGCCTGTCGGCGCTATCCGCTTCAAAAGTCTATCAGGACCTTTTCAATCTGACCGATGAGGCCGAGATGGGCCACATTGAATTGTCGCGGGCCGCCGACCTGATTGTGGTGGCCCCAGCGACGGCTGACTTGATGGCCAAAATGGCGGGCGGTTTGGCGACTGATCTGGCCTCAACCCTGCTTTTGGCGACCGATAAACGCGTCTTGATCGCGCCATCAATGAATGTCCGCATGTGGACGCATCCGGCGACCCAGCGCAATCTGGCGACCTTGCAAGATGACGGTATTCTGGTCGTTGGCCCAAATGAGGGCAACATGGCCTGCGGTGAATATGGACCGGGGCGCATGGCCGAAGTGCCCGAGATTATTGCGGCCATTGGCGCGGCACTTGCCGATGGTCCGTTGAAGGGCAAGCATATCATTGTCACCTCTGGTCCCACCCACGAACCGATTGACCCGGTGCGCTATATCGCGAACCGGTCGTCCGGTGCGCAAGGCACGGCAATTGCCGCTGCACTTGCAGCGCTGGGCGCGAATGTGACCTTTGTAACGGGGCCAGCGGATGTGCCGCCGCCGATGGGTGTGAACACGGTGAAGGTCCAGACGGCGAAAGAGATGCTGGCCGCCGTCACATCGGCGGGTGCAGCTGATGCGGCTGTTTTTGCGGCGGCTGTCGCGGATTGGCATGTGGCAAATGCGGGGAACAGTAAGATCAAGAAGGACGGCGCCGGTCTGCCACGTCTCGATTTTGCGGAAAATCCTGACATTCTGGCGACGGTCTCGCAAATGACCGAGGGACGGCCCCGCCTGGTGGTGGGCTTTGCCGCGGAAACCGATGATGTGATCGCCAATGCCACCGCAAAGCGTTTGCGCAAGCAGTGCGACTGGATCGTTGCCAACGATGTATCGCCCGACACCGGCATCATGGGTGGGTCGGAAAATGCGGTGACGCTGATCAACGACGCAGGGGCGGAAAACTTTCCACGCATGACAAAAGCAGATGTCGCCGCGATGCTAGCCGGCCGGATAGCAGAGGCACTTGCGTGAGTGTGACGGTACAATTTCAATGGGTTGAGGACGCGGATCAGAGCCTTGGCTTGCCGGCGTATGAAACGGCGGGGGCGGCAGGTTGTGATCTGCGGGCCAACTTCGCCGACCGTCAGGCGGTTACGCTGGGCGCAGGTGCGCGGGCCTTGGTGCCCACCGGTCTGCGCATGGCGATCCCTGCGGGATACGAGGTGCAGGTCAGGCCACGGTCTGGTTTGGCGCTCAAGCACGGGGTGACATTGCTGAATACCCCCGGCACGATTGATAGCGATTATCGGGGGCCGTTGGGCGTGATCATGGTGAACTTGGGCGATGCGCCTTTCGAGGTAACCCACGGCATGCGGATTGCGCAGATGGTGGTCGCGCCTGTCGTACGGGCAGACTTTGAAACAGTTGCGCGTCTTGACGAAACCGCGCGTGGCGCGGGCGGATTTGGGTCCACAGGCCAATGATTATGGTCGGTACAATGGCGATAACCCTTTGGGTTATCGGGTGGGCCATGAAAGTGCCTTATGCCGTGCGCTGGAATATGATGGCGCTTTTGCTGGTGGGTGTCATGCTGGTGCATGTGATCCTGCCGGACGGCCACCCCTTGCGCATGGCGACGGGCGGTGATGCGCGGCTTTGGGCGATCATCTTTGGCTTTGGCGTCATTATCTGGGGATATGGCAAGCTGCTGCGCCGCCTGCGGTCGCGGGTGACGTCACAAGAGGCGGCACCTGTAAAATCCGAGAGTTTTTCACCCACGGAACTGGACCGCTATGCGCGCCATATCATTCTGCGCGAAGTGGGTGGACCCGGGCAAAAGGCATTGCGGGATGCAAAGGTTCTGGTCGTGGGCGCCGGTGGTCTTGGCGCGCCTGCGCTGCAATATCTGGCGGCTGCGGGTGTTGGCACGATTGGTGTCATTGACGATGATGTTGTCGAGAACGCCAATCTGCAGCGGCAGGTCATCCATCTTGACCGGAATATCGGGGTGCCCAAGGTCCATTCCGCCGCCGAGGTTATGCGCGCCCAGAACCCTTTTGTTACCGTGCGCTCCTATCACCGCAGGCTTGAGGCGGATATCGCCGACGACCTGTTTTCGGAATATGATCTCGTGCTGGACGGTACCGATAATTTTGCGACACGGTACCTGGTGAACCGGACTGCGGTGGCGACGGGCAAGCCGCTGATCGCGGCCGCGCTGACCCAATGGGAAGGCCAGATCAGCGTCTATGATCCGGCCCATGGCACACCCTGCTATGAATGTGTGTTTCCCGAAGCCCCTGATCCATCGCTTGTGCCCAGCTGTGCCGAGGCGGGCGTGATCGGCCCGCTGCCCGGTGTGATCGGGGCGATGATGGCGGTTGAGGCGGTAAAAGCAATCACGGGGGCGGGGCAGGGCCTGAAAGGGCGTTTGCTTATTTATGATGCGCTTTACGCCGAAACCCGTACTATCGGTGTGAAACCGCGTGCAGACTGTCCTGTTTGCCATGGCAAAGGCTTGCACGGGGCTGCGCCACATTGATAGTGGCGCTGAAACTATCAACTGGGAGCCTGCTATGAAATTCCTTGCAACACTGGCCGCGTGCCTTTTGGCGACAACCGCTGTCGCGGACGGTCATCTGCCAAACCTTGAAGGTCGCGAGATCGTCGTTGTGACCGAAAATGCCTATCCGCCACTGCAATTCATTGACACAAGCGGCAATGCGGTTGGCTGGGAATATGACGCGATGGCCGAGATCGCGCAGCGCCTGAATGCGACAGTGGTCTATGAAAACATCAGCTGGGATGCGATGATCCCTGCCGTGTCCGAAGGGCAGTTTGACCTTGGCATGACCGGCATCACGATCCGTGAAGATCGTGCCGAAGTCGTGGACTTTTCCGAAAGCTACATGACCTCTGAGATGGTGATGATGGTGCGCGGCGATGAAGACCGTTTCACGGATGCCGCAAGCTTTGCGGCTGACCCCGATCTGCTGATGGCCGCGCAACCCGGCACCACTCCGTTCTACGTTGGCGTTTATGATGTACTTGACGGTGATGAGGCAAACCCCCGGATCAAATTGATGGAAACCTTTGGTGCGACGGTTCAGGCGTTGCGGACTGGCGATGTTGATCTGGTGCTGACCGATGGCACCGCAGGCAATGGCTATGTTGAGGCCTCTGATGGCGGGCTGAAAATTATCGGCGAGAAGCTGGGAACCGAGGACTTTGGTTTCATTTTCCCCAAGGGCTCTGATCTGGTTGAACCGATCAATGCGGCGATTGCGGATATGCTGGCCGATGGCACGATTGATGCGCTGAACACGCGTTGGTTCCTCGATTACAAACTTGGTGAGTAAGCCCTAAACGGAAGGTCCCGGGTCAGGTCCGGGACTGCGCGCTGATGATCCCTACTTCCCCCAACGACAAGGATTTTCCTTGGTGGCTGGTCGCTGTTGTGGCGATTGGCCTTTACCTGTTCTGGCAGGTGCTGACGGTTGAAACATATGCCCGCGTGCTGTCGACGCTGCAGCGGGGGATTTGGGTCACGATCTATGTGACCTTGGTGTCCTACACGATGGCCTGTGTGCTGGGGCTTTTGCTGGCACTCGCGGCCTTGTCACGATCACTGGTTTTGCGGCAACTCGCGCGGTTCTATATCGAGATTGTGCGCGGCATCCCGATTATCGTGCTACTGCTCTATGTGGCGTTCGTGGCGGCACCGGCGATGGTGGCGGGGTGGAACTGGGTCGCCGAGATGATCGGGCTTGAGCCTGTCCGCACGCGGGATTTTTCGCTTTTGTGGCGTGCGGTGATTGCACTGACCATCGCCTATTCGTCCTTTCTGGCCGAGGTGTTTCGTGCAGGCCTGCAATCGGTTGATGAGGGCCAGATAGAGGCGGCAGAGGCGCTGGGCCTGAACCGTTGGCAGCGGTTTCGGTTCATTGTGTTTCCGCAGGCGCTGCGCACGATCCTGCCGCCCTTGGGGAATGATTTTGTCGCGATGGTGAAGGATTCCTCGTTGGTATCTGTGCTGGGCGTGACGGATGTGACGCAATTGGGCAAAGTCACAGCAGCAGGCAATTTCCGCTATTTTGAGACGTATAATGTCGTGGCGCTTGTTTATCTGACGATCACAATCACCCTGTCGATTGCCTTGCGGCGGTTCGAGAAACGTATGCGCACGCGGTAAGCGCGAAATTTGCGTTTCGTGGCCAAGATGAAGCAGGGGGGGGTGGTGCCAAGCGCCATCGCGCACTACCTCTTGTTGCAAAGGAGACTACTAATGACAAACCCGTTGCTTGCCGAATGGGAGACACCTTTTGGGTTGCCGCCTTTCGATGTGATTTCTGATGATGATTTTGCGCCGGCTGTCGATGCCGCACTTGCGATATCGCGCGCGAATATTGCCGCCATTGCGGAAAACCCCGATGCCCCTGATTTCGCCAATACGATTGAGGCGCTGGAGCGGGCCGATGAGACGCTGGGGCGTGTGTTGGGGGCATTCTACAGCCTTGCAGGGGCTGATAGTAATCCCAAGCGTGAAGCCTTGCAGCGTGATTTCGCCCCGCTTTTGAGTGCTTATGGCTCTGAGGTGTCGGAAAATAAAGCGCTGTTCGCGCGGGTCGAGGCAGTTTGGGAAAACCGGGAAGCGCTTGATCCGACGCCTGAGCAAGAACGCGTGTTGATGCTGACGCGGCGCGGGTTTGTGCGTTCGGGCGCGCAGCTTGAAGGAAAGTCCGCCGAAGCCCTGCGTGATGCGAAATCGCGCCTGTCGGTGTTGGGCACGTCTTTCACCCAGAACCTGCTGGCGGATGAGCGCGCATGGTTCATGAAACTGGGCGCAGATGATCTGGATGGTCTGCCGGATTTTGTGATCGCGACAGCGAAAGCTGCGGGCGAAGAAAAGGACGCAGGCGGGCCTGTTGTTACACTTTCACGGTCGCTGATTGTGCCGTTCTTGCAGTTTTCCGAGCGGCGGGATTTGCGCCAGAAGGCCTACGAGGCATGGGGCGCGCGGGGTGCGAATGGTGGCGAGACGGATAACCGTGCCCTTGCAGCCGAGACGCTGAAACTGCGCGAAGCGCGGGCCAAGTTGTTGGGCTATGACAGCTTTGCTGATTTCAAGTTGGAAACCGAGATGGCGGGCACGCCCGTGGCGGTCCGCGATCTGTTGATGCAGGTCTGGGAGCCCGCCAAGGCGGCCGCCGAGGCCGATGCCGTGATCTTGGAGCGGATGTTGCATGCGGACGGGTTTGATGGTCCGCTCGAGCCTTGGGACTGGCGGTTCTATGCTGAAAAGCGGCGTAAGGAATTGCATGATCTCGATGAGGCCGAACTGAAGCCGTACCTGCAATTGGACCGGATGATTGAAGCGGCTTTTGCCTGTGCGAACCGTCTTTTTGGGCTGGAATTCGCGCCGATTGAGGGGCCGGTTTACCACCCTGATGTGCGGTTGTGGGAAGTCACCCGCGATGGCGCGCATGTGGCGGTGTTCATCGGTGACTATTTTGCGCGTGGTTCTAAACGCTCGGGGGCATGGTGTTCTGCCATGCGCTCGCAGCAGCGGTTAAGCGGCGATATTCGCCCGCATGTGGTGAATGTCTGCAATTTCGCCAAGCCGGAGGCGGGCAAGCCTGCGCTGCTTTCTTACGATGATGCGCGCACTCTGTTCCATGAATTCGGCCATGCGCTGCACCAGATGCTGTCGGATGTGACCTATGAAAGCATCTCGGGCACATCCGTGGCACGGGACTTTGTGGAACTGCCAAGCCAGCTCTATGAACATTGGCTGGAGGTGCCAGAGGTGCTGGCCGAATTTGCGACCCATGCCGATACGGGCAAACCAATGCCCGAGGATTTGTTGAACCGCATGTTAGGTGCTGCAACGTACGATATGGGTTTCCAGACGGTAGAATACGTGGCCTCTGCGCTTGTTGATCTGGGCTTTCATGACGGACCGGCCCCTGCCGACCCGATGCAGCGGCAGGCGGAGATTCTGGAAGAAATCGGTATGCCGCGCGCGATCCGGATGCGCCATGCGACACCGCATTTCGCCCATGTCTTTGCCGGTGACGGCTATTCCAGCGGTTACTACAGCTACATGTGGTCCGAGGTGATGGATGCGGATGCTTTTGCTGCATTTGAAGAGGCGGGCGATCCGTTTGACAGCGCCACAGCCAAGCGGTTGGAAGAAACCGTGCTGTCTTCGGGCGGGTCGGTGGATGCGGCGGATCTTTACACCGCGTTCCGTGGCCGCTTGCCGGGGGTTGAGGCGCTGTTGAAAGGTCGCGGTCTGGATAAAGCCGCCTAGGGGCGGTCGTCGTCGGGGTGTTTGGTCACCCCGACGGGATCTTTGTGGATCAGAACATCGGCGCGGGGGTAGGCCGCGATAATCGCGCGGCGCAGGCTCGCGCCGATCCGATGGGCCTCATGCAGGGTCTGGTCGCCATCAAGTTCGATATGCAGGTTCACGAAAACACGGCTGCCTGCGACGCGTGTTTTCAGGTCGTGGTAGCCGTGGACGCCGTCGAAGTTCGCGGCGATTGCAGCGATGCCGGCGATCATCTCGGGGTCGGCCTGGCGGTCCATCAGCGCGTCCCATGCCGCTTTGCCGATACGGACGGCGCCAAAACCAAGGAAGACGGCTGCAGCGAGTGCCACGACGCTGTCAATCTGGTGCAAGCCAAAGGCGGCTGAGGCCCAGAGTGCGATTATGGCGCCGATATTCGGGATCAGGTCGCCGATGTAATGCAGGCTGTCTGCCTTAACGACCTTGTTGTCGGTCTTGGCCGCGACATGGCGCTGCCAAAGCACCAAGGCCAGTGTCAGACAGATAGAGAAGATAATGATCGCAATGCCTTGGCCTTCACGTTCAGGCAGGACAACGGTGTCGTCCAGCAGGCGGAAAACTGCAGCAAATGCGATGACACCTGCGGAAATCATGATGAACGTGGACTGCGCAAGCGCCGCCAGATCTTCGGCGGAAGTATGGCCAAAGTTGTGGTCATCATCGGCGGGTTTGGCGGCATAGGCGATGGCGATCAGACCACCCAGCGACATCATCAGGTCAAGCGCACTGTCGGCGAGAGTGGCGGCCACCGCCAGCGATCCGGTTTGCGACAACGCCCAGAGCTTGGCCAGCACGAGGATCAGTGCGACCGAGACGGAGAGCACTCCGGCGGAAAGGTTGAGGCGTGTCTCGTTCATATTATCCCAGCTAGCGGGGCTGCGCGTGCAATGCTAGCCTCAATAGGTCGGATCAGTCACGGATTTCCGCATCTGCGACGCCCCAGATTGCGGTCTTCGGGGCCCAGCCTTTGTAGCCACCTGCGGTCAATTCGCACCAGTCGGGGTTGCAGTCGCCAAGCCGTGCCACGACACCTGCCTCCAAGATTGCGTTCTCGGTGGCGTTCGGTTCGGGGCGGCTGCGCAGGATCAGGTCATCTGCTTCGACAATGACTGTGCGCGCGCCTGAAAGCATGCGGTAATGCACCCAGCCGCCTTGGCCGTCGCGGTCAATGACCCGCCGCCAATGGCCGTATTCCGCGATGATCTGTAGCGGCATATCACGGCGCTGAAAGACCCAATCAATGCGGTGTGACAATGACGGGCCGCGGCGGACGTTGGCCTCACCTGCGCGGAGCGACACGTAGCGGGGCAACGGCAGGTTCGTTTCTGGGCCGATTGCGGGGCCTGCGTCATTTTGCTGGGCGACGCCTGCGCTCATACAGATAACGATCGCGAACGCCGCGATCCAGAACACGCGAAACCAATGCGCTATTGCACCCATTGTTTGCCCTTACTACTCATTTTGCGGCGCGCAGTTCTTGTGCTGCGCGTCCCTTTGGCGCAACCTGCCATGACAAGTTGAATTTGAAAAGCTATGGAGTGCAACAGATGCCAGGTAAGCAAATGAGTGTTGTCGTGACGCGACGGTTGCCTGAGGTTGTCGAGACACGACTGAAAGAGCTTTTCGACGTTGAATTGCGTGATGACGACACGCCGATGACGACCGAGCAACTGGCCGCCGCGATGGGCCGTGCGGATGTTCTGGTGTGTACGATCACCGACAAGATTGATGCGAGACTTTTGGGCCGCGCTGGTGAGCAATTGAAGCTGATTGCGAACTTCGGTGCCGGTGTGGACCACATTGATGTGGCAACCGCCCGCCAGCGGGGCATTCATGTCTCGAATACGCCAGGTGTGGTTACTGAAGATACCGCCGATATTGTGATCGCGTTGATTTTGGCTGTGACCCGTCGCATGGCCGAGGGGATACGTGTGGCACAGTCTGATAGCTGGGGTGGATGGGCACCCACGGCGATGCTTGGTGGGCGGATCAAGGGGCGCCGTTTGGGTATTCTGGGGATGGGCCGGATCGGGCAGGCCGTGGCGCGCCGTGCGAAAGCATTCGGGATGCAGGTCCATTATCATAATCGCAGGCGTTTGCGCCCCGAGATCGAGGAAGAGTTGGACGCGACCTACTGGGAAAGCCTTGATCAGATGGTGGCCCGCGTGGACATCCTGTCGATCAACTGCCCGCATACGCCCTCGACATTCCACCTGATGAATGCGCGGCGGCTGAAGCTGATGAAACCCACTGCGGTGATTGTGAACACATCACGTGGTGAAGTGATTGATGAAAACGCCCTGACGCGGATGCTGCGGGCTGGGGAAATTGCGGGCGCGGGTCTGGATGTGTTCGAGCGGGGACACGAAATCAATCCGCGCTTGCGTGAACTCTCTAACGCGATCCTTTTGCCGCATATGGGATCTGCCACACTCGAAGGCCGGATCGAGATGGGCGAGAAGGTGATTGTGAACATCAAGACCTTTGCCGATGGCCACAGGCCGCCTGATCTTGTCGTGCCCTCAATGCTTTGATCTGACTTTGATTTGGGCTGTGTCGCTTTCGTACCGAAACGCGTCGGCTGGTTCTATCGCTTTGTGACGGTTTCGCGCAAATTGGCGTCAAAGATGCCAAGGGAGTCGTCATCATGAAAACCCAAGTTAAAGCACTGGTCGTCGGCGGCGGCGCGGTTGGCACGTCCATTGCATATCACCTTGCGAAAGCTGGCTGGGATGACGTGATGCTGCTTGAGCGGGATGAGTTGACCTCGGGCTCCACATGGCATGCGGCGGGTTTGTTACCGCTTTTCAACATGTCGTTTGCGACGACGCATATCCACAAATACTCGGTCGATTTTTATAAATCGCTTGAGGCGGAAACGGGACTGAACGCCGGTTTTGCTGTCGTGGGCAACTTGCGGATGGCCCAGACGCAAGAGCGTATGGATGAGTATATGCTTTACGCATCGACCGCTGAAACCTGCGACGTGCCCTATGTCTGGATGACGCCTGAGGAGATCAAGGCGAAATGGCCATTGATCCGCACCGAAGACCTGAAAGGCGCGCTTTATCATCACACGGACGGCTATATTAACCCCGCCGATGTGACCCAAGCGATGGCCAAGGGTGCCCGCCAGCGCGGTGTTGCGATCGAAAGGAAATGGCAGGCGGATGCGTTCCATTGGACCGGTGAAGCGTGGGAAGTGACCTGCACCAAGATGGTCGAAAAAGGCGGCAACCTTGTCCCTTCGGACGAGCAGATCGTGATTACGGCAGAGCATGTTGTAACAGCATCCGGCAACCATGCGCAGACTACCGCCAAGAAGCTGGGCATCAAGATCCCTGCGATCCCTGTGGAACACCAGTTTATTGTCATGGACCAAGACCCCGCACTGGTTGATTTCCGTGCGCAAGGCAATGTCGAACACCCTGTGATCCGTGACGCTGATGCGCAGTCTTACGTGCGCGAGGAACGCGGCGGCTGGATTTTGGGTGTTTATGAGAAGAATGCCCCTGCGGTCTTTGAATATGGCGTGCCCGAGAGCTTCCGCGCTGACCTCTTCCCGCTCGATCTGGAGCGGATCGAAGAGCAATATATGGCGATGATCCACCGCATCCCGTCCTGCGAGGAAAGCGGCCTGAAAGACGATTTCAACGGTCCGATTTGTTATACCCCCGATGGAAACCCGCTTGTGGGGCCTGCGCCGGGCCTGACGAATATGTGGCTGGCAGAAGGGTTTTCCTTTGGCATCACGGCGGCAGGTGGCACAGGGTATTACCTTGCCCAGATGATGGTGGATGGCGAGGCCGAGATCGACATGGCATCGCTTGATCCCAAACGCTATGGCAACTGGATGACCACCGAGTTTGCCGCGCGCAAGAACGAAGAATGCTACGATCACGTCTATATCCTGCACCATCCCGATGAAGAGCGCCCCGCTTGCCGTCCGCTGCGCACATCACCGGCATATGACCGGCAAAAGGAACGTGGCGCGCAGTTCGGGTTTGTGAACGGCTGGGAACGTCCCAATTACTATGCGCCCTTGGGGTTCAATGACCACGACAGTCGCTCTTTCCGCCGTGGCGGCTGGTGGCAATATGCCGTCGAAGAAGCCAAGGCGATCCGCGAAGGTGTTGGTCTGATTGACGCCACCGCCTTTGCGAAACACCGGATCAGTGGTCCGGGGGCAGCGGCGTTTCTGGATTGGTTTACGACCAATAAGCTGCCACGCGTGGGACGCATCAATCTGACCTATGCGCTGACGAGCCATGGGACGACACGCACGGAATTTACCATTGTCCGGTTGGCCGAAGATGACTTTTATCTTGTCTCGGCAGGGGCATGGCACGCCTACGATCAGGATTACCTTTACAAGCTGATCATGGAGAAGGAAGACGAGTTTGGGCGCATCAACGAACAGGATGTGACAACGCAATGGGGTGTTTTCGCTATTGCCGGACCAAAGTCGCGCGATGTGCTGAATGCCGTGATCAAGGATGCAGACCCCGCAACGGCGCTGTCCAACAAGCGCTTTCCGTGGCTGTCTGCCAAGCAGATCGAACTGGGTATGTGTCCGGTCAATGCGATCCGTGTTGCCTATACCGGTGAGCTGGGGTGGGAGCTGCATCACCCGATTGAGATGCAGAATTACCTCTTTGACCTCCTGGAAAAAGCAGGCGAGCCGCATGGCATGAAACTGGTCGGTGCCCGCGCGCAGAACTGGTTGCGGCAGGAGAAATCCTATCGTGCTTTCGGCAACGAACTGGGCCGCGATGCGACACCGCTAGAGGCCGATTTGCCGCGTTTTGTGGACCTGTCCAAGGACTTCAACGGGAAGGCCGCGATGGAAGCGAAAGGTATTCGTTCCAAATGCGTCACCCTGCTGATTGACGGGCCGGACGATGCAGACCCTTGGGGCCGTGAGGCGCTCTATGCAATGGACGGAACACGTGTGGGCCGTTTGACATCTGGCGGATATTCGGTCGCGTTCGAGAAGTCGATTGGTCTGGGATATGTGACGCCTGAACTTGCTGTGGTTGGGACGAAACTTCAGGTCAAGATGCTGGATCAGCTTTGGGCGGCCGAGATCGTAGAGGACAGCCCGTATGATCCCAAGAATGCGACGATCCGTGTGGATGGGTAACGGTAAGGTGGGTTGAAACCCACCTTACGCAAAGCGCTGTGGCGAGAGTGCTGCAACGGTGTCTTTGGGGAGTTCCGAAGGCGCACCGGCGATCAGATCATACAGCAACTGTGAGGCGGCGGGGGCGGATTGCATCCCGTATCCGCCTTGGCCTGCACACCAGATAAAGCTGGGGTCGCCGCTGTCGGGGCCGAGCACCAGCGTCCGATCTTTTGAAAACGTCCGCAGGCCAGCCCATGAGCTGAGCAAACGTGTGACCGGTTCGGTCACATTGGCCTCATAGCGGGCAAGGCCTTCGGCCAGCACCATGTCATCGGCATAGGCGTCATGCGGGGTGACAGGGTCTTCCTCGGCGGGTGACACGATCAGCGCACCTGCATCCGGTTTCGCGTACCAGTTTTCGCCCGGTCCGAAGATCATGGGCCAGCCGCTCACGTCATGGCCGCCAGGCGCGGGGATCCGCGCCATCGAGCGGCGCAGCGGGGTAAAACCCAAAGGCGTGATCCCCGCCATCGCAGCGATTTCATCAACCCATGCGCCCGCTGCATTCACCAGATGGCGCGCTTCAAAGGTTTCGGTACCCGTATGTACGGTCCAACCTGTGGCGTTGCGGTCGATGCTTTCCACGCGCGCTTTCGTACTGATGGTCGCGCCGTTCTGTCGCGCCATCCGTGCAAAGGTCTGTACGAGTTTATCCGTGTCGATGTCAGACGCCGCCGTATCGAAAGCCGCGCGAT
The DNA here is from genome assembly GCF_900156505.1 of Yoonia rosea. NCBI lineage: Bacteria > Pseudomonadati > Pseudomonadota > Alphaproteobacteria > Rhodobacterales > Paracoccaceae > Yoonia > Yoonia rosea. Next base: position 1,962,094 of record NZ_FTPR01000001.1, on the reverse strand, counting down.
CAACGACGCTGTCATCGAGGATCGGGACCATGGCCTTAGCCTCTGCGACCGTAATGCTGTCAAGATGCATGGCCTTTCGATCGGCAGCGAAGGCTGCGGCAGTTTCCGCATCGCCGACCAGCATCAAGCCGCGCGGGCTGAGTACATCGGCGGATTTGTGAAAGGCATAGCTGGCCTTGTTGAGTGCGATCGTTGAGGGCTTGCCGTAGTTTTGTTCAAACAGGGCCGCAGACCGGCCAGAGGCGTGATAGGCAAGGGCGTCTTCACCTTCAAAGAGCGTCACGCTGCCCAGTTCCGAAAGGCGGGCGGCCGCCGAAACACCCGCGATGCCGCCGCCAATGATGAGAAAATCAATCACGCTTCTTCGAGCCGGTCTGTGGCGGGTGGGGGCGTGATGCTGAGTGCAGTAATCTTGTCATAGACCTCAGGTGTCATGGTGAATTTTTCGGCTAGCAAAGAGGGGTGGAGCTGTTCTTCGGAGCGGGCCGAGATGATGGGAAGCGGTTTGATCGCGTGGTTGGCTGCCCAGGCAACGGCCAGCGTCGCTGGATTGACGCCCAGCTCTGCGCCAAGGGCCGTCAGTTGTTTTGCCGTTTCGTGCATCCAGTCCTGCGCATAGCGCGCCTGATACCGTGTATCGGTCGTCAGGCGCCCCGTTCCACCCTTGGCGTATTTGCCCGTCAGCAACCCGCCCCCCAAGGGTGAATAAGGGACGACAGTGATGCCCTGATCGGCGGCCATGGGGAAAATCTCGACCTCGCTCTGGCGTTTGACAAGGCTATACATCGGCTGGATCACATCGATTTGCGTCCCCAGTGTTTTTGCAACGCTTTGGGCCTTCATCACCTGCCATGCGGCATAGTTCGACACGCCGATGTGGCGGATCAGGCCATGTGTTTGCAGTTCCGCCAAAGTGCTGAATGTTTCCTCAAGCGGTGTGTCATCGTCGAAACGGTGCATGTAGAGCAGATCGACAGCATCTTCCCGCAACTGTTGACGGCACCTGTCGAAGTGTTTCGTGATGTTGGCCTGCGAGGCGCCGCCCACATAGCCGACTTTGGTGGCGAGATAGAGAGAGTCGCGGTCCGCCTTGATCATCGCGCCAAGCAATGTCTCGGACGCGCCATCCGTATACATCACAGCCGTATCAAAGTGATTGACGCCACCCGCGCGGGCAGCGTCAAACATGGCTTGACTGGCCGCTGCGTCGGCGGTGCCGCCGAATTGCATCGTGCCAAAGGTCAGTCGGGAGAGCGGGGCGCCAGCGCGCGTGGTCAGGGTATTCATGGGCAAAGACTGGCATGCATTTGTCACGATGAAAAGACAGCGCGCGTTCGGGTGCTGACGTTTGCGTGCATTGACAGGCGGGGTTATGAAATGGCTACTACGGCGAAGATGGAAATGATCCTTGAGAAACCGATGCTAACGCAGTTTGCAGCCGCCGATATGCAACCGATAGGGCCTGTGCGATGACTGCGCGGCCTGTCGCAAAGCGCGGTCAGGTGATCGGTCTGCTGGGGGGGTCCTTTGATCCGCCGCATGCGGGCCATGTCCATATCTCTAAGGCCGCGTTGAAACGGTTCGGACTGGACCGGCTGTGGTGGCTGGTGTCACCCGGCAATCCTCTGAAAGAGAACGGACCGGCACCTTTGGCTGACAGGATGCAGGTCGCGCGCGCGATGATGGATCATCCGCGCGTCACAGTCACCGATATCGAAGCGCAATTGGGAACGCGGTACACCGCGCAGACGCTGATGGCCTTGCGCCGCCGCTACCCCGGCGTGCGGTTCGTGTGGATTATGGGCGCTGACAATCTGGCGCAGTTCCATCGCTGGCAAGACTGGCGTTGGATCATGGAGACCGTTCCCATTGGCGTCTTGGCGCGTCCGGGGGACAGGATTGCGGCACGCATGTCGAAAGCGGCAAAGGTCTATGCGCGGGCGCGTATCCCGGGACGGGCGGCGCATACGCTTCGCAGGGCACAGGCGCCGGCATGGGCCTTTGTCAATTTGCCGATGTCCGACCAGTCTTCAACCGCGATCCGCAAGCGGGGGGAATGGTGATGCGCCTGACCCGTCGTGCACTGCTGTCCGGAGCGGTCTCAGCGCTTGCCACTACAGCCTATGCCGAGGCGCCATTAACGTCCTTGCGCCCGATTGCACGTGTGCCTGCCCGCGATGCGATTGCCAAGATGGTGTCATCGCGCGCGACCTCTGGCGCGGTGGGCGTTGTGGTGGCGGATATGCAAAGCGGCCAGATCCTTGAGGACATTGACGGGACGATAGCGCAGCCACCCGCAAGCGTAACCAAGGCGTTCACGGCACTCTATGCGCTTGAGGCGCTGGGTGCGCAACATACCTTTGAAACGCGCATATTTGCTGATGGTCCAATAAATGACGGTGTTTTAGATGGTAATTTGATTTTGGCCGGTGGGGGTGACCCCAACCTTGTGACGGATCAAATTGCTGAACTTGCCAAAAGACTGAAGGACACCGGCCTGCGCGAAGTGCGGGGGGATCTTCTGGTCTGGGACAATGCACTGACTAATCTCGACGAGATTGATGACAGTCAGATGGATCATCTGGGCTACAATCCAACAGTCACCGGTCTGAACCTGAATTTCAATCGCGTGCATTTTGAGTGGAAACAAGACGGCGCAGATTATGTCACCACGCTGGATGCCCGCAGCGCAAATTACCGCCCCGAAGTGACCACGGCGCAGATTGCGATTGTGGATCGTGCAGTGCCGGTGTTCACCTACCGCAACGGCGGTGGTGTTGATCAATGGACTGTGGCGCGGGGTGCGCTCAATAAAGAAGGATCAAGGTGGCTGCCTGTCCGCAATCCGGCACTTTATGCAGGCGAGGTTTTTGCCGTCTTTGCGCGCAGTCACGGGATCGTTTTGAAGCCGCCGCAAGAGACGATGGCGCGCCCGACGGGTATCCCGCTTGTGCGGTATGCCAGCGCGCCATTGAACGAGATGATGCAGAGCATGTTGCGTTTCTCGACGAATATCACCGCAGAGGCAGCGGGTCTGGCAGCGACCGCGACCCGCGTTGGCGCGCAGCGTGGGCTGCGCACTTCTGCGTTGAGTATGGCGCTATGGGCGGCGCGTCGGGCAGAGGGCATTGCGCCGCAATTTGTGGATCATTCGGGTTTGGGCGATGCGGCGCGGGTGTCGCCCCGTGACATGGTGCGCCTGTTGATGGCGCAGAATGTGATGCCGACCTTGCAGCCTATTCTGCGTGATATCGCATTGGTGGGCGAGGATGGTCAGGCGATCGACGATCCGCAAATCGCCGTCAAAGCGAAGACCGGCACGCTCAACTTTGTGTCAACGCTTGCTGGATATGTGCGCACCAAAAGCGGACGTGATCTGGCCTTTGCGATTTTTGCGTCCGATCTGGAAGCGCGCGAGGCCGGCAAACGTCAAGGCGTCGAGTCCCCGACCGGTGCGCGCAGCTGGAATACACGGTCGCGGCGCCTGCAACAGGATATTCTCAAGCATCTGGCGTTAAGGGTCTGATCAAAGCGTCATGTGGCGTGCGCGTGATCCGCGTTCGATCGCAGCGGCGTGCAGGCGATCAAGGTTCAGTTCTTCGCGAATCTCTTCCAGCATGCGGACTTCGGTGCCAACAATGAGTCCGTCCGCGGCAGCGACATCACAAGAAAGCGCATAGGCGGTCTCATAAAGGCGCTCGGGCAGGGCGTCACGGATCAGGCCGAAAAGCGCCTCAAGACCGTCTTCCTGCTCAAGCAATGAGAAGACCATTCTCGACATGCGCGGCAGACGTTCGAGGTCATAGTCCGAGAAAACAGGCAAGTTATTGATCGCGCTGTTTATTTTCACAAGCTCGGCAGTGCGGATGTTTTCATCCGACGCGGATACCGCGATCATCAGGGCGGCAAGGGCGTCTTGCGCGGTCATTGGGGCGTCTTCAAGCATCGGGAATTCCTTTACATCTGATGCCACATTTATTGACGCCTCGGCTGTCTCGCAATAGGGAGTGCGCGTTGCGGCGGTCACAATGACTTGCCCTTAGAATGTGAGATGAACCATGAGCACTATGCGTGAAGCAGCGATGACGTCGAAGGCCTGGCCCTTTGAAGAGGCGCGCGCATTGCTCAAACGGTATGAAAACAGGGCACCCGAAAAGGGGTATGTCCTGTTTGAGACAGGCTATGGCCCATCGGGTTTGCCGCATATCGGAACGTTTGGCGAAGTACTGCGCACAACGATGATCCGCCGCGCGTTCGAGGTGATTTCGGATATTCCCACCAAACTGATCTGTTTTTCCGACGATCTGGACGGGATGCGCAAGGTTCCCGGCAATGTGCCCCAGCAAGAGATGCTGGCCGAGCATATGCATAAGCCGCTGACATCGGTGCCTGATCCCTTTGGAACGCATGAGAGCTTTGGCCATCACAACAATGCCATGTTGCGGCGCTTCTTGGATACTTTCGGGTTTGATTACGAATTCTATTCAGCCCGTGAATTTTATCAAACAGGCCAGTTTGATGAGATTCTGCTGCGCGCTGCGGCCCGTTATGATGACATTATGAAGGTCATGCTGAAATCCCTGCGCGAAGAGCGTCAAGAGACCTATTCCATCTTCCTGCCGATCCATCCTGAGACCGGGCGTGTACTTTATGTGCCAATGAAGCACGTGGATGGTGAAAAGGGTGAGGTGACTTTCGACGACCCTGATGGGCGCGAATGGACCCTGCCTGTGACGGGCGGCAATGTGAAATTGCAGTGGAAGCCGGATTTCGGTGCGCGCTGGGCTGCTTTGGATGTTGATTTCGAGATGTACGGCAAGGAACACGCCACAAATACCGCGATCTATGACCGGATTTGCGAGATTTTGGGTGGGCGCAAGCCGAACCATTTTTCGTATGAGCTGTTTCTGGATGAGAAGGGTCAGAAGATTTCCAAATCTTCCGGCAACGGCATTTCGATTGATGAGTGGCTGACCTATGCCTCAACCGAGAGCCTGAGCTACTTCATGTATCTTAAGCCAAAGACGGCCAAGCGGATGCATTTTGATGTGATCCCTAAGGCAGTGGACGAGTATCACCAGCAGTTGCGCGCCTATGCCACTCAGGATGATGCAGGCCGCGCCAATAATCCGGTGTTCCACATTCACGGACATAATGTGCCTGCCTCAGACATGGTGGTGCCTTTTGCGATGCTTTTGAACCTCGCGTCCGTGTCTGGTGCCGAGGACAAAGACACGCTTTGGGGCTTTATCCAGCGTTATGCGCCTGACGCCTCTGCCGAGAAAAACCCGCAGATGGATCAGGCGGCGGGCTTTGCCGTGCGCTATTACAACGACTTTGTGAAGCCCACCAAAGTGTACCGCGCACCAACCGATCAGGAGCGCGCGGCGCTGACCGATCTGGCGGAACGCCTGAAAGTGTGGGATGGCGGTCTGGATGCAGAAGAGCTGCAAACGATGGTCTTTGCCGTTGGCAAAGAGCATGGGTTCGAGCCGCTGCGTAATTGGTTCACCGCACTCTACGAGGTGCTTTTGGGCGCTTCACAAGGGCCACGTTTTGGCGGCTTCATTGCGCTTTACGGTGTGGATGAAACCATCGCCCTCATCGAACAGCAATTGGCCGCCGCATAAGATAATTGAAACTAATCCGCGCTTTCCTGCGTATCTTCTATGAAGAGACAGCTTAGGAGGGCGCGGATCATGCGCATTTTGGCATTCGTTTTCGGGTTCTGGGTGGCAGCCACTGCTGCTTTTGCGCAGGATGGTGACGCGATCGAGAGCGTGATTGGCAACCAGCTGGACGCCTTTAACGAACGCGACATCTCCGAGGCATGGGAATACGCCAGCCCCAATATCAAGCGCCTGTTCGGCGATCCCGGAAATTTCGGCATGATGGTCCAGCAGGGCTATCCGATGGTCTGGGACAATGCTGATGTGCGGTTCCTGGAATTGCGCGATTTGGGCGGCATGGTCTGGCAGAAGGTGATGGTGCGCGATGCGCAGGGTGCTCTGCATATTCTGGACTATCAGATGATCGAGACAGCACAGGGTTGGCAGATCAACGGTGTACGCTTATTGCCCGCACCCGATGTCGGGGCCTAACCTGTTGCGCCACACACCGTAACGGTGCTCCAAGGCGCTGTTTATATCTTGACGTTATCCCCTTGCACAGGTGGCCCGGTTTGCGCCGGGCCTTTTGTTTTTCAGCTTCAGGGGCCATTTCATGAACAAAGCTATCACTGACGGAATCGTTTTCGATCCATTGCCGTTTTCTGCCGGTCTGGCGCTCTGGTCGAGCACGGACGGCACGCCCGGGTCAGACTCTTACGCCGCGAGCGGGTCCGGTGTGTTCGTTGCGGCAGATCAGGATTTCGCAGGATGTCTTGAGTTGCTGAAAATCGACCCGACACAACGGGTACGCTATAAGGGTGAAACACCCATCATTCCCGGGTGCTATTTGCAGATCACCGCGCGGGTCAAAGCGGTTGCGGGCGCTATGCCAGCGGTCCGGATTGCCGGTTGGCCCGGTGAGGGTGGCGGTGTGGAGCTTGCAGGTGTCACGACGTTCGGTGTCGCGCGGCAGCTGACAAGCTATGGTCAGGTGGTTGAGGTGTCGGCCATTGTCGCTACGGCGGATCGTGGCGGTGTTGATCTGGTATGGACCGGTGCCGAATATGGCCATTTCGGTATTGACCTTACAGGGCCGACAGGCGGCGTTGTGCGGCTTGATGATATTACGATCACGGATGTGACGGGAGCGTTTACCCGTGATCTGGTGAGTATGGTCGATGTGCGCGATTACGGAGCCAAAGGGGACGGCGTTACCGACGATAGTGCCGCGTTCAACGCCGCCGATGCCGCAGCAAATGGCCGAACGGTGATGGTGCCTGCGGGCAATTATCTTTTGGCGAACAGTGTCACGATAGATAACCGTATCCAGTTTGAGGGGCGGATTGTCCAAGCGCCCGAACACCGTTTTATTTTGCAGCAGGATTATAATTACGACACATATTTCAAGGCGTTTCAGGACGAAGAAGTCGCGTTCAAAAAGGCCTATCAAGCCCTGATCAATTTTGCCGATCACGATTCGCTTGATCTGTGCGGGCGCCGCGTTTTGTTGACCGAACCGGTTGATATGCAGGCCGCAGACCCGTCACGCACCCGCTTTGAAACCCGCCGTGTGATCCGCAACGGCCAGTTCCAGCCTGCCGATGGTGCGGCTTGGGATACGGTCGAGGTCTCGTCGCAAGCGACTTATTCGGCCAGCGATGACAAGCGTCTGACCAATGTTGTCAATATCGCCAGTATCCCCGTGGGGTCTTTGGTGCAAGGCAACGGTGTGGGCCGCGAGATTTATGTGACTTCGGTCAATGAAGCGGCACAGTCACTCGAGCTTAGCCTTCCACTTTTTGATGCGGAGGGCACGCAGGTTTTCACCTTTTCGCGTTTTCAGTACATGCTTGATTTTTCAGGGTACGAGAAGTTCAGCCAATTCATCCTTGACGATATCGAGTTTCAGGGCCGTGGCGTTGCAAGCGGGATAATGTTGGCGCCTGACGGGTTCACCTTTCATGTCCGTGATTGTTTCATCAACCGGCCCAAAGACCGCGGGATCACGTCGCCGGGGCGTGGCTGTCAGGGTATGATGATTGACCGCTGCCAGTTGATTTCGGATGAACAAGCCGTGCCGGTGGCGAACCGCGTGAGCATCGGGTTCAACGCCAATGCCAACGACGTCAAAATCCGCGACAACCGCACCAGCAAATTCAAACATTTCTGCGTGCTCGCAGGGTCTGGTAACCTGATGACGGGTAACCACTGGTTCCACGGTGATGATGAGGTCAATGGCGTGCGGATGGGCGGGATCGTCCTGACCTTGCCGAACCCCAAGAGCATTTTCACCGGCAACTATTGCGATAACAACTTTATTGAATGGACAAACGAGCATGACGCCACACCGGCCTTTGGCACGCAGTTTTCCTTTGGCGGCCTGACGATCACAGGCAATATGTTCACGACAAATGATGTGGCGGACTGGTTCAATTTTATCGTGATTAAACCCTATGGGCCCGGCCATTTCATCAATGGCTTTGCTGTCATCGGCAATGTGTTCCGGTCACTCAATGGGCGCATTGACCGGGTCGAGCATGTGGATACGACCTTTGCCGATCTGGACTACGGCCGGACCCGCAGCTTTGTCTTTACCGGCAACACATTTCACAATGTGAACGAGCCTGTGTCCAATCCGGCGGTCCTGACCCATACGCAGGCAACCGAGGCCACGACTTGGGTGATGGAAACGGACACCGCCTTGCCCTTTGCGGGGCGCGCGCTGACGGTCGAAAGCGTGATGCCGGATGGGGCGATTACGAATGCTGGCAACACGCGCGTGCATGATCTGCCCTGGGCCGAGGGTGAACAGGGCAGTAGCCTGCGCGATGTTCATCTGAATTGGGGCCAAGCCGTGAAAGGGCAGGTGCGCTATTCTGTGCGAATGGACCAGACGGACTAGGCCACAAGCGCGCAGCAAAGGGGAGTTTATCGGCATCCCTTTGCTGCGGTGCAGAATAATGCTGCGTTTGCGAAAAATATCGTGTATACTGGGCTTGAAGTAGGGTTTTGCCAAAAAAGGGAGCCATTATGACACCGGCAGTTACACTTTCAATGACGGCACAGGGGATGCAGATCGCCAGTGCTGTGATCGGCCAGCAAATGCGCCTGACGGATACCATGATTGACCAGATGGTGGCGGCGCAGCGCGCACTGATAAGTGGCAGCATGCTCTCCGCGCCTGCAAAACCTGTCGTCAAGGCAAAGGCCCCGACACCCAAGCCTAAGGCCACCCAGAAAGCGAAGGCCGCCGTCAAAAAGGCAGCACCGAAAAAAGCGGTGTCCAAAAAGTCTGCGCCCAAGAAAGTAGCGGCCGCCAAGGCCGCCGCAAAACCGGCACCTGTCGCGAAAGTAGCGACACCGGAACCTGCCAAAGCAGCGCCAAAGCCAGAGGTGCAAGCAGCTGTAAATCCCGCACCTGCGCCTGCTGTTCAGGCAAAAGCGTCACCAACACCTGCACCGGCAAAGGCAGATAAGCCAAAGCCTGCCGCAAAAAAGGCGGCCCCGAAGGCCAAGACTACCCGTGCGGCCCAAAAGGCCGAGCCGGCGGTTGCGGCCGCACCGTCGCCGGTTGCACCAAAGCCCAGGGCCGCAACGCCTGCACCGGAAGCGGCAAAGCCTGCCGCAGCCAAACGTGCCAAGACGGTCACTGTTCCAGATGCCCCGTGGGATGGGAAAGCTGCCGTCAAGAAGTGATGCATTTCTGAGCCTCAAGCCGTGAAAACATAGCCCATCATGCAAGAACTGCATGGTGGGTTTGCGTTTTTGGCCGTTGCCGATCCGTCGTTGCCACCCTAACTCTTGGCTTGGGAGGACAAACACGTATTCACGAGGTGCAACATGGCTCTCCAACCCGACAACACACTGATTTCTAACCGCGAAATTCTGATCGAACTGGTGATGAAACCACTTCGCGCAATTGGCTCTATGCTTGAGCATATGGCTGTCAGCAATTCACGGACGCTGGCGCTGCAGGCAATCTCGGACATTCCAGAAGAAGAGCTTCGCGCCAAAGGCCTGACACGTGCTGATGTGGTCAGCATGACATTCCGCCACGACGCATAAGCACTTTGGGCTGCCGCAACGCGTGGCGGCCCGAGTTGCGCAAGGCATATGTAAAAATATTGACTAACGAAACGTTGCAGGCGGTGCTCTTTTTACAAACCGTCTAAGTTGTCCCCAACGAGACTTGGATTCGATCACATTTTCGCCATGATGCACGGCGAGGAAGCCGTTGGGCGCATGCCCGCGGCCGTGAAGAAGTGATCAGGGGGGACATGCCATGACCGATCAATCAGCCGGAACCTATCCACCATCATCCGAAATGGCCGCAGCGGCCCATGCCGATAAGGCGACTTATGATGCGATGTACGCCGCGTCGATCAATGATCCTGAGGCGTTCTGGGGCGAGCATGGTAAGCGGATCGACTGGATCAAACCCTACACGCGTGTCAAAAACACGAGCTTTGCCCCCGGTGCGGTTGATATCAAATGGTATGAAGACGGTACGCTGAACGTCAGTGCCAACTGCATCGACCGCCATCTTGCCGCGCGCGGCGAACAGACCGCCATAATCTGGGAGCCTGACAGCCCCGATGATGAAGCGCTGCACATCACCTACAACATGCTCCATGAGAAGACCTCGCGCATGGCGAATGTGCTCAAGGAAATGGGCGTCGGAAAAGGCGACCGCGTTGTTCTGTACCTGCCGATGATCCCCGAGGCCGCCTATGCCATGCTGGCCTGTGCGCGGATTGGTGCGATCCATTCCATCGTGTTCGCGGGTTTCTCGGCCGAGGCGCTGGGCGCACGCGTCAACGCCTGCGATGCCAAGGTAGTAATTACCGCTGACGGCGCACCACGCGGTGGCCGTGTCACCAACCTCAAGGACAGCGTGAATCAGGCCCTGCTGAACGATTACAACGATGTGAAATGTCTGGTGGTCAAGCGCACCGGCCAGCAGATCGCGTGGCGCAGTGATCTCGATTACTGGCTGCATGAAATGGAAGAAAAGGTCAGCGCCGATTGCCCGCCTGCGGAAATGAACGCCGAAGACCCGCTGTTTATTCTTTACACATCCGGCTCTACTGGCCAGCCCAAAGGCGTGGTGCACTCCAGCGGTGGCTATCTGGTCTATGCGTCGATGACGCATCAATACACGTTCGACTACCATGATGGTGATATCTTCTGGTGTACCGCCGATGTGGGTTGGGTCACCGGCCACAGCTATATCGTCTATGGTCCGCTTGCCAATGGGGCCACGACGATCATGTTCGAAGGCGTGCCGACCTATCCTGATGCGGGCCGTTTCTGGGCTGTGTGCGAAAAGCACAAGGTCAACCAGTTCTATACCGCCCCCACCGCGATCCGCGCCTTGATGGCGCAGGGCAACAGCTTTGTCGAAAAGTATGACCTGTCTGACATCAAGGTGCTGGGCACCGTGGGCGAACCGATCAACCCCGAAGCATGGAACTGGTACAACGATGTTGTTGGCAAGGGCAAGGCGCCCATCGTCGACACTTGGTGGCAAACCGAAACCGGCGGTCACTTGCTAACCCCGCTTCCGGGCGCGACCGCGACCAAGCCGGGCTCGGCGACATTGCCTTTCTTTGGCATCCAGCCCGTTATTCTGGAACCAACCTCGGGCGAGGAAATTCACGACACTGCCGCCGAAGGTGTGCTGTGCATCAAGGATAGCTGGCCTGCCCAGATGCGCACGGTCTGGGGCGATCACGCGCGTTTCGAGAAGACGTACTTCAGCGACTACAAGAACTATTACTTCACCGGTGACGGCTGTAAGCGCGATGAGGACGGGTACTATTGGATCACTGGTCGCGTCGATGACGTGATCAATGTTTCGGGTCACCGTATGGGCACGGCCGAGGTGGAAAGCGCACTGGTCGCACATGCAAAAGTCGCCGAAGCGGCTGTCGTGGGTTACCCGCATGACATCAAAGGGCAAGGAATTTATGCCTATGTCACGCTGATGAACGGCGAAGAACCATCGGATGAACTCCGCAAAGAGCTCGAGGTCTGGGTCCGGTCCGAGATCGGACCGATTGCCAAACCTGATCTGCTGCAATGGGCACCCGGCCTACCGAAGACACGCTCTGGCAAAATCATGCGGCGGATCCTGCGCAAGATCGCCGAGGACGATTTCGGCGCGCTGGGGGATACTTCGACGCTGGCTGATCCATCTGTTGTGGATGATCTGATCGAGAACCGGATGAACCGCGGCTAAGTCACCGCAGTCTTTGAGATGAGAAAGCCGCGCAAAGATGCGCGGCTTTGTCGTTTGTGAGGAATGGCAGGAGTGAGCCCAAATTGGCTGATGCTGCACTGCACTCGAAAGTCAGCTCCTGTGCTTCTTTGAAAAAGCTTAGAGTGGCCATGCCGCCTGCGCGTACCTGATAGCCTAGGCCAAGGAAGATAGGAGAGGCTTCGACGACGAAGTGTCCGTCTTTGTAATACCATTGCTCGAATGACGGAAATTGATAGAGTGTAACGGACACAATTTTAACGAAAGTCGATTATTGACCGCACAATTTTTGGAGCGCACATGACGCAAGAACAGATAGAAGAGATTATCAAAGAATTTGAAGATATTAAGTTCTTTTCTGACGGAGCCACGCTAGACAGGGCGACCAAGATTCTCGAGAAAGTTACTGGAGCTGAAATTGCCTCCGAAATTTCCGAAGAAACCATGCAGAACCTTGATGCCCAGGTATCAGATAGTTCTAAAAAGCGAGTAGTGGTTGATCCCGTCCTAAACATAGCAAAGGGACTACTTGAACTCTACGATGGAAGAACTGAGAGCCTCGAGCTGTTTTCGGTCAAAGAGGACGATCTTGCTAAAGCGCAGGAGATTGTTAGTGCCTATCGAAGGGCCAACAGACCGCTGATAAGCGTAGACTTCCAAATTGCTGACTCGAAAGAGGAAGTCATCGGCGCTCTTGAGAGAATGCTTACATCTTTGAAGGGCGACGAACCCGAATTCTCGGAGTTTGATGGAGACACCGATCACCACCGAGAAACCTTTTACACAATGAGCAGGTGTTCAACGCATAACTGGACTACAAAGCCGTACTGGGAAGAACGAGCTGATGGACGGTATCTTCTCGAAAAACGTTGCACTCAAACGATTTGTAGTGGTGGATGCGGTGGGGATTACCTGTGCAAAATCGGGCCAGAGGGCGAAGGAGGACAACTCCTAATAAAGACCGCCGGGCCAGCACATTGTACTGTCGTCGTGATCTGGAAAAACACCGATGCGAGTACCGAACCGCCTAGCGGGTCAACGATTCCGAACTTTGAGCCAATTGCCTGGAATCATTGTGTAGACTTCTTTTCGGACACGAGCTTAGTTTCTGCCCTAACAAGTCGTTTCGGTTGGAGACGGCTGGGGTCACGAAACGATTTCCATCCAGGCATTGACATTGCCGCACCTGTGGGGACGCCCGTCTATAGCGTGGCTGGAGGGGTTGTTGATCGCATCTTCACTGTCTCAGCACCCAGCAGTCCAGAGAAACAAGGTGTCTGGGTACGATCAGGTGGAATGCTCAGAAAATACTGGCACCTAATCCCGGCACCAACATTAGTCGAAGGAATGCCTATTGGTGCCGGTGAACTTGTTGGATCAATAGTTCAATGGAATAGTCCAACGGCGCATCATCTGCATTTCGCACAATACAATACTGGAGCGTCAGGGCAGCCCAGCGACGGCAACGCAGTTGATCCAATCCCCAATTGTGGGCTTTTCTGAGTCGCAAGCCTAAAGCAGACATTGACGCAGCCGCAAGGAATGGCTGCTTCGTCCGCTCAACTGACATTCAGTCTCCCATCTTCACGTTGACCCGTTCACTCTCCAACAGTTTCACCTCGCGCTGCGGGAACGGGATGCTGATGCCGTGTTCTTTGAAGGCGTCCCAAAGTGCCAGATAGACGTTGCCGCGGATATTCGTCAGCCCCCCTGTCGGGTCCCTGATCCAAAAGCGCAGGATATAATCCACCGAGCTATCCCCAAAGCCTACGATATGGCAGACGGTGGGCCGCGTTTTGAGCACGCGGTCCACCCCTTGTGCGGCCTCGATCGCGATCTTGCGGACTGCATGCGGATCGTCGTGATAGGCTGTGCCAAAGAAGATATCGAGCCTGACAAACTCGTTTGAATGTGACCAGTTCACCACCTGTCCGGTGATCAGGTCCTCGTTCGGGATCAGGTATTCGCGCCCGTCGCGCGTGACGACCGAAACGTAACGCGCCCCCAGTGAATTGATCCACCCAAAGGTGTCGCCAAGGCTGATCACGTCCCCCGGTTTGATCGACTTATCCAGCAGGATGATGACGCCCGACACAAGGTTCGAGACAACCTTTTGCAAACCAAAACCGAGCCCCACACCGATCGCACCGGACAGGACCGCAAGACCTGTCAGATCGATCCCGAGAGCGCGGACGCCGACAAAGAATGCGGCGCCATAAAACGCAATCTGTACGCCTTTGACGATCAGCACCTGCATTGAGGGGCTGATGTCCTCGTTGGCCTTGATCCGGCTGGCGGTGGTCGTTGTAAAGAACCGCGCCAGTGCAATCAGGCCGCCAAGGATGACAAGACCCTGCACCAGCAAGAGCAGCGAGAAACGGATTTCCCCGATTGTGAAACCGATACTGTCGAGCAAACGTTCGGCCACATCCAGAAGGCCCAGAATTTGCAGGGTTGCCCATGTCCATGCGCCATAGCGGACGAATCTGCGCAGGGCAGGGCTCTTGATCAGGCGCGTGGCAAAGACAATCAGCAGCCACGCCAGCGCCAGGGTGCCGATCACACTCAAGAGATAGCTCCGGCTGGGCCAAGTGACCTCGCGCATGGCAAAAACGACGAACCAGATCAGCGATACAAAGAAAATCGCGCGCAGCCGTTGGTGCACGACGACCAGAATTCGCATGCGCCACTTCGGCCAGTTTTCGCGTGAGCCCATCCACGCCCGTATGCGCGGTCCCAAAATGGCGCGCAACAGATGCGCCATGGCGAAGACGGCCAAAGCAATCAGGATCTGGTAAAGGTTCCACGTGCGGAACATGCTTTCCACAAAGACCTGCGCCTGCGTAAACAGATCAGTGCTGATCGTGATGACCTCTTGAAGCGGTGCCTCGAAGGTTTCGTTTGGGCCGGTCAATGCGTTGGTGTGCTGGGCCATTTTCATCCTGGTCTATTGGTCTTGATGGAGAGCGTCGCATGTGGTGGCGAGACGGGCAAGTGCCCGATCCCTGGAGGACGCCTTTGTTGCCGTTTTTGAAGTGTTTACATTCTTGCGACACCGCTTCTGTGACGTTAGTGTTTTGATAGTTTTTTGATTTGGTGAAAGAATTCTTCGATGGAAATTGGTTTTCTGCTTCTGTTGCTTGCGGGCGGTGCCCTGCTTGTTCCGCTTTTTGGTGGCGACGACGATGATGAGGCCGGAACAGGCCCGATCAATGGAACGCCAGAAGATGATGAACTCGAGGGCACAGCGGGGCCTGATCTTATTCAGGGCTTTCTAGGGAATGACACCATAAACGGAAACGGCGGACTTGACACGCTCAGAGGAAGTGGTGGCGAGGATACGATCACAGGTGGTGAGGATCGGGACGAAATTTTCGGTGGTGCCGACAACGATGAATTGTTCGGCCTTGGCGGGAACGATACGATCGAAGGCGGCGGTGGCGATGACTATATCGATGCCGGTGAGGGCAACGATATCGTTCGCGCAGGTGCAGGCAACGATACAGTGTTCGGCAACATCGGTACAGATATACTGCGCGGCGAAGACGACGACGATGATATTTTCCTGTGGGGCGAAGAGGGTCACGCATTTGGTGGAGATGGCGACGATGATCTCATCATGGTCACCGGACGCGGTATTCTGGAAGGTGTTGCGGGCGACAACACGTTCTATGCTTTCGCCAATGACGACGATGGCGAGCAAACTGTCGCGGTCATTGATGATTTCGGTATCGGCGATGAAATCGTCATGACCATCGATACAAGCGACTCGAACGCCCTTGGCGCGGCGCTGGAGGTCACGGTTACCGAAGGCAATCTGAACGGCGTGAACGGTTATAACGTCGCGGTGTCTTTCGTTGATGAAAATGCAGTCGCTGATGGCGAGACTTTTGAAGAGGCGCGGGTCTTCATTTACGGTACCAGCGTTCCAATAGAGACGGTCATTAACGCAATCAGTGTCGATGTGACTTTGAACGCTGAACTGACAGTTGAGGGCGCGCAGGCGACATTCGCAGCGGTTCAGGCAGGGGCAGGGGCCCCCGCAGTCACCAATCCAGCGGCGCCGTGATGCATTACAACGCCAGCGGGACCAGTTTTCGTGCTTACCGGTCTTGGCTGCAGTGCGCTGGTCCTTTGGCCTCGGCCTGATGCAAACTAAACCCCGCCCGTGCGGGTGACGCAGGCGGGGCTGATGGCCCTAACAGGGGGCTGATTTACTGAGTTGGAATCGTGGCTCCGCGGCTGATTGGTGCGCCGCCGTCGCTCCCCCAGTATTCCAGGGCAAAGCGGCCTGCTTCGTCCTGCCCGCGGTATTCGATGTAGTTCTCGATGCCCTTGGTCATCTGCATCGAGAAATCCATACTGATCGCAAGCCCTTCATCAAAGGCTTCGCCGTCTTCAAAGTTCCGGAACCAGCGCATCCATGCTTCAGAAGCCTGCGTGCCATTGGCCGGAATTGCTACGCCATCAAGCCAAGGCATGATCGCGCTGACGCTGGGCACTTGACCGGTTGCGTGGCACGACATGCAGCTCGAGGTGGGGTTGTCTGCAGGGCCGTTGAGCCGCGAATTGAAACCAAGATGCATTGCGGGCAGGGCTTCATCGGGGTTGATCCATGTCTGTTGGAGGTCGGTGTTGATGACAGTCTCTGTCGGCGTCGAATTGATGAAGGTGTCAGCGTTATCTGGGTCATTGCCCCACATCACGCCCACAGGCATGAGGTTGCACCAATTCTTCCCCTCTCCGGGGATGTCCGCGCAGAAAGCTCCGTAGTCGGCATACTCCGTCGCACCGGCCGCACCACCGTTGTAGGCAAAAGTGCCAAATACCCAGCCTGCGGCTTCCTCGGCGCGGCTGTCTTTGACCATGATATCCATTTGCAGCAGGTTCATGGCCTGCGTCACCCGTGGCGCAGACTGCATCGCATCGCCGTCGGGGCAGGCGAGTGCTGGATAGACGTCGCAGGCGTAGACATAGGCGTTCCACTGCAACGGATTATCAAGCCACGGCACCTGATCCGCGCCAAGGGACGTGAACAGGAACTTACCCACGACAGTCCCTTCGGGAAAGGCAAACCCCGTCTCCATCGCGTCGATCATGTGGGTTAGGTCGGGGCCGCCATAGGGGTCATTCCAGACCTGACCGATCGTGAAACCGCCTGGGCCATTATAGAAGCCGACCGCATAGGCGTAGGACGAATTCCTTTGTTCGGGGGCAAGAACCTGAGCTGCCAAGGGCCCTTCGCGCGTTAAGCCGTGATAGCCTTCGCGCCCCGTCGTCCCCCAGTGCTGCCATGGCATGTGATACCAACCGATTCCTTCGGCGTTATTCTGCAGGATGAAATCATCTGCAACATCGCCACCGTGGATATTGCCAGTGAACACGTAGTCCCGCACAGCCATTACATAGGCCATCGGATCCGTTTCAAAATCAATGCTCAAGATCTGTTCGACCTGTGGATCGAGTGGCGGAATCGTTTCTGGAAAACTATCGGCGAGGGCGAAAACCGGACCTTTATAATCGCTGGGGGATACCATGAAGCCGAAGTCGGGAAAGCCGACGTTGCTTTCATACTCGAAATTCTGGGCAACGGCGGGTGCCGCGCCTACTGCCATAATCAACGCAGATACGCGCCAAGGGTGACGAATCGACATCTCAAATCTCCTTTTAGACCGCTCATTGGGCATTAAATCGACTTCAGCTTGCGCCTTTGGCCACATTGCGTCCGTGTGCTGTGACACAGACATCTGACTTGCGAGATGGTGCGTGCGCGTATATCTGGGCGTCATGACACAAGTTTTCGACATGGATGATCGCGCGCGCCTGCCTTGGCGCTTTTATGGTGCCACGCGCACCATCCTTGCCCATCTATGATGCGCGGCGTGTCTGTCGGCACGCTGCTCCACATTCTTTTACTTCCATGCATTCAACAAACGGGAGAGGACAATGTCCCCCAAAACGCTCTATGATAAAATCTGGGATGCGCATGTAGCCCATGAAGCCGAAGACGGCACCTGCCTGCTCTATATTGACCGCCATCTGGTTCACGAAGTGACCAGCCCGCAGGCCTTTGAAGGGCTGCGTATGGCGGGCCGCAAGGTACGCGCACCCGAAAAGACCATCGCGGTACCGGACCACAACGTGCCAACCACACCCGGCCGTGATGATCCCAAGAACATGACAGAGGATAGCGCCATTCAGGTGGCCGCCCTCGATACGAACGCCAAGGATTTCGGCATCCACTACTATCCCGTCTCTGACGTCCGCCAAGGTATCGTGCATATCGTTGGCCCTGAACAGGGCTGGACCCTTCCCGGCATGACGGTGGTCTGCGGTGACAGCCACACGGCGACCCATGGCGCATTCGGTGCGCTTGCGCACGGGATCGGCACGTCCGAAGTGGAGCACGTTCTGGCTACCCAAACGCTGATCCAGAAGAAATCCAAGAACATGAAGGTCGAGATCACCGGCAAACTGCGCCCCGGTGTGACCGCCAAAGACATTACCCTTTCTGTGATCGGGGCCACCGGCACCGCCGGCGGCACCGGCTATGTAATCGAATACTGTGGCGAAGCGATCCGTGATCTGTCCATGGAAGGCCGCATGACGGTCTGTAACATGGCGATCGAGGGTGGTGCGCGCGCTGGTCTGATTGCGCCCGACGAAAAAACTTTCGCATACTGCAAAGGTCGTCCGCATGCACCCAAAGGTGCCGCATGGGAAGCGGCAGAGGCCTATTGGCGTACGCTTTATACCGACGAGGGCGCGCATTTCGACAAGGTTGTTACGCTGAAGGGCGAGGATATTGCCCCTGTGGTGACATGGGGCACCTCTCCCGAGGATGTGCTGCCGATCACCGCAAATGTGCCTGCCGCCGATGATTTCACCGGTGGCAAGGTCGGTGCGGCCCAGCGCTCGCTCGACTACATGGACCTGGAGCCAGGCACGCCGCTCAAAGACATCGCAATCGACACGGTCTTTATCGGCTCCTGCACAAACGGCCGCATCGAGGATCTGCGCGCTGCGGCGGAGATCCTGAAAGGCAAGAAGATCGCAGTAAAACGTGCGATGGTCGTGCCCGGTTCGGGTCTTGTGCGCGCGCAAGCCGAAGAGGAAGGGCTGGCAGATATCTTTAAAGAGGCCGGTTTTGAATGGCGGCTTGCGGGTTGTTCCATGTGTCTGGCGATGAACCCTGACCAGTTGGCACCGGGTGAGCGCTGTGCGGCCACGTCGAACCGCAACTTTGAGGGACGGCAAGGGCGCGGCGGACGCACGCACCTGATGTCACCGGCGATGGCGGCGGCAGCGGCGATCACGGGTAAACTGACCGATGTTCGCGAACTGATGTAAGCGGCGCGCTCATCAGCCCCTTGCGGGGGCTTTCTTCGCGAAGAAGGCCCGAAGGGGCTGATGAGCAGCCCGAAAGGAAAAAAGATGCAGAAATTTACAAAACTGAGCGGCATTGCAGCCCCGATGCCGTTGGTCAATATCGACACCGATATGATCATCCCCAAACAGTTCCTGAAGACCATCAAGCGCTCTGGCCTTGGTGTGAACCTGTTTGACGAAATGCGCTATGACGACGATCGCAACGAAATCCCTGATTTTGTGCTGAACAAACCGCAGTATCGCGATGCGCAAATCCTTGTTGCCGGCGATAACTTTGGTTGCGGGTCCTCACGTGAACATGCGCCGTGGGCAATTGCCGACTTTGGTATCACCTGCGTGATCGCGCCGTCCTATGCCGACATCTTCTACAACAACTGCTTCAAGAACGGCATTCTGCCGATCGTTTTGCCGCAAGAGCAGGTAGATGTGCTGATGAAGGATGCTGAAAAAGGATCGAATGCGCGGATCGAGGTTGATCTGGAAGCGCAGACTGTCACCACATCAGATGGTGAGACCTTCAGCTTTGAAGTCGACAGTTTCAAAAAGCACTGCTTGATGAATGGTCTCGATGACATCGGTTTGACGATGGAAAAGGCAGCGTCAATCGACGCCTTCGAAGCCCAGGCTGCCACAGTCCGCCCTTGGGTCTAGGTTTCAAATCCATCTGACAGGATAGGCCGCTCCTACGGGGGCGGCTTATTTTTCGCGCCCTGTCTTTGAGCATCTCCGCTGCGAAGGATGTGTCTGAGATAGAACTGCCACGCTGTGGTGGCATTCTCGCATCACTTTCTGGCCAAAATGAGAGTTTCCCCCGCGTTTCAGGCGCCCGTCAGTTGAAGCGTCAAAGAGGATTTGTTCACATTCAGACATTGCATATAGATGAGTGCAAAAGATTGTGGGCCTGCCGGCGAAAAATCTTCGCTCTTCCGTCGGTCCAAAGAAGGATAAAGTGCCGTGTTATCTCGTTTACCTGCAGCATTGGTAAGAGCCGTTCTGGTCGTGATGTTGGTCATTATGCCTTATGCGCTTGTGCCAAGCAGTGGGTCGGATAGCACGCAGATCATTGTGCTGGTTGCGATCTTTGGGGCCCTTTTCACGATCGTTGAGTATAGCTCAAGCAGCCCCAGTCTTGTGGAATTCCGCGACGCGCCGCCCTTTAATAGGGTCCGCTTTTCAGCGCTTTTTGCGACTGTCTTTTGCCTTGCGATGATTTTCAAAGGCGTCGACTCCCCAAGTGCAATCTCGGCATACTTTCAAAATAGCGGAAGCGTGATTGGCGCCACGATCGATTTTCCTTACTCACCGGTGCGCCTGATGGTTTTGATGATGCCCGATGGCACGGATCCCACGGTGATCCAACACCTGCGGGACGCAGCAGGGCTGAGCTATCTGATCTCGGTCTTTTCTGTCATCTGGTTCGTTATCCTGCTGCGGCTTTATCGCTGGCCGCGCCGGACTGGCGCCTTTAATGTCTGGATAAACCTGCCGACATTTGACCCTACAGCGGGCGGTGATGTCGTTAAAAGGCTCCAGCGGGACGGCCGTATTAACATTATCTTAGGCTTTTTGCTGCCCTTCTTGGTTCCAGCGGTTCTGAAGTTGATCTCGTCAATGGGCACAGCGATCAATCTGGATAACCCGCAGACATTGATTTGGACGGTTTCTGCATGGGCATTCCTGCCAGCCAGTATTCTGATGCGCGGAGTTGCCCTCAGTCGTGTTGCACAGATGATCGAAGTGCAGCGCCGCAAGTCTTACACCTAGTAGGCCTCTGGATTGCTTTCTCATTTGGCTTTTGCACGGCCGGCACGGCCCAAGCCGAGACCTTTCGCCTCGCAACGTTTGCCGCTCCGTTAAGCGGCGATGGACCGGGGCTCTTGCTGCGTGACATTCAAAACGGTGAAGCTTCACAGATTATCGCTATTCAAAAGATCATCGCCCGCAATGCTCCTGACATTCTGGTTTTAACGGATTTTGACTATGATCTGGATGGCATCGCGCTCGCGGCCTTTGCAGCCTCATTTGCCGATCCCTATCCGCATATCTTTGCCTTGCCGTCAAACGCGGGCTTGGCAACCGGTCTTGATCTGAACGCAAACGGTCGGCTGGGTGAGGCGCGGGACGCCCACGGTTATGGCAGGTTTGCCGGTGACGGCGGCATGGCGATCCTGTCACGCTTTCCGATACTGGCGGGGCAGGTCACGGACTACTCCGAGGTTCTCTGGAAGGACCTGCCTGACGCCACTTTGCCACAACTGGCAGGCGCGCCGTTTCTCAGTGCCGCCGCGATGGATCAACTGCGCCTTTCTTCCACGGGACATTGGATTGTCCCGGTTGCATTACCGGATGGCCCCCCCATTTCTGTGATGGCATTTGATGCGACACCGCCGGTTTTTGATGGACCCGAAGACATGAACGGGCTGCGCAACCGTGATGAACTGCGTCTGTGGGAAATCGTGTTAGAAGGTGGCTTTGGCCCCGCACCGGACAGCTTTGTGATTGCGGGGAATGCCAATCTCGATCCCAGGGGCGGTGACGGGTATCGTCAGGCCATGACAGACTTCTTGGCGCTGGCGTCACTGCAAGACCCGCTGCCGGACCTGCCAACAGCAGATTGGCCAGATGACGGGCCAGGGGATTTGCGCGTCAGTTATGTTTTGCCATCGCGGGACTGGCAGATCGTCGGCGCAGGCGTGTTCTGGCCTGGCCCCGATGACCCTGATCGTGCCCTTCTGGGTGAGGATGGTCTGGCTGCTGGTCCGCACCGGCTTGTTTGGGTCGATATCGGCCGCTAACGCCTTGGTATCTTGAACCTGACGTCTCATCGCGTTAGGGCGTTTGCAACAAATTCAAGCAAGGACCAACACAATGGCAAACCCTTCTCTTTTGATCCTCGCCGGTGACGGCATTGGCCCTGAAGTTATGGACCAAGTGAAGCGGATCATCGGTTGGTTCGGCGACAAGCGCGACCTGACGTTTGATGTCTCTGAAGATCTTGTCGGTGGCGCTGCCTATGACGCGCACGGCGTGCCGCTGCACGACGACACGATGGCTAAGGCACAGGAAGTCGACGCGGTTCTGCTGGGGGCCGTCGGCGGGCCAAAGTACGACAACCTCGATTTCAGCGTAAAGCCCGAGCGCGGGTTGCTACGCCTACGCAAGGAAATGGATCTTTTCGCGAACCTGCGTCCCGCCCAGTGCTTTGACGCGCTAGCTGATTTCTCGTCTCTGAAGAAAGACATCGTTTCCGGTCTGGATATCATGATCGTGCGCGAGCTGACCTCGGGCGTTTATTTCGGTGAACCGCGCGGTATTCATATCGAAGACAATATGCGCGTGGGCATCAATACCCAGCGCTATACCGAGGCCGAGATCGAACGCGCCACGCGTGCGGCATTTGATCTGGCCATGAAGCGTAACAAAAAGGTCTGCTCGATGGAGAAGGCCAATGTGATGGAAAGCGGTATTCTGTGGCGCGATGTCGTCACCGAGATCCACGCTGATTATCCAGAAGTCGAACTGAGCCACATGTACGCCGACAATGGCGCGATGCAGCTGGTGCGCGCGCCCAAGCAGTTCGATGTGATCCTGACGGACAACCTCTTCGGCGATATCCTGTCGGATTGCGCCGCGATGCTGACCGGTTCGTTGGGCATGTTACCGTCTGCGTCGCTGGGCCTGCCGATGGCCAATGGACGTCCGAAGGCAATGTATGAACCGGTGCATGGTTCGGCCCCTGATATTACGGGCCAAGGCAAGGCGAACCCGATTGCCTGTATCCTCAGCTTTGCCATGGCGCTGCGTTATTCCTTTGATGAAGGCGCCGAAGCCGACCGTCTGGAGGCAGCTATCGAAAAGGTGCTGGCCGATGGCGCACGCACCGCGGACCTGATGGGCCCCGAAGGCGGCACCCCGCTGAGCACGACACAGATGGGTGACGTGATCCTTGCGGCACTGGACGCGAGCCTCTGATGTCACCGAATGTCAAAGGCGCATTATTTGCTCTGCTTGCCTTTGGCATATTCTCGACGCACGACGTGGTGGTAAAAGTTCTGGGTGGGATTTATTCGCCCATCCAGATCGTCTTTTTCAGTGTTCTGCTGAGCTTCCCGCTCGCGATGGTGATGCTGATGCGGGATGCATCACCCGGAACCCTGGTGCCGGTGCATCCGTGGTGGTTGGCGCTGCGGACGGTGGCGACAGTGGTGACGGGGGTATCTGCCTTTTATGCCTTTTCGGTCCTGCCGCTGGCACAAACCTATGCCATTCTTTTTGCGTCTCCCTTATTGATCACCGTTCTTGCGATCCCTGTTCTGGGTGAAACCGTCAGGTTGCGCCGCTGGCTGGCCGTTCTGGTGGGGCTTGCGGGGGTTCTGGTTGTTTTGCGGCCGGGCGATACGGATTTGTCTTTGGGGCATCTCGCGGCGCTGGCGGCTGCGGTCGGCGGGTCTTTGGCGTCTATCGTCGTGCGTAAGATCGGGGGGGACGAACGGCCGGTGGTGATGCTGCTTTACCCTATGATGGTGACATTCATCGTCATGGCCTGCGCATTGCCTTTCGTTTACAAACCAATGCCGATTGAGCACCTCGGCCTCTTGGCGATCATCGCCACTTTTGCATGGGTGGCAAGCCGTCTTGTTATTTCCGCCTATCAGGCGGGAGAGGCTGCGATTATTGCGCCGATGCAATACAGCCAGATCATCTGGGCCACGATTTTCGGCTATCTCTTCTTCGACGAAAACATTGATCAGGCTACCGCCATAGGTGCGGGCATTATCATTGCCAGCGGTCTTTACATCGTGCTGCGCGAGAGCAGGAGCGGCAACTCTGAAAACACGCCTGTGCTGCGCACGCGGTCACGTTCCGAGACAGGGACAACCCCGCGTGTGTCGCTCTTTATGCGGGCTGCGGGCAACACACCGCCACGCCCCGACGACCACAAAGACGACAGAGCTACCTAGCCGCCTCTGGCGGGGCAAAGCTGTTGGGATTGGCGCGCGCCCAGCGTTCGCGGTAGATCGGGTTATCGGTGCCATCATCAAGCAGGAAACCTTCGCGCAGATAGGTATAGACATCGGCCGCCTCGGTCATCTGCCCGTCGCCTTTGCGTGTCATGAAATGGTAAGGCAAGAAGCCGCAAGGATCGTCCAGACCTGCCGCCGCCGCCATCTCGCCCAGCGCTTTCAGTGTATTTGCGTGGAACCGTGCCACGCGCTTGCTCTTGTCGTTCACGTTGAGTGCTTTTTGCCGGATCGGATCTTGGGTGGTCACACCCACGGGGCAGTGATTGGTATGGCAGGCCTGCGCCTGAATACAGCCGATCGCAAACATATAGCCGCGCGCCGAGTTGCACCAATCGGCACCCAATGACAGCGCACGCGCGATGTCAAAAGCACTGACCACCTTGCCCGCCGCGCCGATCTTGACGCGGTCACGGATGCCCGCGCCGCGCAGTGTGTTGTGCACGAATGTCAGCCCCTCAACCATGGGCATCCCGACATGGTTGGCAAATTCCAAAGGTGCGGCACCTGTGCCGCCCTCGGTTCCGTCAACCACAATAAAATCAGGGGTAATGCCTGTTTCCAGCATGGCTTTGACGATGCACATGAATTCGCGCCGGTGCCCGATGCAGAGCTTGAAGCCGATAGGTTTGCCATCGGACAATTCGCGCAACTGGCCCACAAATTTGACCAGCCCCATCGGCCCTTTAAAGGCACTGTGACT
The DNA here is from genome assembly GCF_900156505.1 of Yoonia rosea. NCBI lineage: Bacteria > Pseudomonadati > Pseudomonadota > Alphaproteobacteria > Rhodobacterales > Paracoccaceae > Yoonia > Yoonia rosea. The sequence goes on along the minus strand of NZ_FTPR01000001.1, from coordinate 1,937,113 downwards.
TGCTGGTGAGACGCAGTCGACACCCATGGGGATATCGCGGGCCTCGGCAATCTCGGGGGTGATCTTGGCCGCGGGCAACATGCCCCCGTGTCCCGGCTTTGCACCTTGGCTGAGCTTAATCTCGATCATCTTGACCTGATCGTCGGCAGCAATTTGGGCGAATTTTTCGGGGTTGAATGTGCCATCGTGATTGCGGCACCCGAAATAACCCGAACCAACCTCAAAAATCAGATCGCCACCTTCACGGTGATAGCGGCTGATGCCGCCTTCGCCGGTATCATGGGCGAAACCGCCCATCTTGGCCCCTTTGTTCAGGGCTGAAATTGCATTTGCAGAGAGGGAGCCAAAGCTCATGGCCGAGATATTGTAGAGCGAAGCATTATAGGGTTGTTTGCAGTCGGGGCCGCCGATCTTGACGCGGAAGTCAGTGGTTTCGAAGTGCGTGGGCTCAACAGAGTGGGTAAGCCATGAATATCCCGCCTCGTACACCTTTTCCTGCGTCCCGAACGGGCGTTTGTCTTCGGCTCCTTTCGCCCGCTGATAGACCAGCGAGCGTTGTTCGCGGCTGAAGGGTTGCTCTTCCTGATCGCTTTCAATCAGATACTGGCGGATTTCGGGGCGGATTTTTTCAAAGACAAAGCGAAGATGTCCAAGGATGGGATAGTTCCGCAAAATAGCGTGGCGATCTTGGCGCACATCATGCACGCCCAGAAGGGTGAAGGCACCAAAGACTGCGGCAAGCAGGAATACCCATGTCGCCCAAAACCCGATTACAAAACAGACCAGCGTCAGAACGGCAGCAATGAGAAACGTGGAATAACGCTGCAGTGAAATCAGTTTTTGCAAAGCAAACCCTCCGTATATGAGCGATACACTATGCGGCTGATTTGCTTAATAAAAGAGCAGTCTTCAGCTGAGAGCGCTCACTTTCCCGTTCCTGACCTAGAAATTTGGCGTCACACCGGGCAGATCAAGCGCTTTGATCAAATCGCGCAGTTCCTGACGGGCCGCAACGTTGGAAATATTCATCCCCTTCACGCCAAGATCGCGCAGGTCAAGCAGTGTCATGCCGCGCGGAAAGAGTTCGCGGAAGATGACACGCTCATTGAACCCGGGCGCTGTGCGGAAACCGATCCGCTTGGCCAGCTTCTCGATCACACGCTCCATCTTCTGTTTGTTCACCATGGCCTGCGCACCCATCCGGTTGCGTACAACGACCCAGTCGATCGGCTTCAATCCGGCTTGGCTGCGCAACTGGCGCGCGTTCCAGACCATCTCGGAATAGACCGAAGGCGAGGTGATTTCTTCGCCGTCGCTGTCGACATGCGCAAGAAGATCGAAGTCTACAAAACTGTCATTCAGGGGCGTGATCAGCGTATCGGCCAAAGAGTGGGCGACCTGGCTGAGGCGGGTGTGTGAACCCGGGCAGTCAATCAGGATAAATTCGGCATTGGCTTCCATCTTGGCCACAGCCATCGAGAGCCTGTGGTCGAAGGCATTTTCGCCTGGCTCGAGGATGTTTTGATCAATATCGGGCAGTTCATGGTACGTGGGCGAGGGCAGGTGCAATCCCTGCTGTTCCATGTAGGTTTGGCGGTTCAGCACATAGCGCCCGAGTGTTTTCTGGCGCAGGTCAAGATCAAGGGTGCCAACGCGGTGCCCCATGCGTGCAAGGGCTGTCGCCACATGCATTGAGACCGTCGATTTGCCTGCGCCGCCCTTTTCATTGCCGACCACGATAATATGCGCCACTGATCGATTCCCCGTCGTTTCTAGCCTTGGACCACTATATGATGTGGGTGGTGCAAGGGAAAGCACATGCAACACTTGGCCGGTGTTTTCCCGTCCCCTTGACAGATGACCCGCAAAGCCTCATGTCACACTCAACCGATGCAAGCTGCCGCGTGAGCAGAGCGAAACGATAAGCCTTTTCGCAAGGCGCCGGTTAACCTCAGGTTCCCACATCACGCAGGGGTCCCGCGCCACATCGGCGCCCGGACAATGCGGTCTTGGCTGTCAGCATATTGGCGCAACCTTGCACAGGGTCATGGCGTGTTGCCGTGGTCCGAATGATATGCGCGGACCGCAGGTTCGCTAGAAATTAGGATATCCACTTATGGATTTTGATATGCTGGGCCTCGCGCCCCGTCTTGTAAACGTTCTTAAAGAACAAGGGATCACCGATCCCACCCCGATTCAAACCCAAGCCATCCCGCACGCCATGAACGGCCGCGATGTGATGGGCCTCGCCCAGACCGGCAGCGGTAAAACCGCAGCATTTGGTTTGCCGATGATCCACGCCCTGCTCAAGGCAGGCGTCAAGCCGAACCCGAAAACAACCCGTGGTCTCATCCTTGCGCCGACGCGCGAGCTGGCCAAACAGATTTCCGACAACCTGACCGCCTATACCAAGGGCAGCCACCTGAAAGTGGCGCTGGTCGTCGGTGGTGCAGGTATCGTGGCACAGACCAAACGTCTGGCTGGCGGTGTTGACCTGCTTGTCGCGACACCGGGTCGTTTGATCGACCTGCTGGACCGCCGTGCCGTGCGTCTTGATGAAACCATCTATCTGGTGCTGGATGAGGCCGATCAGATGCTCGACATGGGCTTTATCCATGCGCTGCGCCGCATCGCGCCGCTGCTGGCGAAAGACCGTCAGACGATGATGTTTTCGGCGACGATGCCGAAACTGATGGGTGAACTGGCGGGCACATATCTGACCGACGCTGTACGCGTACAGGTGAACCCTCCGGGGCAGGCAGTGAAGAAGATCAACCAGTCGGTGCACTTTGTCGCGCAAGCGGCGAAAACAGATCTGCTGATCGAACTGCTGGACAAGCACCGTGATGAGCTGGCGATCGTCTTTGGACGGACCAAACATGGCTGTGAAAAGCTCTATAAAGTGCTTGAGAATAAGGGCTTTGCCGCCGCATCGATCCACGGCAACAAATCCCAAGGCCAACGCCAACGCGCGCTGGATGCGTTCAAGGCGGGCAAAACCCGCGTTCTGGTCGCCACGGATGTGGCTGCACGTGGTCTGGATATTCCCGATGTGCGGTTTGTCTATAACTATGACCTGCCGAACGTGGCCGAAAACTATGTTCACCGGATTGGGCGGACTGCGCGCGCCGGGGCAGACGGGAGTGCGGTTGCACTTGTTGCACCGGATGAGATGATCGAGTTGCAGGACATTGAAAAAGCGATGAAGGACACGATCCCTGTCGCTTCGGGGCGTCCTTGGGAAATTCAGCCTGGCCAGAAAAAGCGACCGAACGGTGGTGGTGGCGGTGGCCGTCGTGGTGCCGGTGGCGGTAGCCGTGGCGGTGCGCCTCGTGCCAGCGGCAAGCCCGGTGGTGGCCAAGGCAAACCTGCCGGTCGCCGTCGCAATGGTGGCGGTGGTGGACGGGCGCGCAGCCAGTCTGCGGCTTAGCCGTATGTGCGCATAGCGTCCTCTTCGATAGCGAGCTTTGTGTGAGGCGCTGACAGGCGCAGTTGCACTGGCTTGCCTTCCGCGGAATCTTTCAGGATCTTCAGGCTTTTCTGCGCCGCCAGTATCTGGTGGTGCAGAGCAATCACCGTCGGTCGCGCCGCCGCCTATTGTATGAGGCTATCACAAACTGCGCCCTCCGGGGTGTCAGGGTGTGTCAGCGATGTCCCCGCACCCGGCAGTTCGCCCAAAACGCCGTCCTGCTCTGCGTTCTGGGTGATCTGATCAGGCATGACGCTTTTCCCACCATTTGCCGCCTGCGTTTACAGGCCAGATTAAGAATAATTTAACACCTCGCCAATACGATCTCGGTCGGCGACGGTGCATGTCTATTTCCGTCATCGGTTGTTGGCGGGGTTCGAAGTGGAAAGATTTGTCAGACTGACTGCGCCGGCAGGTAGGTTTGACTTTCTTGTAAAGCTCGCGATTGCCCTCCTGATTTGCGGTCTGATGAACCATGTTCGCCACATCTTCGTCTACGGATTATCCGGGCAGAAAACCTATTGGGAAAATCTCAGTGACGCGACCTTCACGGCACTGCCAATGTGCACCTTTGCACTGTTGCTGATCGGGCATTTGAACGCGCTGCAAAAACGCCTTTACCTGCAAGCCACACGCGATGCCTTGACGGATTTGCCCAACCGCCGATGGTTTATGGACAAGACACCGGAGCGGATTTCACCGACGCAGGCGATCATGATCATCGACGTCGATCGCTTCAAAGACATCAACGATACGTTTGGGCATGACATCGGCGATCTTTGCCTGCGCCAGATGGCTTTGCATCTGCATACCAGCCTCGAACAGGGGGATGTGCTGGCACGTATCGGGGGCGAGGAATTTGCAGCATTCCTGGGGCAGGCGGATGACGCCAAGTTGCAGCGGATCGCCACGCGGATGAGTGAGGGGATGGCCTTTGATACAGGTCAGGGTTCAATCCAGCGTGTGACGGCCTCTGTCGGAATTGCACGGACTGACAGACCTATTGTCCGCCATGATGCGCTGCGTCTGGCCGACAAGGCAGTCTATCAGGCAAAATCTGCGGGCAGGGCCTGCTACCGGATTTGTCTGGCTGGTCACCGCAACGAGACGCAGCAAGTGGTGCCTGCGGCCCTGTCAATCACATCGCTTTCCTGACGCCTTAAACGAAAAACGCCGCCCCCACCGGGAGCAGCGTTTGTAATCGTCAGGGTCGGTGGAACCCACGCCTTTCTTAGAAACCCAGACCGGCGTATTTGTTCTTGAACTTGGACACACGGCCACCGGCGTCCATCAAGCGTGTGGAACCACCGTTCCATGCAGGGTGCACGGATGGGTCGATATCAAGCGACATTGTATCGCCTTCCTTGCCCCATGTGGATTTCATCTGAACCACTGTGCCATCGGTCATTTTGACGTCGATGATGTGGTAGTCGGGATGCGTATCTTTTTTCATGGTCGTGATCCTTACGCTTCGGCGCCCTTAGGCGCTTTGTAGTTGGTGACCTCTGCGATACGTGCGGACTTACCGCGACGCGAACGCAGATAGTACAGCTTGGCGCGACGCACGCGACCACGGCGAACCACGGTGATGCTGTCGATGTTGGTGGAATGCAGCGGGAAAACACGCTCCACACCTTCGCCAAAGGAAATCTTGCGCACTGTGAAAGAACCGGCAATGCCTTTGCCGTTCTTGCGGGCGATGCACACGCCTTCGTAGTTCTGCACACGGCTACGTGTGCCTTCGGTCACTTTGTAACCAACGCGGATGGTGTCACCCGCTTTAAAGTCAGGGATGTCTTTCCCTAGTGCGGCGACTTGTTCCGCTTCGAGTTGTGCGATCAGGTCCATCTGAAACGCTCCTTTAAAATGCTTGCGGTACTCCGCAATGTTTCTTTGTGGCCCAGAGCTCTGTGTCGTTATCGGGTCCAGTTGACTGCCCGCCAGAGATACGTCATCTTTTCTTTTGTTGTGGCTGTCCGGCCTGTCTGGTGAGGGCTGCACCAACGAAGATGCTCTCATGCTCCAGATGGTTCCATAAACCAACGCCCGGAATCAGCGCGCTGACCGGGAATGCTGCCGTATAAGCGGGGGGGGCTGATGGATCAAGGGGTTTTGGCGCATTGTCGATGCCAAACACCTCTTTGATTTTCCATGTCCACTCAAACTTCGGGGTGAGGCGCAGCCGAGGGGCAGCGCCCCTATTTCTTCTGGTGGGCCGCCCAGAGATCAGGCCGCCGTTCGCGGGTGATTTTCTCGGCCATCGCGCGCCGCCATTCCGCGATTTTGGCGTGGTTACCAGACAGCAGTACATCCGGGATCGCATGACCCTGCCACTCGGCCGGCTTGGTGAACTGCGGGTGTTCCAGCAAACCGGAGGAAAAGCTTTCCTCAAGAGCACTGTCCGCATTGCCCAGCACACCCGGCAAGAGCCGCACAGTGGCATCAATCATCGCTTGTGCTGCAATTTCACCGCCCGTCATGACAAAATCGCCCAGGCTGACTTCCTGAATGCCGAAATGCTGCAAGACGCGCTCGTCGACGCCTTCAAAGCGCCCGCAAAGCATCGTGACCCCGTCCATCCGCGCCCAGTCGCGTGCCATGGCCTGATCAAACCGCCGACCGCGCGGCGAGAGATAGATCAGCGGCGCCACACCTTTGGTACCCGTGCGCGCATCCTTGATTGCCTTTTCCAGCACATCGGCGCGCAGCACCATGCCGGCACCGCCCCCTGCCGGCGTATCATCGACATTGCGATGTTTGCCAATGCCATAGGTGCGCAGATCAAAGGTCTGCAATTGCCACAGGCCGTCCTGCAAGGCCTTGCCGGTCAGGCTCTCGCCCAGGACGCCGGGGAAGGCTTGCGGAAACAACGTGATGATTTGTGCAGTCCACGCCCCCGCAATATCAGGTGTGTCCGTCATCAATTCACGGGGTTGCAAGGTTGGCCGGACAGCGATGCGTCCAGCAGCGCGGGGGGCTTTGGTCATTGCCGCCCCCTTTCATAATCAGCGATGAATTGCTTTTGGGCCGCATTGCGGCGCGGGCTATGTGGCTGCATCGGGAAACAGCCCGTCCGGTGGGTCTGCCACGATCCGCCCCGCGTGCAGGTCGACAGTTGGCACAGCGGCTGAGGTGAAGGGCAGAAGTACGGTTTCTGACTGACCAGGCACGATGATCTCAAGCAAATCGCCCGCCCCATGGTCCATCACATTTTTGACAGTGCCCAAGGTGACGCCGCCCGTGTCAACGACAGTCAGACCCATCAGATCGGCGTAGTAATATTCGTCATCCGGCAATGAGGGCATCACATCGCGCGGCGCGTAAAGGTCTACATTGCGCAGGGCATCGGCGTCTTCTTTTGTGACGACGCCATCAATGCGGGCCGTAAACCCGTTTTTGAGCTGCCCTGTCAGGACAACCTGCGCAAAACTGCGACCGTCTTCGGTGTAAAGCGGGGTATAGTCGGCGATGGCTTGCGGATCGGCACAATAGGACTTCAGGCGCACTTCGCCCTGAACGCCAAATGCGCCACCAATAGAACCCACAATCACACGATCGCTCATCAGTTAAACTCCGGTCCAACGCAGATATTTTCGATCCATAGCCCACCGCCACCTTCGCAGGTTTCCTGGCGTCCTTCACGTTCAAACAGCATGCCAGCCACAAAGGCAAACATCACCAGAATGATCGTGCGCAACAAGCGGAACATGAATGTCGTCCCAAAGGGGAGGGGGCGTTGCCCCGGTATGAACCGGGGCAACGGTGTGCAGTTTATTCTTCTGCTGCGGCTTCTTCTGCCACTTCTGCAGGTGCTTCTTCAGCAGGAGCGTTTGCCGCTTCTTCAGCAGCGGCTGCCTTGGCTGCTTTTTCTTCGGCGCGGGCCTGAGCGGCTTTGCCAGGTGTACCCTTCTTGGGGTTGTTGCGGTCTTTCTTGGGCAATTCGCCTGCGGCTTCCAGCATGCGCGATACACGGTCAGTCGGCTGTGCGCCTTCGCCCAACCAGTACTTGATGCGCTCGACGTTCATTTTCACACGCTCTTCGCTGTCTTTTGGCAGCATCGGGTTATATGTGCCCAGTTTCTCGATGAAACGGCCATCGCGCGGCATGCGGCTGTCAGCAGCAACAATTGCGTAGAATGGACGTTTCTTTGAGCCGCCACGGGCCAAACGGATTTTCATAGCCATCAGATAGTCTCCTTAAAGATGATGCTAGTAAGGTGGATCAAGATCCACCCTACGATTGGTGTTGTTTGTGGTGTTGGATGACTTCCTGAATGATGAAATTCAGGAATTTCTTGGCAAATTCCGGATCAAGGTCGGCCCGGTTTGCAAGGTCGGTGAGCCGCGCGATCTGCTGTTCTTCACGCGCGGGGTCGGATGGGGGCAGGTCGTGTTCGGCTTTGAGCCGCCCAACAGCCTGCGTATGCTTGAACCGCTCGCCCAGCGTATAGACGAGAATGGCATCAAGCCGGTCGATGCTTTCGCGATGCCCTTTGAGGACTTCAGCGGCACGAAGAGTGGTGTCGGTCATTTGACCCTCCCTGACACGGACATTGGAAAAGGGCGCGCGACGTTGCTGTCGCTGGACGCTTTTGTCACGCAGGATATGAACCGCTCAATGTGTAGGGTCCGGATCATGCAATTGCCCCCGCTGCTTGTTTCACAGCGCGTGGATCATCATGGGACAGGTGCCGGAAGATGATGCAGTTTTCACCGTCGACGATATCGCGCCGGTCTTCGACTGCACCAAGGCGCGTCGCCAGGGCGATTGACCGCGTGTTCTGCGGAGAGATCAGCGAGATCAAACGCTCAAGCCCCAGCGTGCGCCCCGCCCATTCGCGCACGGCACATGCCGCTTCGAACGCATAAGAGCGGCCTTCGTAGCCGTCAAACATATGCCACGCCAATTCCGGCTGTGGCCATTCGATGTGATTGATGATGCCGACACGCCCGGCTGCTACCCCTGACGCACGTTCCGTCACCGTGAAGAAACCATAGCCGTGCCAATGCCAGTGCCCGATGCCCGCGATAAACCCGCGCCACGCATCCCGCTCGGTTCCTTTGCCGCCGACGGCCTCCATGCGCGCAGACTGCGTCACCCATGCGGTGAAGGCCGCAAGGTCCCGCTTTTGCGGACCGCGCAGGACAAGCCGTGCTGTGGTGAGTGTCGGGGCGGGGGTCATAAGTTACTTCTTTTTCCCGAAACCAGAGAGACCGGGGGGCAGTTGTGCGCCACCGCCCAAGCCGGGAAGGCCGCCGGGCATTTTGCCTTGCAGCGCCTTGGCGGCTTCGGCCATGGCTTTGGGGTCGTTCATGTCGGGCATACCTTCGGGCATCCCGCCGCCTTTGCCAAACATGCCTTTCATGGCCTGTTTCAGCATCCCGCCCTTGCCCATCTTCTTCATCATATCGGCCATCTGGCGGTGCTGCTTGACCAGCTTGTTCAGCTCGGACACTTCAAGGCCCGCGCCTTTCGCGATGCGTTTTTTGCGCGAGGCGGCCAGCAGATCAGGGTTGGCACGTTCTTTTTTGGTCATGGAGTTGATGAGTGCGATCTGCCGTTTCAGGATGCTGTCATCCATGCCAGCGGCGGCCATCTGTTTTCCCATCTTCGCGGCACCGGGCATCATACCCATCATGCCTTCCATGCCGCCCATTTTCATCATCTGCTCAAGCTGCATCTTGAGGTCGTTCATGTTGAAGCGGCCCTTCTGGAAGCGCTTCATCATGCGTTCAGCCTGTTCGGCCTCGATGGTTTCTTGTGCTTTCTCAACGAGGGCGACGATATCGCCCATGCCAAGGATGCGGCCTGCGATCCGGTCCGGCTCGAACGTTTCGATCGCGTCCATCTTTTCGCCAAGGCCGACAAAGCGGATCGGCTTGCCTGTGATCGCGCGCATCGAAAGCGCAGCACCACCGCGCCCGTCGCCGTCCATACGGGTCAGGACCACGCCGGTCACGCCGATCTTGTCGTCGAATTCCTGCGCGACGTTCACGGCGTCCTGACCGGTCAGGCCATCCACCACCAGCAGTGTCTCGCGCGGGTTCGCCACGTCGCGGACGGCGGCGGCTTGTGCGATCAGTTCCTGATCGATGTGCAAACGGCCCGCGGTATCGAGCATGTAAACGTCATAACCGCCAAGGCTGGCTTGGGTCTTGGCGCGTTTGGCGATTTGAACGGGATCTTCGCCTTTGACGATCGGTAGCGTGTCGACACCGATCTGCGCGCCGAGGATTGCCAGCTGTTCCATCGCGGCAGGGCGGTTTGTATCAAGCGAGGCCATCAGCACGCGCTTGCCTTCACGTTCTTTCAAACGCTTTGCCAGTTTCGCGGTTGTGGTGGTCTTACCGGAACCCTGCAAACCCACCATCAGGATAGGCGCAGGCGGGTTGTCGATTTTCAGTGCACCGGGGTCTGCGTCGCCGGTGAGAACGTGTTTCAGTTCGTCATGGACAATTTTGACAACCTGTTGGCCGGGCGTGATGGATTTGGTAACCGCCTGTCCTGTCGCCTTGTCCTGCACCGCCTTGATGAAGTCACGCGCGACGGGCAGCGATACGTCCGCCTCAAGCAGGGCCACGCGCACTTCGCGAAGCGCTGTTTTGACGTCATCATCGCTCAGCGCACCCTGTTTGGTGAGCTTGTCAAAGACGCCAGACAGGCGTTCGGATAGGTTCTCAAACATCGGCCAAGGCCCTCGTTTCGTTGTCATTGCCCCACGTATATAAGAACGCAAAGCATAAAGCAGTAGCGCCCCCGTGGGCGCGACGCGCTGACGGAGGGCGATCCCCTAATTGCGGGGACCGGAAAGCTGGTGCTATCCGGATGTTGGGGAGCGTTTACGCCTGTGGCGGGGCTGAGTCAACATCTTGGGCAAGCCATGCGTTGATTGCAGCCACACCACGTTCGGGGCCCGGCCCGTTGATGTAGATCGGGGTGACCGCGTGCGTGCCCGCATCCATCCCGCCGTCTAGGACGAGTGCGATCCTGTAAGTGTTCGCACTTTCACTCCGGCTGCTTTGCAATTTGGCCTCTCGGAGATGCTCAAGTCTATGCTGCACGCGCGTGCGGCCCAGAAAGGTAGAGTGGCGCAGTTCCAGCAGGTTGCTATCACGGTCAAGGATCAGGTCATCGCGGCGCACGAAGATGACCAGAAACAACAACACAAACGCCGGGATCACGAGTAAACCCCAGAATGCAGCGCTGACGTCGCCCGTAAAGAGCGCATTCAATCCAAACCCGACCACGCCAAGCAACAACGCACTCAGGACTGTCGCAAAAACCCATGGCACAAAAGTAAGCACCAGTTTTTCAGGCGTGTTGTGAACAATCTTCATGCTGCGGACGATATGTTCGCGCGATCAGCGGATCAAGGCGATGACCTGACTGCGATAATGGACCGCAACCGTTCCGGTGCCGAGGATCAGCACCAACATGTGCCAATAGGGTGGTCCGACCCAGATCAGCAGCGCGCTGAGCCCTACAATCATGGTGCCCAGGAGCAGGAGCCCTGCAATCCCTTCCCAACCCCGCCACCAAAGCAGCCCCGCACCAACCAATTCGATGGATCCGGTGATATAGCGTGGAAACTGGCCAAAGCCGATGGCCTCATAGATTGCCACGTCCGTACTGAAGCTGCCCAGCTTGCGCAGCCCGAAGTAGAGAAAGGCCAGCGTCAGTGCGGCGCGCAGAATGGTGAGGGGGCGGTTTACGGTGTTCATACGGGGAAAGATAGCGCGCAGCGCATGATGTCCAGTGTCGGCGGGTTTTCGTCTCTGCGCCAGTGCGGGGCCTTGCGCTGGCGAACGAAATGATCGAATTTGACCGCAAGATGTTTGCCAGCGCACAGGATGGAAAATGGACAACTGGGATGAAATCAGGACCGCTTTTCAGGTTGCGCGCCAAGGCACTGTAAGCGGCGCAGCCGAGCAGCTTGGCGTCCACCACGCCACAGTGATCCGCCATATCGATGCGCTGGAACAGCGGCTGGGCGTGAAGCTGTTTCAGCGTCATGCCCGCGGTTATACCGCGACAGAGGCGGGGCAGGATCTTTTGCAGGTGGCCCAAGCCACGGACGATCAGTTCACGCAACTGGCGGGGCGCATCAAAGGGCAGGGTGAAGGTGTCTCGGGTGATCTGGTGGTCACGTCTTTGGGGATGGCCTCGCGTATTTTGACGCCCATTCTTGTGGGGTTTCAGATAGAGCACCCCGAAGTCCGGGTGCGCTATCGGACCGGCGAACGCGTTTTCCGGCTTGAGTATGGTGAGGCGCATGTGGCCATCCGTGCCGGTAAAATGCCGGACGAGCCGGACAATGTAGTCCAGCCCTTTATGCATCAGCAAATGGCGCTGGTTGCGTCCGAGGCCTATATCGCGCGGCATGGGATGCCCAAGGACGAAGCCGATCTGAAGAACCATTATTTCGTCACCCAAGACGACGACAATAGCCGTGCGCCTTTTACCCGTTGGTTGCGAGAGGTCGTGAGTGACGACCGCTTTACCTATCGGGCGACGGACGACCGGAACTTGCAGGATGCGGTGATCGCGGGGGCAGGGATCGGGTTTGTCGTGTCCCAAGCCCTTCACACCTATCCCGAATTGGTCGAAGTGGTGGAACGGCGTGATGTCTGGTCTGCGCCGCTTTGGATTGTGACACATGTTGATTTGCACCGGACAACCAAGGTGCAAACCTTCCTGCGTTTTCTGAAAGACCGCATCAAAACGCTCGAGTGTTAGTCTTGGGTCCCCGCGCCGGACATCTGGCGATGCTCGCATTCTCGATGCTCGTGGCGGGCTCATTTGCCTTGGGGGCTTTGGCGGCCAATGAAATTACGCCGACTGCGCTGAACGCGGTGCGGTTTTGGATCGCCACTGGTGTTGTAGGGGTGGCATTGTTGCTGACCACGGGTGTGCCGCGTGCGGCCGCGCAAGCGCCCTGGCGCTATATTCTGCTGGCCGTCTTCTTGTGCACCTATTTCGTGTTGATGTTCGAGGGCTTGAAAACCGCGCCTCCCGTCAGCGCTGCGGCGGTCTTTACACTTACACCTATTATGGCGGCGGGCTTTGGCTGGCTCTTGCTGGGCCAGAAGCTGACCCCGCGCATCGCTTTGGCCTTGTTGATCGGCGCCATTGGGGCCGTCTGGGTGATTTTTCGCGCTGATGTCGCGGCGATGCTGCGCTTTGAGGTGGGACGGGGCGAAGCGATTTATTTTGCGGGCTGCGCGGCCCATGCGTTTTACACGCCATTGGTGCGCAAACTGAACCGCGGAGAAAGTGCGGCAGTATTTTCCTTTGGCGTCATGCTGGCCGGATCGATTTTGCTGACCGTTTGGGGATGGGAGGATCTGACGGCCACAGATTGGGCTGCGCTGCCGGCAATTGTCTGGCTGACAATCCTTTACACGGCGGTTTTTGCCAGCGCCTCTACCTTTGTGTTGCTGCAATTCGCGGCCATGCGGCTGCCAAGCTCCAAGGTGATGGCCTATACCTATCTTGTCCCATCGTGGGTGATTGTCTGGGCGCTGGTTTTAGGGGGTGCACCACCGCCTGTCTGGGTGCTGGCGGGTGTCGCGCTGACGATTGCGGCCTTGGGTCTATTGCTGCGCGAGGAGTAGCGCCCCGCGTCAGCGAGGGGCGGGTCCCGCACGCATGCGACTGGCCCCCGGCAAGATGGGGGCCAGTCTGTGATCATCGAGGATGTGCTTACTTTTGCAATGCGTTGCGCAGAACGTTTGCCATCGTCACGGTCGGACGGCCCAGCATTTTTGAAAGCGTCTGGCTGTTGTCATAAAGTGCGCCATTTGCAGCTTGCGCATCTGTTGAGGCCAGAAATCCTGCCAGTTCTGGCGGAAGCCCCGCACCCTGCAACGCCTGTTGATAGGCTTGTGCGGGCATATCGACATAGGTGACGGTCGTGCCTGCAACGTCGGACAGGATCGGGCAGTAAGCGGCCATTGTCAGCGCTTCATCTCCGGCCAGTTCCAGTGTTTGGCCATCATATCCACCCAAAAGGGCAATCGCTGCGGCCTCGGCCAGATCAGCGCGTGCTGCAAAGGAAAACTTGCCGTCGGCTGCCGCGCCAAAATGCTGGCCCATGTTCAGATCCTGCTCAAGGCTCATCAGCATGTTTTCGCTATACCAACCGTTGCGCAGGAAAGTGTATGCGATGCCGCTATCCGCGATCAGTGCCTCGGTTGCTTTGTGGTCCGCTGCCAAGGCCAATTCGCTGTCAGCCGCATCCAGCAATGAAGTATAGGCGATGTAGCTCACATCAGCTGCCTTGGCTGCGGCAACGATGGCCTTGTGTTGGGGCATGCGGTTCATCAAGTCAGAGCCGGAAACAAAAAGCATCCTGTCGATACCTTCAAATGCGGCTTCAAGGCTGGCTTGGTCATTATAATCGCCCCTGCGGGTCGCAATGCCGCGCTCTGCAAACTTCGCTGCCTGGTCGTCGGTGCGTACCAGTGCGATGATATTCGCCGGTTCCGTTTTTTGCGTAAGAGCGCGAATGGTGAGTTGGCCGAACTGGCCCGAAGCGCCGGTAATGAGAAGTTTGGACATCGTGTTTCCTTTCGGTGCGGATTTGCATATAGCTCTCAGTTAGAGACCGCCTATCACCCCGTAAAGGAGGCATGAATTTGTCTCTAGGTTACAGAAAGGGAACCGCCATGAACCAGTTGACAGGCAAACGGCCATTGCAGTTCAAAGAGGCGGGCTTCACGCTTGAGAATTGCCCTGTGCGCAGCATCCTCGATCATGTCGCGGCCAAGTGGACCAGCTTGATCGTGCTTGAACTTGCTGCTGGTCCGCAGCGGTTTAATGCACTTGGGCGCGCGCTGCCTGATATTTCCAAACGGATGCTGACGCAGTCGTTGCGCGACCTCGAGCGTGACGGTTTGGTCATTCGTCAAGTATTCGACACCAAACCACCGAGTGTTGAATATCGCCTCTCTGAACTGGGGCAGTCGTTTCTGGCGCCACTGTCATTGATGGTTGATTGGGCGATGGCGCAGGAAAACCGGATTGCGGCGTCGCGCGCGCGTTTCGACCAGGCATGACAGGTTGCCAGCGCGTGTTCAGAACAACTGTATGCATGGCGCAGTGGATGAAGATCCGCCTTACGTGCTGAGCTGTTGTTCCAGGAACGTCTCGAATGCGTCCAGATCAATCGCGTCCATTTGTCCAAAGGCCTGCATCCAGACCGAAGCTTCGCGCAGAGCATCTGGTTCCAGTTTGCACCATTTTACACGTCCGCGCTTTTCTTGCGAGATCAGCCCTGCTGCGGTCAACACGCCCAAGTGCTTGGAGATCGCTGCCAATGACATCTGGAACGGTTCCGCAACGTCGGTGACGGCCATGTCATCCTCAAGCAGCATCGCGAGGATCGCACGCCGGGTCGGGTCGGCCAATGCCGCAAAGGTTTGGTCAAGTTGGGTGGTCATGGCTTCGATTAAGCGGCACGCAATAGAAACGTCAACCATTTGGTTGAATATTGGATTTGCGTTCCGTTGTGTCGAGGGGTGAAAATTCCAGGGCTCAGTGCCTCACTAATTGTTTGTTATTAAACAATTAATACGGGAGATGGGCTCTATTGACTCTCATTCCCCTGCGCCCTAAACCATGCGCAACCTTCCAAAGGGTTATGCCAATGTCTGAAAGCGAAGACGCAGCGCGCCTCAAAGCACTTGAAGCGAAGATCGCTGCACTGAAAGCGCCGGCGGAGGTTAAGGACCATTCGGAAGAACACTACTCTCAGGTGCAACTTGCCTGGCGAATGGTGATCGAGCTTGTTTCCGGTCTTGGGATCGGATTTGGCATCGGATACGGGCTGGATACCCTTTTGGGGACGATGCCGATTTTCCTGGTGCTGTTTATATTTTTTGGCCTCGCGGCTGGTGTGATGACCATGGTGCGATCAGCCAAAGAGGTTCAACGAAAGCAGCTTGCGGCTGCGACAGAAGAGGGTGAAGCACGTGGCGACTGAAGAGTACTCCGAAGGTGGTTCCGTATTCCAATTCCACCCGCTGGACCAATTTATCGTCAAGCCGCTGTTTGGTGATGGTCCCGTAAGCTGGTATACACCAACGAACGTAACGCTCTGGATGGCAATCGCGCTGTTGGCGATTATTGCGGTCTTTGTACTGGGCAGCCGTGGTCGCGCGATCATTCCAACGCGTCTGCAGTCCGTCGGTGAGCTCCTTTACGGTTTCATTTACAAGATGGTCGAGGACGTGACCGGCAAGGATGGGGTCAAGTACTTCCCCTACATCATGTCGCTGTTTCTGTTCATTCTGTTCTCGAACTATCTTGCCCTGATCCCGATGTCCTATTCGCCGACCTCGATGATCGCGGTGACCGTGATTTTGGGTTTTGGCGTATTCATCGCGATTACAATCCTTGGCTTCGTCAAGAACGGTCCTGCATTTCTTGGTCTTTTCTGGATGTCGGATGCGCCCGCATTCCTGCGCCCGATCATCGCGATTATCGAGATCATTTCCTACTTCGTCCGTCCCGTCAGCCTGTCCATTCGTTTGGCCGGTAACATTGCCGCGGGTCACGTCGTTCTGAAAGTGTTCGCGACCTTCGCTGCTGCGGCGCTGATCAGCCCCGCTGCGATCTTGGGGATTATCGCGATCTACGGTCTGGAGATCCTTGTTTGTGGTATCCAGGCTTACGTTTTCACCATCTTGACGTGCGTATATCTCAAAGACGCGCTTCATCCCGCACACTAACAACGGCGGGGTTTCCCGCCACTCTACTCAACTTCCAATCGTAAGGAGAATTCACATGGAAGGCGATCTCGCACACATCGGCGCAGGCATTGCGGCAATCGGTTCAGGTTTGGCTGCACTGGGTGTTGGCAACGTAGCAGGTAACTACCTGGCAGGCGCACTGCGCAACCCATCTGCTGCTGCTGGTCAGACAGCAACACTGTTCATCGGTCTGGCATTTGCCGAAGCTCTGGGGATCTTCGCGTTCCTCGTGTCGCTTCTGCTTATGTTCGCAGTCTAAGAACACACCCATATCCTTACGGCCTGATGGGCGCGTGACCGCGGCCATCAGGTAAACATTCAAGGTATTCGGGGGCCATAATGGCAACAGAAACAACAGACGTCGCAGGAGTTTGCGTTGATGCAGGGGGCTCTGCCCTTGGCATGCCGCAGCTTTGCGCAGATTGGATGCCCAACCAGATTTTCTGGCTGGTTATCACGCTTATCGCAGTCTATTTCGTGATGTCCCGCGTCGCACTGCCCCGTATCAGTGCGGTTCTGGCGGAACGCTCCGGCACAATCACGAATGACATTGCCGCGGCTGAAGAGCTGAAGAACAAAGCAGCGCAAGCCGAAGCGGCATATGACCAGGCGCTTTTGGATGCGCGCGCGGAAGCCAACAAGATCGTTGCTGAAGCGAAAGCAGAAATTCAGGCGGAACTGGACGTCGAGCTTGAGAAAGCTGATGCACAGATTGCCGCCAAGACAGCCGAGAGCGAAGCGGCGATTGCCGAAATTCGCGAAGGTTCCGTCAAGAGCGTGACAGAGGTTGCCAAGGCCACAGCCAAGGAACTGGTTGCTGCCATGGGTGGCACTGCGGACGCCAAAACGATCACCGCTGCGGTGACTGCACGGATGAAGGGATAACTCATGAGACTGATGCTCACATCCCTTTTTGCCCTTGCAGCAAGCCCTGCGCTTGCTGCGGGTGACAAGCCGTTCTTCTCACTGGCGAACACTGACTTTGTTGTCACGATCGCATTCCTGATCTTCATCGGAATTCTGATGTACTTCAAAGTGCCCGGCCTGGTTGGCGATATGCTGGACAAGCGTGCGGACAACATCAAAGCCGAGTTGGACGAAGCCAAAGCATTGCGCGAAGAAGCACAGGCCCTGCTGGCCAGCTACGAGCGCAAGCAAAAAGAAGTGCAGGAACAGGCTGCGCGGATCGTATCGGCTGCGAAAGAAGAGGCCACAAATGCGGCTGCTGCAGCAAAAGACGATATCGCCAAGTCAATCACACGCCGCCTTGCCGCTGCCGAAGAGCAGATACAAAGCGCGCAGGACTCTGCCGTGAAAGAGGTGCGCGACCAAGCCGTATCTGTTGCTGTTGCTGTCGCGAAAGACGTGATGGCCAAGCAGATGGATGCGAAGGCCGCTGGTGCGTTGATTGATGACGCCATCGGCACGGTTGCTGAAAAACTGCACTAAGCCCAAAATATGTCTTCTGAAAAGCCCGATTGCGTTCGCCGCGGTCGGGCTTTTTCGTTGACACAGACAGGGGTGCCTCTGAGACTGGCAGCCAGGGCGAAGTGCAGGAGTATTGACGATGCCTAGCCTTCGGCTCGGGATAATGACGGCAGTTGCCTATACTGCGATTATCGCTGTCGGGACGGCCTATATCTTCGTTTTGCGGCAGGAGCCGATCAGCCTCGAAATTGCACTGCTTTCACTGTTACCCGTTCAACTGATTGCTGTTTTCATGTGTGCCGCTGTCGTCGTGCGTTTTGCAGACTGGCGCGCTGTCGGGTTCGGGCGGGTACAGTGGTCGGGTTTGCTTTGGTTTTTGCCAAGCTGGGTAGTTCTGGCCGTGATGGGGGCGGGCATTGCGCAAGCGCTTACAGCGCAGATGATGGCAGGCCTGGGTGCCTTCGGGATCACGCTTCTGGCCGTCACGACATTTCTGGTCGCCTTTGGTGAAGAAATTGTTTTTCGGGGCGTCCTGCTGCGCGGTGCGATCACCCGCCTCGCGGTGCCGGCAGCGATGTTTCTGAGTGCCTTGTCGTTCGGCCTTTTCCATTGGGTGAACCGCATCGCCGGGCAGGGGGCGTCGGAAACGTCGCTGCAAGTGCTCTTTGCGTTTCTGGTGGGGTTCTTTCTTGCCCCGATCGCGATCCGCGTCGGCAACCTCTGGCCTTTGATCATTTGGCATTGGTTCTGGAATATTGCGGTGATCCTTGGACAGGTTGCTGTCGTCCTGCATCCTTACGCGCTGACGGGCTTGGCCATTCAGGCGGTCATCTCGATCTGGCTCTGGACAGACATGATCCGCAAAGGGCGGGCGGACTAACGCCAGCCTTCGTGTTCCAACCGCTTTTGGGCAAAGACTTCGTTGCGTTCGGATTTCTGATGATCCGACAACGAGGCTTCGACGAAATTCAGATGTGTCTCAACCGCTTTGCGCGCACCCGCTGGGTCACGGTTCTGCAAAGCCGTGTTGATGATCCGGTGATGTTCCAAAAGCGCGTCACGGGTCATGCGCTGTTTGAACATGATTGTGCGGTTATAGAACACGCCTTCACGCAAGAGCTCGTACATCGAACGCATCATATGCAGCATGATGATATTGTGACTGGCCTCGATGATGGACAGGTGAAAATCAGCGTCCAGATGTGCCTCGTCGGCAGGATTGCGTTTCTGATGCGCGGCTTCCATCTTTTCAAAAATGGCGTTGATGACCTGTAAGTCTGTATCGCTGGCCAATCGCGCTGCGCGTTCGGCTGCCAACCCTTCCATGTCACGTCGAAAGCTGATGTAGTCGAACACCGCCTCATCATGGGTGGAGAACAGTGTGACCAATGCCGGCGCAAAGGCAGACCCCAGCACATCGGCGACATAAACGCCGGCACCTGCCTTGGACGCCAGCAAGCCACGCTCCTGCAATTCTGACAGGGCCTCGCGCAGGGACGGGCGTGACACGCTCATCCGTTCGCTGAGTTCACGCTCTGACGGGAGCCGTTCGCCCGGACGCAAAATGCCTCTCAGGATCAATCCTTCGATCTGGCGCACAACGCCATGCGAGAGTTTTTCTTGGCTGACCGGTTCAAAAGGCATGTGAGCTTTCGCAATATATTGGTCAAATGATATGACCAACGTCCCGCATCCACAATAAGAAAGAGGAGCCGCATCACTGCGGCTCCTCCGAAATCCAGTGTATGAAGCTGCGCCTTAGTTTGGCGTAATCACGATTTCCACGCGGCGGTTCATCTGGCGGCCCGATGCGTTCAGGTTCGAAGCAATCGGGTTGTTCTCACCAGCACCGATCGAGCGGATACGGGCCGGTGACACGCCACCACCCATCAGGATCGCAGCAACAGCTTGGGCGCGGCGCTCGGACAGGCCTTGGTTAAAGGACGCATCACCGACGTTGTCGGTATGGCCGATCACGTTGACCGTTGTGTCCGGATATTGGTTCAGCGAGTTTGCGACGATACGCAACTCGTTTTGCGATGTGCCGGACACCTGCGTGCTGTTCGTTGCGAACAACAGGTCCTGGCTGAGAACAACAACAAGGTTGCGGCCGTTGTTGGACACACCAACATCGCTGCGCAGTGAACGGCGCAAGTCCTCTGCCTGACGGTCAAGGCTGTTGCCGACACCGGCACCAATACCACCGCCCAGCGCCGCACCGATCAGCGCGCCGCGCTGGCGGTCCTCGACAGAGCCGCCACTATTGGCAATCACACCCAAGAGAGCCCCGGCGCCTGCGCCGATTGCGGCACCTTGTTGCGTGTTCTGCATCTGGTTCGGACCCGTTTCATCGCAGGCGGCAATCAGTGTCAGCGACGCAGCAGCGACAACGAGCGGAAATTTCGAAAGTTTCATGGTCATGGTTCCATTTAATATCGGTGCAATAGGCGCACCATCTGTGATGGGTCAGCTTATGCCCATTTTTGCAATGATATCCAATAACGGCGCTGGCACCAGCAGGGTTTTGCCTATTCTAAAGGTTTCGAGGTGCGGCGTCGGCCCTTGCGGATTCCCATGCCAGCATGGCGCGTTTGACTGGCAGACCCCAATGATACCCCCCGAGTGCGCCCGATTTGCGTAATGCTCGGTGACAGGGAATCAGCCAGCTGACAGGATTGCGCCCGACAGCAGTGCCGACCGCGCGCACGGCCTTGGGGCTGCCAACGGCCTGCGCAATTTCGGAATAGCTGGTGACATGGCCCGAAGGGATGGTCAGCAGCGCCTCCCAGACCTTGAGCTGAAATGGTGCGCCGATCATGTGCAGTCGTGTCTCGCCAGTCATGCCAAGGGCGGCTGTCGCCCAAGGAGAAAGGGCATCGGGATCTTCGATATAGACGGCTTTCGGCCAGCGCGCTTGCAGATCGGCCATGGCCTCATCCGGTCCGGATTCTGCGGCGAAGGCCAACCCGCAAATCCCGCGCGCGGTGCCCATCACCAAGGCAGGGCCAAAGGGGCTGTCAAACCACCCCCAGCGGATTGTGAGATCAGCTGCGTCGCGGGCATAGTCACCGGGGCTCATGGCCTCCCAGCGCACAAAGAGATCGTGCAAGCGGCCACTGCCCGACAGGCCGACGGCATGGGCTGTTTCCAGCGTGGTGAACCGGTCACGCAGCAGCGTTTTGGCGTGACCCAGCGTCAGATACTGCTGGTAACGCTTGGGCGACACACCCACCCACGTGGAAAAGAGGCGCTGAAAATGCGCGGGGCTCATGTTCATCTCGCCGGCCAGATCGGCCAGCGGGAGCGGGGCATCGCCTGCTGCGTCAATTGCCGCAATCGCGCGGCGCATGACTTGATAATGATATGTGTCATTCTGTTCCATGCGGTCAAACTATGGTCAAGGCAGCGCTGAAGCGACCCGAAAATTGCGCATCCGCGCTTGCCCCCTTTCGGGCTTCAAGGCATACCGGACGTCATGGCAAAACAGCTCGATTATCATACTATCCGCGCGATCTTTGAGCGGTTCCATGCAGCAGAGCCTGAACCCAAAGGCGAGCTTGAGCATGTGAATGTCTACACCCTTGTCGTGGCTGTCGCATTGTCGGCGCAGGCCACTGATGCAGGTGTGAACAAAGCGACGCGGGAGCTGTTCAAGATTGCCGATACACCCCAGAAAATGCTCGACCTCGGGCTTGAGGGTGTGACCGAGCATATCAAGACCATTGGCCTGTTCCGTCAGAAGGCTAAGAACGTCATCAAGATGAGCCAGATTCTGGTCGATGACTATGGTGGCGTTGTTCCCAATTCCCGCGCGGCCCTGCAATCCCTGCCCGGAGTCGGGCGCAAAACGGCCAACGTCGTGCTGAATATGTGGTGGCAGCAACCGGCGCAGGCGGTCGACACCCATATTTTCCGTTTTGGTAACCGAAGCGGTGTAGCTCCGGGCAAGGATGTGGATGCGGTTGAGCGCGCGATCGAAGACCATATACCGGCTGATTTTCAACTCCATGCGCATCACTGGATGATTCTGCATGGCCGCTACACCTGTGTGGCACGTAAACCGAAATGCGCGGGCTGTCTGATCCGCGATCTTTGTATGTTTGAGGATAAAAACCTATGAAAAAGTATCAGGTCGTGGGCATCGGCAATGCGATGGTCGATGTTCTCGCGCGCGCCGAAGATGCATTTCTGGCCGAGGCCGGTGTTGAAAAAGGCATCATGCAGCTGATCGATATGGACCGTGCGGTTGATCTGTATTCCCGCGTCGGTCCCGCCAAAGAGGTCAGCGGCGGGTCCGCGGCCAATACCATTGCGGGCATTGCGCATCTGGGCGGACGGACCGCCTATGTAGGCAAGGTGAAGGACGACCAGTTGGGCGCGATTTTTGCCCACGATCTGCGCGCGCAGGGTGCCGGTTACGAAACAGCGATGGCGCCCAAGTCCGAAGAGGCCGAAACTGGCCGCTGCATTGTCCTTGTCACCCCTGACGGCGAGCGGTCGATGAATACCTATCTGGGCGTCACAGAGTTCCTGTCCGCGGATGACATTGACGAAGACCAGATGGCCGAAGCCGAATGGATCTATCTGGAAGGCTACCGTTTTGACGGCCCCGATAGTCATGCCGCTTTCGCCAAGGCCGTTGCGGCCTGTAAGGGCGCGGGGGGGCGCGTTTCTCTGACGTTGTCCGACCCGTTCTGCATTGAGCGCCACCGCGATGCGTTTCGCGATATGATCCGCGATCATGTGGACCTGCTTTTCTGCAATCGTGCTGAAATGCGGTCGATGTATCAGACCGAAGATTTTGATGACGCCCTCGCACAAGCGGCGTCAGAGGTGGCGATCGTTGCCTGTACCGATAGTGAAAATGGCGTACATGTCCTGGCTGAGGGCCAGCGCTGGCATGTGCCTGCAGTGCCGACACAGATTGTTGACGCCACCGGCGCGGGTGATCTTTTTGCCGGTGCGTTCCTGTGGGGGCTGACTAATGGTCACGATCTGCAGACCTGCGCGATGATGGGCAATGTTGCCGCATCCGAGGTGATCAGCCACATCGGTGCGCGCCCCGAGGCGCATTTGAAAGCTTTGTTCAAGGGGCAGGGACTGCTTTAAGCCAGAGCGCGTCCAGCGCATCTATGGCGGCCACATTAAAGCGGCTTTCCTCTTTCCAGTATTTGCCAGAGGGGACGTAATACCCCAAACGTTCCTCTTCGGCCAAAGCGGCGTCTATGACCGCTTCATTTGGTGACAGTGGTTTAGCATCTGCCGCGGTCTCAGGTGTGGCGCGCGGAAATACCAGCCTGCTTTCATCAGTCGACAAATTCAGCATCGCGCAGCCTTGGCGTGCGGCCAGAGCCATCAGGCGTGCAGACTTTGCCTCAAGAGAGCGCAGAGAAACATCTGTGCGCAAGGGGTCGGCTGTGCCTTTGCCATAGAAATGGGTTTTGCTCGCGTCGTCGTAAACCATGTCGCAGCCCAAGACGGCGATAACCCGTGGCTTGAGCGCAGCCAAAGCCCAGTAGGAAGCAGTAAAGGCCATCGTGCCACCGGCATAAACAAAACCACCCAATGTATTTTGGAGCGGCACATACTCTGTCGCACGAATGATCCGCTGACCCGCGGACATATCCACCGGCATGCGCTCGACAGGAAAGTCGTCAGGGTGGATCAGATCATCCCAATCAGGGCGCACGGCCCAGGCGTTATTGATCGCCACGATCCGGTCAAAAGGATCACGCGGCCACTCACGGCATTTTACGACATTCGGGCCACTGCCCAGGATCAATACGACCGACATAAGACCACATCCTTCGGCTTTACGATCAACGAGTTAGGCCGTGCGGCGCAAATGTCGAGTGTTAGCCAAGTTTGGCGTGAACCTCATCGATATCAATCTCGCCAATGGGCATCTTGTTGGCGGGATTTTCGAAATCATATTTGAAGATACGAAAGTCCTTTTTGTAGACCTCATAGACGATATGCATGGACAGATCGTCGAAGTAATCCTCGACAGGATGGGCACGTTTGGGGCCGTGTCCTTCGCTTTCGTTAAAGCGCGGAATCTGCGCCAGATCGACGGGGTGTTTGGTTTCGATACCGTCCAGCACCTGCTGCATCCCGTCATTGAATTTCTCGGTCCAGAAGATGCTGTCGTAGCGCCCGCCGTTCACGATAAAAGTCGAGATGTGACCGGACATGGCCGACCAGTGGATGTCCGGCTCCATCGGGCGCCGCCAGCGGATGGTATCGCGCGCGAACAAAAGGAAGCGCCGGAAGCTTTTGATCTGGTCGAATTCAAAGCCGCTTTCAGGGTCGCCTACCTCGATCCCGTATTTCTGGATCAGTAGTGGCACCAGATTGCCGCGATAGTATTTGCCGTTGCGCTGCACGCCGCAAATCTTGTCAAAGAAAGACGACAGAATGCGCGTGTAGGGATTGCGCACACAGGTAAACGCGTAGCTTTGGTGCGCCGCCACGTTCCGCTCAATCAGCGGCTTGCTGTCGTCCAGAGCCCATTTATGGATGCCTGTCTTGGCATCATGGATGTCACCGTCAAAGAACGCGCCGTGGTCGGAATAGTACATGATCTGGCCAATGGTTGAGCAGGCACATTTAGGCACCACGCGGTAAACCACGCTTTCGCTCTCGGTCATCCAGGTTCCGGGAAAATTCGCCACGCAGAATTCCTTTTCGATTACTGTGCTCTTTCAAAGCAAAGAAAGCCTGTAACTTCAATGTCTGTTCGCGTTATGACAGATTTGAACACGACTTGTGAAAGAGGATCGAAAGAAAATATGGCACGTGTCGCCTTTATTTTGCTGTGTCACAAGAATCCTGCGGCGATTATCCAGCAGGCAGAGCAGTTGACGGCAGCGGGTGACTATATTGCGATTCATTTTGATGCTTCTGCGGCTGCATCTGATTTCAGCGAAATCAAAGCGGCGTTGGCTGGAAACGAGAATGTGGCCTTTGCCAAACGTCGCGTGAAATGCGGATGGGGCGAGTGGAGCCTGGTGCAAGCCACGCTGCATGCCGTAGAGGCCGCTGTCACAGCCTTTCCGCGGGCGACGCATTTCTACATGGTTTCGGGCGATTGCATGCCCATCAAATCTGCGAAATTTGCCTATGAGCTACTGGATGCACATGATGTGGACTACATCGAAAGCCATGATTTCTTTGACAGCAACTGGATCAAGACCGGCTTTCGCGAGGAACGACTGGTCTATCGCCATTTCTTTAACGAGCGGACGCAGAAGCGCCGGTTCTATACCGCGCTAGAGCTGCAAAAGCGTTTCAGGATGACGCGCAAAATCCCAGAGGATTTGCAGATCATGATTGGCAGCCAATGGTGGTGTCTGCGCCGTCAAACTATCGAGGCGATCCTGGAGTTCGCCTATGCCCGCCGTGATGTGATGCGCTTTTTTCGCACAACCTGGATCCCCGATGAGACGTTCTTTCAGACCCTCGTACGCCACCTTGTGCCTGCCCGCGAGATCGAGAATCGCACACTGACGTTTCTGATGTTCACAGACTACGGCATGCCGGTGACCTTCTATAACGATCATTACGAGCTGCTTTTGGGGCAAGGGTCGCTTTTTGCGCGCAAGATCAGCCCCGAGGCAGAAGACCTGCGCAGCCAGCTTGGTACGCTCTACGCCAGCGACCGGATGGATTTTGTGATTTCCGACGAAGGGCGCAGCTTGTTTCAGTTTCTGTCAGGTCGTGGCCGTGTGGGGCGACGCTTTGCGCCACGGTTCTGGGAGAATGAAACGACATTGGGGCGCAGTCGCGAGTTGATGATTATCGCCTGCAAGAAATGGCACGTCGCCAAGCGACTTGTGGCCGCAATCCAGCATCACACCAATGTGCCGGCCCTGGAGTATCTTTTTAACGAAGACGAAACCCTGTTACCGGACCTTGGCGGCATCGAGACGTCGTTGCAGAAACGCGGACGGCACCGGCGCGCTTTGATGCGTCTGATTTTCGATCATTTCGACAGCGACCGTTTGGTGATCTGTCTTGATACATCCAGCCTTGATCTGATTACCGATTTCTACACCGACCGCGCCACTGTGCGCCTGCTGGAGATCGAGTGTGCTTTTGATGATGAATATCTGGTCGGTCATGCGATGCGGGTGGGGCTTGCTGGTCCACAGACCAGTGAAGCGACGTTTGCGCGCCTTTTGCCAACCATTCGCCATGACATGGTCTATGAACGCGAAGCCATTCGCGATGCACAGTTTGTGAATGCCAGCCGCATCAAGGAAACCGCGACGACGGACGAAAATGCAGCAGCACTCGCACAGTTTCTGAGCGTGTCGCCGGATGTGGCACGCATGCTTGCCGAGACCCCCCATCTTTTTGTTGATTGAGGATACCTATGGAATACGCCTACGACGATCAGAATATCTTTGCCAAAATCCTGCGTGGAGAAATCCCCAACAAGACCGTCTATGAAAACGATCATGCGCTGGCCTTTGAAGACATCACACCGCAGGCGCCCGTGCATGTGCTGGTCATTCCCAAAGGCCCTTATATGAGCCTTGATCACTTTGCCCGCGATGCCTCGGCCGAGGAACACAGCGGTTTCATGCAGGCCGTAGCCGAAGTGTGTCGTCTGACCGGTGTCGAAGAAGGGTTCCGTGCGATTGCCAACACCCGTGCGCACGGAGTGCAGGAAGTGCCGCACTACCACATGCATATTCTTGGTGGTCGTCCCATGGGGCGGATGCTGGCGCGCTGATCAAAATTCAGGAATTTTGATGCCCTCCGGGGGAAGTTTGAAGGGACATGGAAAGACCATGCCTATTTGGATGAGGTGAGGGATAAAAATACCTCTTCCAGATGCGCCTCTTGGGTTTTGACATCCTTGATCGTGATCCCGGCATCCCGCACAATATTCAGGATCTGATCAGCAGGCGTCGTGCCGCTCTGGTAGGTGAAGGTCAGCATGCCATTGGCCAGCTTTTGTCCGGTAATCGTATCGGGCAGGGCGGGCAGATCGGCGGGGCTGTCGGGTGTGATCACCAGCGTTTTGCTGTCCAACCGTCCCAGCAGGTTGGCGGTGCTGTCGCGCACGATCACCTCGCCGTGGTTGATGATGGCGATGTCGTCGCACATCTCTTCTGCCTCTTCGAGGTAATGGGTCGTCAGGATGATCGTCATCCCTTCATCGTTCAGCTTGCGCACGTTCTGCCACAGCATGTTGCGCAACTCGATATCGACGCCTGCGGTGGGTTCATCCAGCACAAGGATTTGCGGCGAATGCACCAGAGCCTTGCCCAGCAAGAGCCTGCGCCGCATGCCGCCGGAAAGCGAGCGCGCATAGGCGTCGGCTTTGTCCGTCAGCCCGATCAGTTCCAGAATTTCGGCCGTCTTGCGTTGGTTTTTGGGTACACCATAAAGCCCCGCTTGCACGTCCAAAGACCCTGCAGGCGTAAAAAACGGGTCCAGATGCGGCTCTTGCGGCATGATCCCGATGGCCGCGCGCGATTGGCGCGGGTTCTTGTCCTGATCAAAGCCCCAGATCTTTACGGTACCTTCGGTTTTCACGACCAAACCCGCCAGAATATTGATCAGCGTCGATTTGCCCGCGCCATTCGGCCCCAAAAGGCCAAAGATTGATCCGCGCGGAATATCCAGATCAATCCCTTTCAGCGCCTCTTTGGCAGGGCTGCGCCCGGTGGCGGCATAGGTCTTTTTCAGCCCGTGAATTTCTATGGCATTGTCGGTCATGTTGTCTTTCCCCTGCGCCGCACCTGCGGTATGTCTGGTGCAGACTTAAGGCGGGGCGCGCCCCGCGGCAACCAGACAGGTAAGATCATGTCCACACCAGCCCCCGAAACAAAGATTGTGAACGATTGGCGCGTGGCCTGTGATGGCGGTGAAGGTGCGCTGGGTCATCCCCGCGTGTGGCTTCAAATCCCGCATGAGCAGGGCTGGATTGAATGCCCCTATTGCGATGCAAAGCTTGTGCATAAGGACTTTGAAGGCAAAGTCTGATCCATCCTGTTTTTGCGCTAAGTGTCGCTGTAAGGCAGATGGTCACTGGAACCATGATGCGTATCATGGCACATCTGCGCCCAAGACATGAGGGGATGAAACGATGGAAACGAAATTCGGCAAAGGCTGTCACCTGCATCTGATTGACGGCTCTGCCTTCATTTTCCGCGCCTATCATGCGCTTCCGCCCCTCACACGCAAATCCGATGGCCTGCCCGTTGGTGCGGTCAGCGGTTTCGTCAACATGCTGCAACGCTATGTTGACGGGAATAATGGCGCTGATGCTGCCACCCATGTCGCCGTGATTTTCGACAAGGGCAGTCATACATTCCGCAACGATATGTACGACCAGTACAAGGCCAACCGTGAGGCGATGCCCGAGGATCTGCGCCCGCAAATCCCCCTGACGCGTGTGGCGACCAAGGCTTTCAATATCGCCTGCGAGGAGATGGAAGGGTTCGAGGCCGACGACATTATCGCCACCCTTGCCCATCAGGCCCGCGATGCCGGTGGACGTGTGACGATTGTATCGTCCGATAAGGACCTGATGCAGTTGGTCGGTGACGGCGTAGAAATGCTTGATCCGATGAAGAACAAGCGCATCGACAGCGAAGGCGTCGTTGAAAAGTTTGGCGTGGGCCCTGACCGCGTGGTTGATGTGCAGGCGCTGGCCGGCGATAGTGTTGATAACGTGCCGGGTGCGCCGGGGATCGGGATCAAGACAGCGGCGCTTTTGATCAATGAATATGGTGATCTGGAAAGCCTGCTAGACCGCGCAGAAGAGATCAAACAGCCCAAGCGGCGCGAAACGCTGATCGAGAACCGCGCGCAAATTGAGATGTCCAAGAAGCTCGTGCAGCTTGATTGTGATATGAAGCTGGATTTCGGGCTGGATGATCTCGAGGTGCGCGATCCTGATCCAGAGGTTCTGATGGGGTTCCTTGCCGAAATGGAATTCCGCACGGTCACGAAACGCATTGCTGAAAAGCTGGGCGTTGAAGCCCCCGTGATCGAGGCCTCGGCCCCAGCCGCGACCGAAGTGGCGACACCTGAACAGGTTGGCTTTGACGCGGACGCCTATGAATGTGTGCGCGATGCGGCGGCCCTGCAGGTCTGGATCGACCGTATTCGTGAACGGGGCTATGTGGCCGTCGACACCGAAACCACTGGCTTGAATGATATGACTGCCGATCTTGTCGGCATCTCGCTGTCTGTCGCGGCGGGTCAGGCCTGTTATATCCCGCTGACCCATAAATCCGCGTCATCGGATGATCTGTTTGGATCGGATGATATGGCCGACGGGCAGATGGATATGGCCGAGTGTCTGGCGATGCTCAAACCTGTGCTTGAGGACCCAGCGGTCATCAAAATCGGGCAGAACATGAAGTACGACACCAAGATTTTTGCCCGTCTTGATATCACTGTCGCTCCGATAGATGACACCATGCTCATGTCCTATGCGATGAATGCGGGGCTGCATAACCATGGTATGGATACCTTGTCCGAACGGTATCTGGGGCATACGCCGATCCCGATCAAACCCTTGTTGGGCAGCGGTAAATCCGCGATCACTTTTGATCGTGTGCCCGTTGATGACGCGGTGAGATACGCCGCAGAAGATGCCGATATCACCCTGCGTCTGTGGCAACAGTTCAAGCCGCAACTGCATGTGAACCGCGTCACAACCGTCTATGAAACGATGGAACGCCCGCTGGTGCCGGTGCTGGCCCAGATGGAGCGGAACGGCATCAAGGTTGATCGCGATACGCTCAGCCGGATGTCGAATGCATTTGCCCAGAAAATGGCGGGGCTTGAGGCGGAAATTCAGGAAATGGCAGGGCGGCCCTTTAACGTCGGTTCGCCCAAGCAGTTGGGCGAAATCCTGTTCGACGAAATGGGGCTGGAAATGCCCGATGGCAAGAAGCCGTCAACCGGCAAGACAGGTGCCTATTCCACCGGCGCCGATGTTCTTGAAGACCTTGCCACATTGCACGACTTGCCGCGCCGCATTCTCGACTGGCGGCAACTGTCGAAGCTGAAATCGACCTATACGGACGCCCTGCAAGAGCATATCAACAAGGACACGGGGCGCGTGCATACGTCCTATTCGATTGCGGGCGCGAACACGGGGCGACTGGCCTCGACCGATCCGAATTTGCAGAACATTCCGGTGCGGTCCGAGGAAGGGCGGCGCATTCGCGAGGCCTTTGTCGCCGAACCCGGCAAGGTGATTGTCAGCCTCGATTATTCCCAGATCGAACTGCGTATTCTGGCGCATATCGCGGGGATTGATGCGCTGAAACAGGCGTTTCTGGACGGGATCGACATTCACGCGATGACCGCGTCCGAGATGTTCGATGTGCCGCTGGACGAGATGACGCCGGATGTGCGCAGGCAGGCCAAGGCGATCAACTTTGGCGTGATCTACGGCATTTCGGGCTTTGGCCTTGCGCGCAACTTGCGCATCCCGCGGGGCGAGGCGCAGGGGTTCATCGACCGCTATTTCGAACGCTTCCCGGGCATCCGGAAATACATGGATGACACCGTCGCTTTCGCCAAAGAGCACAGCTATGTGCAGACGCTCTTCGGGCGCAAGATCAACACGCCCGAGATCAACGCCAAAGGGCCGCAAGCGGGCTTTGCCAAACGCGCCGCGATCAACGCGCCGATCCAAGGCACGGCGGCAGATGTGATCCGGCGCGCGATGATCCGGATGCCTGCGGCGATCGAGGGGCTTCCCGCCAAGATGCTGCTACAGGTCCACGATGAACTGATTTTCGAGGTCAATGAAGAGGCCGCTGGTGATCTGATCGATGCCGCGCGTGACGTGATGGAGAACGCAAGCGATCCTGCGGCGAAACTGGACGTGAAACTGGCCGTGGATGCAGGGCAGGGTGCGAACTGGGCCGAGGCGCATTAAACGGATCGGTGGGCGAGTCTTGAATGTCCGCTATGCAGACGAAGCTGCCGTTGGCTACCGTTGCAAAAGCCCAGCCATATTCCAGTGTTCTCGTGCTCAGAGAATGTTAAACACTTGTTCTCGGTCGCAGCTTTGTCAACAGTGGGCGGCGGCTATGCGGACTTTGTTGCCGCTCGCAAAGTCGTTTACTTTAGGCGAGCTATGCTTCTGGAAATTCCCATCCAGAAACATTTCCACCGCACAGATCACCAACAAATCTAAGTCGGGCTTCTAACTCAGAGATAAGCTGAACATCAGGAATCATTGGGACACAAACAAGAAGGCTGCAAAGATCTTTGCCCGAGGTGCGATGTGCAATCATATAGAGGCCTTCTGCTGGCAATGACCCCAAGCTGCGCATCTTAGTTCTCGCCGCTACTGCCTTGGACTTAGTTGAAAATTGGCACTCAAACTCGATTTCCACCTCTCTTGAAAGGTCTAAACCATTTTTCGCGAGATTAGAAAGTATGTGCTGATTTTCTCGTCTTAGCGCCAAGAAGTCGGCGGATTTTAAATCTAGAGGTATGCTCAAATTTGTTTCCTTACACGAAGGTACCGAGGTTCAAGTTTGCCTTTGTTTCTACATTAGTACTGGGCTGCATCCAATCAGCTAGTTGGCGCATCTCATATCAGGTCCGCTTTGGGCTCGATGCTGACATTGCGGTCGCGAAACAAAAAACGCGCCACCCGTAAAGGTAGCGCGTCGCGGTGATTGTGTCTTGTCGGCTTAGTTCACCGACTTTGCCTCAACCAGATTGGCGTCTTTCTTCGCTTCAGACGTAATCTCG